>CAYUHA010000016.1:0-12390 GCA_964444395.1 uncultured Candidatus Saccharibacteria bacterium | reverse complement strand
ACTGCTGAATATACGTTTGAGTCCTTCGGTTTTAGAAACAGATGAAGATTTATTAGAACAGTATGCCGATGGTTTAATTTGCCTATCTGCTTGTATTCAAGGGAAAATTCCTCAGTTAATTTTATCTAAAAAAATAGACGAAGCAGAAAAACTTGCTCTAAAATATCAAAAAATTTTTGGCAGAGATAGTTTTTATTTAGAAATCCAACATCATCCAAATTTACCAAGCCAAAAAAAAGCAAACCAGGGAATAATTTTTCTTTCAAAAAAATTAAATATACCTTTAGTGGCTACCAATGATGTTCACTATCTAAAACCAGAAGACGCTGAAGCGCAGGATATTTTAATGCTTATTAATACTGGCGCGAATCCTAATGACCCAGAACGCCTGACTATGAAAGCCGATGACTTTTCTCTAAGAACCCCTGAACAGATGAAAAAAGATTTTAAAAATATCCCTCAAGCTATAGAGAATACTCAAAAAATTGTTGAAAGCTGTAATCTTGAATTAACATTGGGCAAACCTAAGCTCCCCTATTTCCCTCTCCTCTCTGATAAAAATCCTGACGAATATCTAAAAGAATTATGTATAAAGAACTTAAAAAAGAAATACAGCTTAATGCATAAAAAAGAAGCAATAACACAGCTTAATTACGAGCTTTCAATTATTAAACAAGCCGGCCTTAGTTCTTATTTCCTAATTGTTCAAGATTTTGTTAATTGGGCGAAGCAAAATGGAATTGTAGTAGGCCCGGGAAGAGGAAGTGTAGGCGGTTCTTTAATTGCTTATTTATTAAATATCACCAACATTGACCCCTTAAAATATAACTTACTTTTTGAGAGATTTTTAAATCCTGGCCGCGCAAAAGTTTCTCTCCCAGATATTGACCTTGATTTCGCTGACCATAGAAGAGATGAAGTGATAAATTATGTTTCTCAAAAATATGGAAAAGATAAAGTATCTCAAATTATTACTTTTGGAACTATGGCCGCTAGGGCAGTAATTAGAGACGTAGGCAGAGCATTGGGATATACTTATAGCTACTGCGATAAAATCGCAAAAATGATTCCTTTTGGCTTTACACTAGAAGAAGCCCTGCAAAAAATCCAAGAATTTAGAGATGTTTACAAAAACGACCAACAAGCAGAAAAGCTAATTAATTTAGCAAAAAAATTAGAAGGAGTAGTAAGACATGTCTCAACTCATGCTTGCGGAGTAGTTATTTCTTCTGAACCGTTAGAAAATTGTATCCCCTTACAGCATCCCACCCAAAATGACCAAAATATCGTTACTCAATATGATATGAATTCTGTTGAGAGTTTAGGACTTTTAAAGATGGACTTTTTAGGGTTGAAAAATTTAACTATTATAGAAAATACCTTAAACCTTATTAACAAGAATTACAAAATCAAAATCAAACTTGAAAACCTGCCCTTAAATGATAAAAAAACCTATCAGTTATTACAAAAAGGAGAAACTACTTCAGTGTTTCAGTTAGAAAGCGAAGGAATGAAAAAATATCTTAAACAATTAAAACCAACCCAGTTTGAAGATATCGTAGTAATGATCGCTTTATATAGACCCGGACCAATGGGATTTATTCCTGACTATATCCAAAGAAAACATAAAAAAAAGAAGGCAGAATATTTGCATCCTAAACTAAAACCAATCTTGGAAAGCACTCAAGGAATCTGTATCTTCCAGGAACAGTTAATGCAGATTGCTCAAAAATTAGCCGGCTATTCTCCTGCTGAGGCAGACACTTTAAGAAAAGCAGTCGGTAAAAAAATAAAAAATTTGTTAGTTAACCAAAAAGAAAAGTTTATCACAGGATTAATAAATAACGGCATAAAAAAAGATATAGCCGAAAAAATTTGGGAGAGAATTTTACCTTTTGCCAGATACGGCTTTAATCGCGCTCACTCTGTGGCTTACGCAATGATTGCCTATCAAACCGCTTACCTCAAAGCTCACTATCCAGTAGAATTTATGGCAGCAGTTCTGATTTCTGAAAAAGCAGATGTGGAACGAATCGCTTTCTTGATTGAAGAATGTCAAAGAATGGGAATTAAAGTGCTTCCTCCGGACATTAACGAAAGCGAAAAAAACTTTACGGTAATTGAAAAAAAATCTTCCCCGCCTATATCTTTAACAAAAAAAGAAGAAGGAGCAAAAAAACAAATTAGATTCGGCTTAACTGCTATAAAAAATGTAGGCCACAATGTGGTAGAAGCAATTATAAAAGAAAGGAAAAAGAATGGAGAGTTCCAATCCATAGAAGATTTTGTTACCCGAGTAGACCTAAAAATCTTAAATAAAAAATCGTTAGAAAGTTTAATTAAGGCAGGAACATTTGACCGTTTAGGAGAAAGAGGTCAACTGTTGCTCAATATAGAAACGCTTTTAGAGAAAGGAAGAGAAATTCAAAGAAATAAAGCCAACGGACAAAGAGGATTATTTGACGCTCTGCCTAATAGCAAACAGAAGATAAAATTTAATAATAATAACTCTTCTTTGCCTTCTGCTTCTCCCGCTTCTAATGCAGAAATGCTGAGTTGGGAAAAAGAATTATTAGGACTTTATATTTCCAGTCATCCTTTACAGGACTACAAAAACATTCTTGAGAAAAAAACCATATCAATATCAACCATTAACAATAAAAATTTTTTAAATAGAAGAATAAGAATAGGAGGAATTATTTCTAAAATAAAAAAAATTATAACCAAAAATGGAAAACCAATGCTTTTTTTGAGTTTAGAAGATTTAACTGATAAAATTGAAGTAATAGCTTTTCCTTCTATTGTTGAACAAAATCCGGTTATTTTTCAGGAGAACAAAATTGTCTTAATTCAGGGAAAAATAAATATAAAAGACGAAACTCCTAAAATAATCTGTGAACAAATAGAAGAAATTATTAACTACGAATCACCATATGAAACAAAAAATTGATACCATTCGCCATTCATTAGCCCACATTATGGCTTACGCGGTTCAGGAACTATTTCCCGGAACTAAATTTGGAATTGGCCCGGTAATTGAAAATGGATTCTATTATGATTTTGACTTCAGAAAAGTCAAAATCGTAAATCCCAAATCACAAGCACCAAATCCCAAACAAATCACAAATTCTAATGACCAAAATTCAAAACAAGAGTTTAAGTTAACCCCTGATGACTTGTCGAAAATAGAAAAGAAAATGAGAGAGTTAATTAAGCAGGATATTAAATTCATAAAGAAAAAAGTCTCAAAAGACGAAGCAAGAAAAATTTTCAAAAACCAGCCATACAAATTAGATTTAATTAAAGAACTTCCAGAAGAAAAAATCTCAATTTATGAAAGTGGAAATTTTATAGATTTATGCAAAGGCCCTCATATTAAGTCAACTAAAGAAATTAATCCGGAAGGTTTTAAACTTTCTAAAATAGCCGGGGCTTATTGGAAAGGAGATGAAAAAAATCCTATGCTAACCCGTATTTATGGATTAGCATTTAAAACAAAAAAAGAATTAAACGACTATCTCCATCAAATAAAGAAAGCAGAAGAAAGAGACCATAGAATTTTAGGACAAAAGTTAGAATTATTCAGTTTTGATGAAGAGGTAGGCCCGGGATTACCTTTATGGCACCCCAAAGGGGCACTACTTCGCCAAATTATTGAGGATTTTTTAATTAAAGAACACCTAAAAAATGGCTATAAATTAGTTAGAACTCCTCACATTGGAAGAATTAAACTCTTTCAAACTTCTGGTCATTTAGATTTTTATAAAAAATTTATGTATTCTCCTATAGAAATAGAAAACGACAAGTACTTAATCAAACCAATGAATTGCCCTTTCCATATAAAAATCTACAAAACAAAAATCAGAAGTTATAAAGACCTGCCTATTAGATGGATGGAATTGGGAACAGTTTATAGATATGAAAAATCAGGAGTCCTGCACGGATTAACCAGAGTGCGGGGATTTACCCAAGATGACGCTCATATCTTTTGCACTCCCGAAGATTTAAACAAAGAACTAGTTTTTATCTTAAAACACGGCCTTAAAATTTTAAAAACTTTCGGGTTTAAAGATTATGATATCTACCTCTCTACCCGCCCTGAAAAATACGCCGGAACTCTAAAAATTTGGAACAAAGCAACCAATGCTTTAAAATTTACTTTAAACAAACTAAAACTTAAATATCAAATTGATCCCGGTGGAGGAGTTTTCTACGGACCGAAAATTGACATAAAAATTAAGGATTCAATAGGAAGACCCTGGCAGTGCAGCACCATTCAAGTTGATTTTAATCTGCCTGAAAAGTTTAAAATAAATTACATAGACAAAAATGGCAAAAAAAAGCGCTCAATTATGATACACCGCGCCCTACTTGGCTCCTTGGAACGCTTTATCGGCGTTTTAATAGAGCATTATGCAGGAGAATTTCCTTTGTGGCTCTCCCCTATTCAAATTTGGATAGTTCCAGTGGGCAGCCGCCATAGAAAATACGCAAATGAAATTGGCAAAAAACTAGAAACAATGAATTTTAGATTCCAAGTTAAAGATGAGAATGAAACAGTTTCTAAAAAAATCAGGGAAGGAGAAATTCAAAAAATCCCCTATATATTAGTAATCGGAGACAAAGAAGTAAAAACCAATTCAGTAAGAGTAAGAGAAAGAAAAAAAGGCGACATTGGCTTAATGAAATTGACTAAATTTATTAAAAAAGCAATAATAGAAATAAACAAAAAGTTGTAAATAATTTTCGATTTTTAATACTCTGCTCCTTCAATAAAAAGGTCGTCTTTGAAGAGCAGCAACTCTCAATAAATCAATAATTGATAAATAATAACAATGATTATTGATTATTGATAATTAATAAATATTTTCTCATTATCATAATCAATAGTCGTCAAATTATGTCTAATTTAAACAAATTCTTTTTAATCCTTATTACTATATTTTTAGGACTGGCTTTTGTTTTAAACATCTCGGCTCAAGAGTCCCTGTCTTCACCGTCTGTCACTGAAATGGTCAACCTTGATCAGGATATCAAAGGACAAGACCTTAAAATCGCTGAACCGCGGCTTTTGCCTTCTAATCCTTTTTATTTCTTAAAAAATCTAAAGCGAGGAGTTCAATCCTTTTTTACTTTTAATCCGGTAAAAAAAGTAGAGCTAAAGTTAAAATTTGCTAATGAAAAGTTAATAGAAGCAAAGAAGATGATTTCTAAAAATCCTTCGGATAAAAGAAATATTTCCGCGCTGAAAAATTATCAAAAAGAAATAATAAAAATAAAAAATTATGTAGAAAAAAAAGATTTAACTATTAAAAAACCGGGAACTGAAAAATTCTTTGAAAAATTAATAGACAACAATCTAAAACATCAAAAATTATTAGATAACTTAGAAAAAAAATTGCCTTCAGAGTTAAGTTCTGAATTAAAAAATATAAAGGAAAATTTAATAGAAAAATTCGTCGAAACTTCTCTTAAAATCGCCTCTCCAGAACAATTCAAAGAAAAAATTGAAAAAATAGCTGAAGAACAAAAAGGAAGCAACCTTAAAAATATTAAAAATCTGGAAATCCTAATGCGACTTGAGGAAAAGGTCCCAGAAAAAGCAAAACCTGCCATTCAAAAAGCAGAAGCTAATACTTTAAAAAGACTGCATAACGATTTAACTAAAATTCCAGAAAAACAAACCCCTATTTTAAAAGAATATTTAGAAAAAATAGGAGGGGAGGAAATAAGGCATTTAGAAATTGTTTCAAATCTTGAAGAAATGGAACTTTCTCCAAAAATTCGTCAACTAGTCGAACAAGGAAAAGAAAAAGTAATAAAAAAGATTGAGCATAAACTAATCAAGTTTAAAACCGATGAGAAAAAAAGGGATTATTTAAAAAATCTCCAACAAGGAGAAATTAAAAAATTAAAAGTTATTAAAGAATTAGAAAATAACTTAACCTCTGAACTACTTCCAGAAGTTATTAAGGTTAAAAATAAAGCTCTTGATAAATTTCGCAGAAAAATAGAAGCTATAAACCTTAAGGAAGAAAGAACAGAATTCCTGAAAAAAATTGAACAAGAATCTGATTTTAAAACTTTGGAAATCCTGAAAGAAGCAGAGGACTTTATTTCTCCTGAAAAAGAAAAATTTTTAAAAGAAATAAAAAAGAAAACCTTAGAAAAAATAAAAAAAGAAATTGAAGGCGCTAAAAATGAAGAATTAAGGAAAGCTAAATTTGAAGCTCTATCTTCCGGAACTACCGTATCCGCGGAAACCATTCAAGAAGTTAAACTCCCTCCAGTATTCTCAAATAAACTTTTGCAAATTGAAGCAGAAAAAATTAAAAGAAAAATTAAAATGATTGAAGCTCCTCAAAAATTAGAAGAAATAAAACAAAAAATCAGAATTAAAAAAATTCCTGTCCCAGCTCAAGATATTGAAATTCTCAACAAAAAAGCAGAAATGTTAATAAAAAAAATCGGACCGGAACAAGTTTCTAGACAAATCAAAGGTTTAGAAAAAAAGGTAAATCAGCTCATTGAAAAAGAATTAAACGCAGAAGAAAAGGAATCTGCAAAAAGAATATTAGAATCCGCAAAGAAAAATTATGAGAATAAAAATTTTTCAGAAGCATACAAAGATACGATGGCTTTGTCTCAAATTATAGCTAAAACTCAAAGAACTTTTGAAAAAACCAACTTGATAAAAAAAATTGAAGAAGAAAGAAAAGAAATCTTTAAAAAAGAATTTCCTAAAATTACTCCTCCGAATATAATGGTCTGCCCGATTCCAGAAAAACCCAAATGCGAAGGAGAAATAATTAAACTGACAGATTCACGAGGTTGTATAACTTTCAAATGCGGGAAACTTAGCACGCCTATATCAAAAGAAAAGCCGGAAGAAAGTGTAGTTTGTATTACTCTCTGGGATCCGGTTTGCGGAATCGACGGCAAAACCTATTCTAATAAATGCTTTGCAGAAAAAATCGCCAAAGTAAAAATTGCTTACAAGGGAATGTGTAAAGAAAAACCTCTGCAAGAAGTAGTTAAGCCAGTTCTCTCTTGCGCAAAAGAAGGAGAAAGAGTTAACCGAAATCCTGCCTTTGGGCAAACTAATCGAAAATGTTGTCCGGGCTTAATCGAAGAAAGAGTAAGCAAATCCTATAGTATTTGCAAAAAAGAAAAGAAAGAAAAAAATTGTAAAGAAAAATGTATATCTTTGGGTTATGTTTCTGGAATATGCAGAAGCTGGCCAATTTACCCAGATGTAGAAAAGTGCAAATCAGATGAAGTGAATATCGGCCAAACTTCTGATTGTAGAGTTGAAAGAGGAATTTTAGGAATCGGCAAAGGATGTTGTTGTATTAAAAAACCAGTTTATTCTAAAGAACCAATTATTGAAAATATCCAGCCTCCTGTTGCTCCGATAACCCCAATAAACAAAGAGCCTGCAATAGAAAAATAGCGACTTATAAAAAATAAAAGCGATACAAAATGAAATACCATATCATTACCTATGGCTGTCAGATGAATAAAAATGATAGTGAAAGAATTGCCGCGGTTTTGGAAAGCATAAATTATCAATCAGTCTCAAAAATTCAGGAGGCTGATTTAATTATAGTTAATATGTGTTCAATCAGACAATCAGCGGTAGATAGAGTTTATGGCCTTCTGCCCAAATTTAAAAAATTAAAAATAAAAAATAAAAATTTAAAAACTATTTTAACTGGATGCATTCTTGAACAAGATAGAAAAAAATTCGTCAAATATTTTGATTATATTTTAAATATAAAAAATTTACCAAACTGGCATCATTATCTGACTAAACCATCTTCTAGGTCGCTTATATCACAAAAAACTATCTTCCAAAAATTGCCATGGCAAAAATTAGAAGACAGCAGTTATTTAGAAATTAAGCCTAAATATTCAAACAACTTTTCTGCCTTTGTTCCTATATCCATTGGTTGTAATAATTTTTGCTCTTTCTGCGTGGTGCCTTATACCAGAGGACGCGAATTTCATCGTCCTGCAAATAAAATCATAAACGAAATAAAAGATTTAATAAAAAAGGGATATAAAGAAATATGGCTATTAGGAGAAAATGTTAATAGTTATAGAAGCAGATTAATACAGACATCTACGCGAAAAAACTCGGAAATAAATTTTGCCAAATTATTAAAAATAGTAAATGACATTTCTGGAAATTTTTGGATAAGATTCACTTCTCCTAATCCAAAAAATTTCTCGGATAAACTAATTGAAGTTATAGCTAAATGCAAAAAAATAACTCCTTATTTAAATCTGCCGGTTCAGTCAGGCGACAATAATGTCTTAAAAAAAATGAACAGAAACTATACTATTGAAGAATATAAAGATTTAGTTAAAACAATTCGCAATAAATTCGCTTTAATCCGTAAAGGATTAGAAAAAGAAATTACTATTTCTACTGACGTAATCGTTGGTTTTCCCGGAGAAACAAAAAAACAGTTTGAAAATACTGTAAAATTGTTCAAAGAAATCAAATTTGATATGGCTTATATCGCTAAATATTCTTCAAGAGCAGGCACTACTGCTGGCAAAATGAAAGATAATGTCCCCTATCAAGAAAAAAAACGACGAGAAAAAGTTTTAACAGAAATTTTAAAACAAACTGCTTTGGAAAATAATAAAAAATATATTGGAAAAACCATTGATGTTTTGGTTGAAAAAGAAATAAATGGATTTTTAATAGGTAAAACAATAACTTATAAAACAATTAAGTTACAGGTTACTTCTCTGCCAGAGATTCAGTCAGATGGATACGGTCAGACGAGTTATAAACTGCAGGATTTAATCGGCAAATTTGTAAAAGCAAAAGTCGTTGACGCCCTGTCCTGGGGATTAAAAGGAACTGTTTAATTATTATTTAAATTTGAAATTTAGACATTACTCAACATTCTCAAATTATGAAAAAACTAATTGTAATCCTTGGTCCTACTGCTTCAGGAAAATCTGAAATGGCGGTAAAACTAGCTCTTTGGCTTTGTTCAAATCGGGTTAAAAAAAAATTTAAAATAAACGGAGCTGAAATTATTTCCGCGGACTCAAGACAGGTATATAAAGGAATGGATATCGGAACCGGAAAAATAACCAAAAAAGAGATGAAAAGCATTCCTCATCATCTCTTAAATATCGCTTCCCCAAAAAGAAAATTCACTGTAGTCCAATATCAAAAATTAGCTTTAAAAACAATTAATGAAATTTTTAAAAAAGATAAAATTCCGATTTTATGTGGAGGAACCGGTTTTTATATCAGCGCAGTAATAGATGGACTTATTTTTCCTAAAATAAAACCTGATTGGAAATTAAGAACCAAATTTGAAAAAAAGAATATTGAACAACTTTTTAAACTGCTTGAAAAATTAGACCCCAGAAGAGCAAAAACTATTGAAAAGAAAAATAAAAGAAGAATAATACGAGCTTTAGAAATCATTATTAAAACTAAGAAACCAATTCCGATTTTAAAAAAACAAACTCCTAAATTTAAAATTTTAATAATCGGTATCAAAAAATCTCCCCAAGAACTTAAAAAATTAATCAAAATTAGATTAAAAAAACGATTTAAAAAGGGAATGCTTGCTGAAATAAAAAAGTTAAAAAGCAGCCTCTCTTGGAAAAGATTAGAAGAATTTGGATTAGAATATAGATGGATAGCTTATTACCTGCAGAATAAAATTAATTACAAAGAAATGATAGAAAAACTTCAAAAAGAAATTGAACATTTTGCTAAGCGCCAAATGACCTGGTTTAAAAAAGACAAAAGAATTAAATGGATAAAAAATTAAAAACAAAAAGAAAAATTAGTAAATAAATTTCTAAAAGAAAATAAATGAGACACAAAACGATAAATTATAAAAATAAAAATCTATTTTCTCGGCACACGGCCGTGTGCCGAGAAAATAGATTTAAGATAGTAAATAAATAAGGAGAAGATTAGATTCTCGCGATTATTCAAGGAAATTTTACAAACTTCCTTGAAAAGGAATCTATTAATCTTCTCCTTTTCTTTATTCTAATTCTCCTTTTCTTTATTCTAAAATTCTCTGTAATATTTTATTTACTATTGAAGGATTGGCTTTCCCTTTAGTAGCTGACATTGCCTGCCCTATTAAGAACTGAAAAGCGTTTTGTTTTCCTTTTTTATAATCCTGAACCGCTTTTTGATTCTTTAAAATTATCTGTTTAATAATTTTTTCAATTTCTTTTTCATCAGTTAACTGAACTAATCCTTTTTCTTTAATAATCTGGGAAGGATCAGCGCCCTTTTTAAACATTTCTTCTAATACTATTTTAGCAATTTTACTGGAAATCTCTCCCTTGTAAATCAAAGTAATAAACTCGGCAAAATTTTCAGGAGTAATCAAACAATCCTTCTGGGTAAACATTCTTCCTTTTAATAATCCTAAAAAATCAGTAAGAATATAATTCACAGCAAGCTTAATTAGTTTATTTTCTTCTGGTTTAGAAATTTTTGTTTTAAATTCTACTGATTTAACCCAATCTTTTAATTCAGAAATTACTTTTTCAAAATATTCTCCCAGCTCTTTATAATTCACAAAAATATCTATTTCTTTATCTGAAAGGTTATATTCTATGCCAAACCTCTTTCGTCTTGCTAATGGCAATTCAGGAATCTCTGCTTTAATTTTTTGAAGCTGAACAGGGGTAAAATGCAAAGGAGGTAAATCCGGTTCTGGGAAATATCTGTAGTCATGAGCTTCTTCTTTTTCTCTTTGACTCACAGTTACTCCTTTAACCACATCCCAGCCCCGAGTTTCCTGAATAACCTTTTTGCCTAGTTTTAAAATTTTCGTTTGCCTCTCAATTTCATATTCAACTGCCTTTTCTACTGCTTTAAAAGAATTTAGGTTTTTTATTTCAACTTTTACTCCCAATCCTTTTTTTAAAGTATTCCGCGCCTTACTCTGCGCCTGTTTTGGAACTTTTTGAAGAGATATATTTACCTCCACTCGCAACTGCCCTTTTTCCATATCAGCATCAGAAATTCCAAGGTAACGCAAAATTAATTGCAGCTCTTCAGCAAATTTCCTTGCCTGCTCAGCCGAATTTAAATCCGGTTCTGTTACCAGTTCCATCAGTGGAACGCCTGCTCTATTAAAATCCACCAAAGAATAATTTCCTCTCTCGGAATGAATCAACCGACCAGTATCTTCTTCTAAATGTACTCTTCTAATGCGTATTTTTTTAAACTTTTGAGTTTTGGGTTGTAGTTTTAAGTTTTGCCTGCCCGCCGAAGCCTTGGCGAAGGCGGAAGCTTTAAGCTCTGAGTTTTTCACTTCGGCAGTTTCTCCAACAGCTGGAATTTCTAAAAAGCCATTTCTACATAACGGCATATCGTATTGAGATATCTGGTACCCTTTTGGCAAATCTGGATAAAAATAATTTTTTCTATCAAATTTAGAATAATTTAAAACCTGACAATTTAAAGCTAAACCGGTTTTTACTGTTTTCTTCACTGCCTCTTTATTAATTGTCGGCAAAGTTCCGGGGTGGCCCATACAAATGGGACAAATATTAACATTAGGAACTTTCTCGTCGGAATTATTTAAACAAGAGCAAAACATTTTGCTCTTAGTTTTTAATTCCACATGGATTTCCAAGCCAATTACTGGTTGATACATAAAATTAACTCAAAACTCAAATACCACAAAACTTAAAACTAAACCTAAAATCTTAAATCTTTATTTTTTAGATTTAACATTTAAAATTTGAATTGACATTTGAACTCTAATATTTGGGATTATTTTTTGATTTCCTTCATAATTTCCTTCCCACTACTTGTTCCAACAATATCTGCACCTGCTTTCAACATTGCTTTCAAGTCTTTCAAATTCCTAATCTTGCCTGCAGCCTTGATTAAAAGACCCGGAGCGCTTTTTTTCATTATCTTTAAATGCCTTGCTTTTTCTTTAAGCTCTCGATGTTCTAACGGATCCTTAAATGTTGCTGTTTTTACACAAATCGCTTTAGCTTTCTTCACCAGTATTGATGCTTTTTTAATCTCTTCATCAGTCAAATAACCAGAACCGATAATTACTTTAGTTGGAAGAATTTTACAAATCTCTTTCAAATCTTTAAGAATTTTATCATACTTTTCATATTTCAAATCTACAATATTCATTACTACATCAAGCTCATCTGCTCCGTCTTTTTTTGCTTTCCGGCAGGACTTCATTCGTTCCTTATGAGAACTAATCCCCATTGGAGCATCAACTAAAACTACTACTTTTATATCAGTATTCCTTAACTCATTCTTTGTCAATCTCACCCACTCCGGATTAACACAAACTGCCCTAAAATTGTATTTTTTAGCCTCCTTGCAGGTTCTTTTAATATCCTCAG
>CAYUHA010000015.1:0-13919 GCA_964444395.1 uncultured Candidatus Saccharibacteria bacterium | reverse complement strand
GTAGCTTTCACGAAGGATAGCCATGCTATTCCGTAGCTTTAGCAAAGGATAGCGGAGAGGCAGGGATTCGAACCCTGGATAGGGTTATTACACCCTATAACAGGTTAGCAACCTGCCGCTTTCGACCAACTCAGCCACCTCTCCTAAAATTAAAATATATCTTTGATATCTTTGATTATATTAAGGTCTTCTTTAATTCTACCTAAAGTTATATTTCTGTCAATTTTTGCATTTTTTGTATTTCCAACACTTTTAAGCATCCTTTTAAATAAACTCTCAACAAGCTGATTATCTCCTAAACTAGGATAAACTTATTAGATTAGAGATTGCAATCAATAAAAGAAATTTTATCAGCTTTTTTTATTTCCTTCCCCTCCTTAATCCTCCCCCTCCAGAGGAGAAGGAGGAAATAAAAAAAGGGGAGGAGGAAATATTAAGAAAGAAAAGAGAGAAAAAAAAGAAAAGAAAGGAAAAACAAGGAAAAAAGAAAAAATTAAAAAAATTAAGAAGAAAGAAATAAAGAGTGGCTTATGCTCTTCCTTTTGTTTTTATCTATCGGATTCTCCAAAATGTTAGCATTCCATACATTAGTTTGATTTTAAACAAAACTCATGATATTCTTAGTCTTAGATATTATTAAAATATTTTAAACATCGTTAAATATTTCCAAATATCTCAAACAGCTTTTGCCCTTGTAGTTCAACGGACAGAACGCAAACTTGCGGAGTTTGTGATAGGGGTTCGACTCCTCTCAAGGGCATAAAAAGTCTAGTGTAAACTAAAACTAATCCTAAGGGCATATATCAAATATCTTCTCCTTTACCTTCCCTACCGCACTGTCAATATCTAAATTTTCAGGAATTTCTATAATAATATCAGCGTATTTTTTATATAAAGGAAACCTTTTATCAAAAAGGTTTTTTAAATTATTTTTCTTTAAACCAATTAATCCTCTGTTGTTTTGATTTTTAATCCTGTTTTTTATAGTTTCAAAAGGACTATTCAGAAACACTATAAGCGAATTTCTTTTTAGAAATTCCATTGCTTTTGGAGAATATATTACGCTTCCTCCCGGCGAAATCACGCAGTTACTAATCTTTCTTAATCCTAAAACCTCATTTTCTTCAATTTTTAAAAATTTATCCTCTCCAAATTTATCTACTATCTCCTGTAATTTTAATTTAAATTTTTTTTCAATAAGCTTATCTATGTCTACAAATTTATAATTTAACTCTTGCGCCAATTTATTTCCTATTGCGCTCTTGCCAACTCCTGCCATACCAATAAAGGTAATATTCATTTTACCGAATACTAGACGAATTAAAATTAAAACGAATAAATAAAATACGAACCTTTTTAATTGATATCTAACTCTCTTTAACTTTACATTGACCGCAAGTTAAACATTTAAACATCTAAATTAAAATATCTAAAAACTAAATCAATCCTTTCATCTTCTAATTTATGCGATCGCAATTTTTAGAAGATGATTTTATATAAGGATATTTATAGATATTTATAGATATTTATAAGGTTGAGGAGGATTATCAAAGTTCAACTTTGATAATCCTCCGAAGGCCTATTTAGTTTTGAGATTTGAGATTTGATATTTGAGATTTCTTTATTATATCCAATCCTTCTTCTTTAAATAACCCAAAAATAAGGCGATAGCTAACAATATTATGCTAAAAATTACCCAAACCGAGAAAGGATGGTCGGCAAAAGGCAATCCAGAAATATTCATTCCATATATACCGGTAAACAAAGTCAAAGGCAGCAACGCCACAGAAATAATGGTTAAAATTTTTATTATTTCATTTGTTCTATAAGATAATAAAGATTCGTTAGTAGCGTATAATCCTTCAATAGTTTCTCTATCGGTCTCTAATATAGCCCAAATTTTTTCTAATCTATCTCTAATGTCGTCAAAATAAACATCTAATTCCTCGGCTAAAAATTTTCTTTTTAATTGAACTAAGATATTAAGAATTAGTCTCTGGGGCTCTATCAATCGCCTAAGATTCAAAATATTCCGCCTTAAAGTAGCTAAATTCTGAACAGCAACCTTGGTCAATCCCTCATAAACCTCTTCCTCTGTTTCTGCAATGTCTTTGCCTATTTGATTTATAGCTGGAAAATAAGTGCTAAATATAACATCAAGCAGTTTATATAAAAGATAACCAGAACCATTTTTAAAAACTTCTTGCTTTATTTTTAAATTTTTTTTGCAATTAGAAAAATATTTACTGACTACCGCTAATTTCTCTTTATGAACCGTGATAAGATAATTCCTTCCGCAAAATATTTCTAATTCATTTATTATTATTCGTCTAGTTTTCTGATTATAATCAGGAAAATGCAAAACTAAAAAAATATATTTATCATAAACATCAATCTTCGGCCTTTGGGTTACACCTAAACAATCCTTTATATCCAAAGGATGAAAATTATACTCTTTTCTTAAGCTTCTCATCGTCCTCTCGCTGGGATTTTCAATATCAACCCAAGCTAACTTCTTGGTTTTAATGATTTTAGTAGACATAATTATATATTTAAGGTATGTTTAAGGTTGAACCTTAAACAATTTTAACGCAGTAAAGACTTTTCTATTAAAAAATCAATCATTTTATCGCAGATTGGATATTTTAAATCTTGAACAATAGGCGAAAAATCAAAAGGGAAATTCACCTCAAAAATTTTTATATTTTGAGCTTTATCAATTATATAATCTACTGCTCCCAAATCCAGCCCTAATACTTCTACTGCCTTTACAATTTGATTCTCTTGACTCTTTGGCAAATTTATTATCTTTCTTTTTCTCTCTTTTTGATTTATATTTGACCTAAAGTCATCTTTTTCTACAGATTGATTTATGTAAGATATCTCTACTTTGCCTCCTAATACTACAGAACGGTAAGAATAACATTTATTTCCAGACGGACTTATAAATTCTCTTAAAATAAAATTTTTATCAACAGAGATAGAAACTAAATAATCAACTATACTAACCAAAGAAGAAAAAGAATCAACCTTCACTACCCCTATTCCATGGGAACCATTTATACTTTTAAGGATTATAGGAAATCCGTTTAATTCAGTAATATATTTTTTTAATAATTTTCTATCTTTAGTAATCCCGAATATAGTCTTAGGTATTGAAATTCCTATTTTTTCATGAATAAACGAGGAATGGGGATATGAACATAATGCGCGATTATATGACTTATAAAAAGTAATTACTTTATCATTAAGCAAAAATCTCTCTAATATTTTTGACTTTCCTTTTGGATTAATAGTGTAAAGAAAATCATTTTTAGATAAATATATTTTTTTTGAAAAATCATAGGTGGTTGGATCAAGTTCAATATATTTAATCTTTTTTTTAATACAAGCTTGACTTATCAGCGAAGATAAACTTCTATTAGTTCCTTTAATGTTAATAGAATAAAATTTCATCATATATATTATATTTTATTATTTGTTTATCAGCTATTTTAGTATAAAATTAAATTAAGAGAACCACAAATATATTAAATAAATCCTCAAAATATATTTTATTTATTTATGAATCTTTCTACTAGTATACAACAAATTCCTCGAATCGGCACTACCTATCAAAAAAGATTAAAAAAAATGGGAATTAAAACCGTAAGAGATATTTTG
This sequence comes from uncultured Candidatus Saccharibacteria bacterium, assembly GCA_964444395.1. Classification (GTDB taxonomy): domain Bacteria; phylum Patescibacteriota; class Minisyncoccia; order Minisyncoccales; family CAYUHA01; genus CAYUHA01. The sequence goes on along the minus strand of CAYUHA010000015.1, from coordinate 10,256 downwards.
TATCATTTCCCTTATCGTTACGAAGATTTTTCAAATATTATCCCTATTTCTGAAGTAAAATTAAATGAAACTTGCTGTATTCAAGGAAAAATTCTGGAAATTAAAAACAGTCGAACTTGGAAAAAAAGAATGATTTTAACTTATGCGATAGTAAAGGATGAAAGTTCGGCAATAAAAATAGTTTGGTTTAACCAACCATATTTAACAAAAACTTTAAAAACAGGAGATAATGTTTGCTTAGCGGGAAAAGTAGTGTTAGGAGAAGATGGAGCCTATTTTACTAATCCTTCGTATGAAAAAATCGGAAAAAAAAATCTTATTCATACAGGAAGAATTATACCGATTTATTCAGAAACAGAGGGATTATCTTCTCGCTGGCTTCGTTATATTATAAGATCACTTTTAATTAAATTCAAACATAAAATTCCTGAAATTTTACCGAAAGAATTAATCATTAAACATAAATTTCTCCCAATAAATCAAGCTATTTGGCAAATTCATTTTCCAGATTCTTTGGATTTAGCAAAAAAAGCTCAACAGCGTTTTTCTTTTGAAGAACTCTTTCTTGTTGAGTTAGCGGTTTTAAGAGAAAAGTTTAAAATCGCTCAAGAAAAATCAGCATCTATCCCTTTAAACTTAAAAGTAGTAAAAAAATTAGTCAATTCTCTTCCATTTAAACTAACTGATGCGCAAAAAAAATCTGCTTGGCAAATTTTAAAAGATATTCAAAAAACTCATCCAATGAATCGTTTATTGGAAGGAGATGTGGGTTCAGGAAAAACTGTAGTGGCAATAATAGCGGCATTAAATACTGTTAAAGCCGGATATCAAGTAGCTTTTATGGCTCCGACTGAAATTCTGGCAAAACAACATTTCCAAGAAACCTCAAAACTCTTAAGAAATTTTAATATAAATATCGGGCTTTTAACTGGAAAAGAAGATAAATTCATCTCGCTCCTTCCTTACCGCGAAAAAGCGGGATTTAAAAATGAAACAATAGAAATCTCCAGAAAAAAATTGCTGGAAAAAACAATAAAAGGCGATATAGACATTTTAATCGGAACACATGCTTTAATTGCCGGGGAAAGAAAAAAAACCACTAAAACAAATTCTGCAACTTCTAAAACCAGAGGAGTGAAATTTAAAAATCTAGCATTAGTAATCTTAGATGAACAACACCGCTTTGGAGTAAAACAACGAGCAAAGCTTGTTTCTCGCGAAACAAACGCGGAGATAATAATTCCCCATTTGCTTTCAATGACTGCCACTCCTATCCCAAGAACTTTGGCTTTGACTGTATATGGAGATTTAGACCTCTCTTTAATAGATGAACTGCCAAAAGGAAGAAGGAAAATTATCACAAAAGTAGTTGCGCCGGCAAATAGAAAAAAAGCCTATGAATTTATTAGAAAACAAGTTAAAAAAGGAAGGCAAGTTTTTGTAATATGTCCACGGATTGAAGTTCAAAACTCTCAGTCCTGCCAGCAAAAAGCACAACCCAAAATAACATCATGGACAGAAGTCAAGGCAGTGAAAGAAGAATATGAAAAATTATCAAAAAAAATCTTTCCTGATTTAAAACTGGGAATGCTCCACGGAAAAATGAAGCTCAAAGAGAAAGAAAAAATAATGAAAGACTTTAAAAACAAAAAAATTGATATTTTAGTATCGACTTCCATAATTGAAGTAGGAATTGATATTCCTAATGCAACAGTAATGATGATTGAAGGGGCGGAAAGATTTGGATTAGCTCAACTTCATCAATTTAGAGGAAGAGTAGGAAGATCTAAATATCAATCATTTTGTTTTTTATTTACTGACTCCCCTGCCAAAAAAACCGCACAGAGGCTTAAAGCTCTGATTTCCTGCGAAAACGGCTTTGAGTTAGCTGAAAAAGATTTAAAAATTCGAGGACCTGGAAATTTATTTGGCCAAAAACAATGGGGTATGCCGGATTTAGCAATGAAAGCCCTTACCAATATATCATTAGTTGAAAAAGCCCGGCAGTCTGCTAAAGAAACTTTAGAAAAAGATCCTCAATTAAAAAACTATCCTTTGCTTCAAGAAAAATTAAAAAAATTCAAGGAGAAAATTCACCTTGAATAAAACTGAAATAAAATAATCCTTCCTTCTTATCTCCTTCTCCCTTTTAGGGAGAAAGGAGAATTAAAAAAGAAGGAGAAAGAATTAAAAGAGGAAGAGGATAAAAAGAAAAAGAAAAAATTAAAAAAGAGAAAAATATTTACTGAAACACAGCATTCATTTTATTAAAAGCAAAAATTTTCCAAAATGTTTTTATCCTGCAAGGTTGAACCTTACAGCCCAAACCTTACAGCCCATTTATCCCTTAAACTTCTCTTATTATTATAGTGGTAATTTTAAAATATCTCTCCGCATTTCCTTCTTATGCTTTCAAAACAACGATTTTTTGCCTTATTACATCTTTTAATGTTTTTCGCTTGTTTAACTATAGCTCTTCCTCTACATATTTTATAGCCCGCCTCAGCTCTTTTCCTGCAAAACTCTGCAAATCTGCGATATCTTTTTTTTCTTTTCTCTGCTTTTTTCAAACATCTCTGATACCGACTTTCCGCTTTTTCTTTAATTCTTTCTGCTCTTGAGATGCATTTATCATTAGTATTCTTGCACCCTAAAAGCATTTTTTCATATCGCTCTATTCTATCAGGATATTTAGATTTATATGCTTCTGCTTTTGAATTGCATTCATTTAATTTTTGCCCGCATCTTTGAATATATCTTGAGTATGCCTGTTTTATTCTTTCACAACGCTGTATATATTTCTCTCCTCTTTTCTCGTATTTAGCGCATCTTTGTTTTCGTTTTTCATAATGCTCATCACATTTGGTAATTATTTTCTTTGCTCTTTCCACGCATTTTTCTCCATCTTTAATGCATTTTTGCACTGCTTTTCCGCAATCCACCACTCTTCCAGCGCCCCCTATCATATCCCATATGCCAGCTTCCAACCATTTTTTCTCTAAAGCAAAATCAGCAATAACCACTGCCCCAAAAATTATTCCTATACCAATGATACCCCAGAAAATGATTTTATTTTTCATAAATTATAGATGATTTATTTAATTAAATTTTTATTTCCGACCTTTACCCTGTTAAACAATTCTGCTATAGGCAGAATTCCCTTGGGTTTAACAGGGTTTATCCTGTCAAATAAAATTTTAATCTAAAATTTTAATTTGTTCTACAGATTATTTTGACAGGGTGAATACATTTTATAATCTTATAAGGTTGAACCTTACAACCTATTTACTTCGCTAATGTTTTCTAAATTTTTCAGTTGCCCAAAAACCTATATATTTTCCTAACATCCAATGAGTTTGGGCATGTAAAGCCGGCAAAGCGCTGAAAAATATCATCATTATTGGGATTAAAAGCCATTCCAAAATCAAAAATAAATATTTAAATTTTCCATATTGAGGAGGTCTAGGAGGAAGTAAGACAATACTAATATAAATTGAACCAATCAAACCAATCATTGCTAATGTTAAAATATAACTGGTGATTTTCGGCAAATTGTAAGAAATTAAAGTTTGAGAAAATTGATGACCTCCTAAAATTAATGGTAGCCAGCCCAATAAAAATATAATTATAGAATTGGTCGCCCAGGACCAGTGAGATTCTAACAAATTAAATCCATAAAAAAACTTCTTAACAAAAGGAATCTTTCTATTTTTCAAAAATCCAAAAAATACATAAGGAATCTCCCCCACTCCATAAGCCCATCTTTTTTGTTGTTTATAGATATTTATCACATTTTTCCATATATTTTTTGAAACATTAGCATCCATTGAAACAGGATAATAAATAGGTTTAGTCCTATAATCACCGTTAAATTTAAGAAAACACTGCCAAAAAATTCTTGAGTCATCTTGAATGATATTGGTTTGCTTAAAGCCAACTTCAACCAAAGTTTTGAAACTCATAGAATGGGAGGAAAAAGTAACCAAACTTTCCGGTCTTTCCTGATTCATAGTGTGCCAGAAAGTGCTTGAAAAAGAAAATACTCTAGAAAAAGAAGGAGCTTCCCAAATATTATTAATAAAAAGTGGAATTGGCTGATAACTTGTTCTAAACGGTTTTTTGCAGGTCAGGTAGTGAAAAGTAAGACAACTAAAATATCTTGGAAAAACTGAAGTATCGGCGTCCAGGCTGGAGATAATAATATTCTGATAAGGAATTTCTAAAACATCAATAACTTTTTCTTTTACTGTTTTCACTGCCCAAGTCTCATTGGCTCCCTTGCCAGCGATTTCTCCAGATAAATTAGAGGGATGAAAGGTACATAAAACTTTAAAAAATTTATCGCCAAACTCCTTTGTTATAATCTCTCCTATCTCCTTTGCAGTCCTGCCTGCCCTTTCCTCTAATGCTAAAACCACAATCATTTTATCCTTCGGATAATCACTATTCTGTAAAGCCTTAAAGGTTTCTCTAATAATCTGCAATGACTCTTTATAACTGGGAAGGACTATTAATTGGTAAATATCTCTCCAATTAGAAACTCTAATTGTGTAATCTTTAGGATTAAGCTTATCTAACTTTCTAAGCCAATCTATTTTTTCATATCTCTTCATTCTCTGATAAGCACCCCTAAGATGAAAAGAAAAATAGATAGTTCTGAAAAGCCAATAAAGGTCAAATAAAATAATAAATACCGCTATCCATATTGGTTTTTTCCAAGATAAAATAATTACTAAAATTAAAGTTGACCAAGAAAGAGCACCGGGCAGAATTTCAAAAAATCTAAAAATTTTTCTATTTAAAGGATTTTTAAAGTCAGAAGCATAACCTGCCCTTAAATAATTAATTTCCATAAATATTTTCCATAAATACTTACCGCTTCTTTTTTTTAATTCCTCCTTCTTTTTTCTTATTTCCCTTTTCTTCTTAATCTATTTTCTCCTCCTCCCTTGAAGGGAGGAATAAAGAGGAGGAGAAAAAACTAATAAGAATTATTTTTATTAATTCTCAAAAATACCTAATTGAACTGAATAACTGATGGCGACCCTACGGAGATTCGAACTCCGGTTTTTGGGATGAAAACCCAAGGTCCTAACCACTAGACGATAGGGTCATTTATCATTTATCAATTATCATTATTATAAAAAAAAATTGAAAAAAAGCAAACATTTTTATAACATATAATAATATGAATATTCTCGCCATTGAAACATCTTGCGACGATACCTGTATAGCAGTTATAAAAGCAGATAAAGACAAGCCACAACGCGGATTTACACAAATAAAGTTTGAAATTTTATCCAATGTGGTCTCCTCGCAGGTTGAAATTCATAAAAAATATGGAGGAGTATATCCAACTCTTGCTAAACGCGAACATCAAAAGAATTTGGTTCCAGTTTTAATTCGGGCTTTAGAAGGAGCTAAACTCCTTAAAATTTCCAATATCCAATTTCCAATTTCCAAATCCCGATTTCATCAAGGATCCTGGACTTCGCCGGGACAAATTACAAATAACAAACAAATTCCAAATTATAAATTACAAATATTAAAAGAAATTTTAGAAAGAGAACCAACTTTACTAAAAAACCTAACACAATTTTTCGAAAATTATAAAAAACCAAACATAAATGCTATTGCTGTAACAGTAGGACCGGGGTTGGAACCTTGCTTATGGGTGGGAGTAAATTTTGCCAAAGCTCTCTCTTATTTCTGGAATCTACCAATCATTCCAGTCAATCATATTGAAGGACATATATTCGCCAACTTCATTGACAAATCTCAAATACCAAATCTCAAATCTCAAGTCTTTCCTGCGATATGTTTAGTAGTAAGCGGAGGGCACACCCAGTTAATCCTGATGAAAGACATTGGAAAATACAGAATAATTGGAGAAACTCGAGACGACGCTACTGGAGAATGTTTTGATAAAATTGCCAGAATTTTAGGATTAGGATATCCGGGAGGACCAGCTATCGCTGCGGAAGCAGCGAAGTTTGCGGAGGCCAGACCTCCGCGAGCTTGCGGAGGTCTGGCCTCCGCTAAATTGCCGAGGCCAATGATTTATTCTAAAAATTACGATTTTAGCTTCTCTGGTTTGAAAACTGCAGTTTTGTATGACTTCAAAAAACGCCCTCCGAAAATAAGAAACTCAAAACAATATATTCAGCAAATGTGCGAAGAAACACAACAAGCAATCATTGATGTATTAATTTTAAAAACCATTAAAGCGGCGAAATTTCACAAAGTAAAAACTATTCTACTTGGGGGAGGGGTGGCAGCGAACCAAGAATTAAAAAAACAATTTAAATTAATAATTAATACTCAACTGCCGACAGTTAATTTTTTGGTTCCAGTTAAAAAATTATGCACTGATAATGCTGCAATGATTGGAATAACAGGTAGTTATTATTTCCTAAAGAAGAAGCATTCTTGTCAAAATTGGAAAAAAATTAGAGCAGAAGCCAATCTAAAAATAAGCCGCACTTAAATTAATAAATCTATTTTCTCGGCACACGGCCGTGTGCCGAGAAAATAGATTTTTAAAAACCTTAAAACGTATCATATAAACCAGCACAGATTGTTGAATTAAAACTTTATTAATGATAAAATGAAAACACTATGCATATAATTTGGCACGGACAAAATTGTTTTCAAATTATCACTCAAAAAATAAAAGATGGTCAGGTCAACATCGTTATTGATCCATTTTCCAAAGAAATCGGATTAAAACCTCCATCTCTTTCCGCAGATATTTTACTAATAAGTCATAATCAACACCATAACCTTAAATCAATAAAAGGAAACCCTTTTCTAATCTCAGGGCCCGGAGAATATGAAGTAAAAAGAGTATTTATCCAAGGCATTCCCAGTAAAGAGCTTTCTGATAAACAAAGTGAAAGAAATACTATTTATACTATTGAATCTGAAGAAATTCGTATTTGCTATTTAGGAAATTTAAAACAAAAAGAATTAAACAAAAATCAGTTAGAAGAAATTGGCGAAGTAGATATTTTAATAATACCAATAGGCGGAACAGACACTATAAACTCAAAACAAGCTTCGGAAATTATTAACCAAATCGAACCTAAAATTGTTATCCCTATGCATTACCAAATTCCAAAATTAAAATTAAAACTAAAATCTTTAAAAGAATTTTTAAAAGTAATGGGGCAAAGTTCAATTGAACCTCAAAACAAATTGATTATCAAAAAGAAAAACCTGTCTGGAGAAGAAATAAAAATAATAGTTTTGAAGCCGTAATAAATCAAATTCTAAATTCAAAATCCTAAATTCAATAATATCAAAATTCAAATGTTCAAAACTTAAAACAGATTTAGAAATAATTTATTTTGGATTTTGATATTTGAATTTGTTTAGGATTTAGATATAGAATTTTGGATTTTTATTAATTGAATTTTCTATTTAATATTTACAATAAAATTCAGAATTTATCAGAAACTAAACGAAAGTTTATACTATGGATTATTGTGATTATTTTAGCAGGAATTCTTAGTTTCTGGTGGGTTAAAACAGCTCAAAAAAGAATAAAGGAGCTTAGAAAAGAAGAAACCATTAGAAAACTAAATCTTCCTAATTTTGAACAAGAAAAAAAATCAATTTCAGACCTTAAAAAAGATATAAAAGAATTAAAAGATTTACTAAAACAATCTATCGCCACTACTGCTACAAACACAATGCTTAAACCTGAAAAATAAACAAAGAAAAAAATATGCCTATTAGTTCACAAAAACAAAATCAACACCAAGACAAAAACAACAGGAATATTGAGATTGGCTATGTCAAGCCCAGAGAAATAGTACAAGAGATGAAAGAATCATATATTGACTACGCGATGTCAGTTATCATTGCCAGAGCTTTGCCTGATGTCAGAGACGGTTTAAAACCAGTCCACCGAAGGATTCTATACGCAATGAGCGATATGGGATTAAACCATACTGCAAAATATAGAAAATCTGCAGCAGTAATTGGAGAGACAATGGCAAAATATCATCCCCATGGAGACATACCAATCTACGACGCTATGGCAAGATTGGCTCAAGATTTCTCTCTGAGATATCCGTTAATCGATGGGCTAGGCAACTGGGGGAGCATAGACTCAGATCCACCAGCCGCTTCTAGGTACACAGAATGCCGGTTGACAAAAATCGGCGAAGAAATGCTTAAGGACATCGAAAAAAACACAGTTGATTTCACAGACAATTACGACGCTACAAAAAAAGAACCAGTGGTACTCCCCTCTCCTCTTCCCCAACTTCTTTTAAATGGAACATTGGGAATTGCAGTTGGAATGGCAACCAATATTCCTCCCCACAACCTCTCTGAAGTGGTTGATGCAGTAATTTATCTTATTGACCATCCACAAGCAACCACCGAAGATCTTTTTAAATATATCCAAGGTCCGGACTTCCCTACCGGAGGATTAATTTACAATAAAAAAGAATTAATTACTAGTTACTCTCAAGGCAAAGGACCAATAGTTACCAGAGGCAAAGCAGAAATAATAGAAAAAGAAAATTCAAAAACAAATCAAATTTTAATCACTGAAATTCCGTTTAGGGTCCAAAAGTCAGGATTGATTGAGCAGATGGCAAAATTAGTTCAAGAGAAAAAAATTGAAGGAATAAAAGATATTAGAGACGAATCAGACAAAGAAGGACTAAGAATTGTGATTGATTTGCATAAAAATGCTTATCCTCAAAAAATTTTAAATCGCCTTTATAAATTCACCGACCTTCAAAAAACTTTTCATCTGAATATGTTAGCATTAGTAGACGGAATTCAGCCAAAAATTTTAGGGCTAACCGAGCTTCTCAGTTACTTTATCTCTCATCGAAAAGAGGTAATAAGCAGAAGAACAAAGTTTGATTTAGAAAAAGCAAAACAACGAGCTCATATATTAGAAGGCCTGCATAAGTGTCTAACTAAAATAGATAGAGTCATTAAAACTATTAAATCTTCTACTAATCGGGAAGACGCTGAAAAAAACTTAATTAAAAAATTTAAACTGACAAAAATTCAGGCAAACGCCATACTAGAAACAAAACTTCAAGCATTGGCTAAGCTAGAAAGAAAAAAAATTGAAGAAGAGTTAAAGCAAAAACGAAAAGAAATCAAAGAACTTTCTGCTATTTTAAAAAGTCCTCAAAAAATAAAAGAAATAATCAAAAAAGAATTAAAAACCGCTAAAGAGAGCTTTGGAGACGAAAGAAGGACAAAAGTCTATGTTCAAGGAATAGGACAAATCTCTGAAGAAGATTTAATCCCTCAAGAAGACACAATTATAACCCTTACTAAGGGAGGGTATATTAAAAGAATCTCTCCTTCAAGTTATCGAAAACAACACAGAGGAGGAAAAGGAATGGTAGGAACTAAAACCATCCAAGATGATATTGTCGAACATTTCATTTCAGCAAAAACCCATGATTATTTATTTTTCTTTACTGATTCTGGAAAAGTTTTTCGCACCTTAGTTTACGAAATTCCCCCAGCAAAAAGATTAGCCCGAGGCCGAGGCCTGCTTAACTTTTTAGAAATTTCTCCCCAAGAAAAAATCTTATCTTTGTTCGCAGCAAAAAAAGAAAAAACATCCTTCACCCAACCCAAACAAGCAGAAATAAAATATTTACTTATGGTTACAAAAAAAGGTATAATAAAGAAAACTGATATTAAAGAATTTGACAATGTCCGAAGATCCGGCTTAATCGCCATAGCACTTAAAAAAGGAGATTCCTTAAAAGAAGTATGCAAAAGTAGCGGAGAAGATGAAATAATTCTAGTAACAAAAAAAGGGCAGGCAATCCGATTTAAAGAAAAGGATATAAGAAAAATGGGAAGAACTGCGGCTGGAGTAAGAGGAATTAGATTAAAAAAAGATGATGAGGTAATAGGCATGGATATAATAAAAAAGTTCAAAGTTCAAAGTTCAAAACTCAAAACTCAAACACAAAACACAGGAAAACAATACCTGTTAGTGGTTAGTGAAAATGGTTATGGAAAGAGAACAGACCTAAAAGAATACCGGCTTCAGAAAAGAGGAGGTTCAGGGATAAAAACCGCAAAAATTACCTCAAAAACTGGAGGTTTAATTTCTTCAAAAATATTAACCGGAGAAGAAGAAGATTTAATTGTTATCTCTAAAAACGGCAGAGTAATTAGAATAAAAATTTCTTCAATTCCTAAAATAAGCAGAGCTACTCAAGGAGTAAGAATAATGAAAATAGATAAAGATGATAAAG
>CAYUHA010000014.1:0-14581 GCA_964444395.1 uncultured Candidatus Saccharibacteria bacterium | reverse complement strand
TTGAATTTGGTGCTTTGAATTTGTTTAGGATTTGTAATTTTGGATTTGGTGCTTGTTTTGAATTATATTTGACAATTCAGAATACATTGATAATAGTTCTCCTTTAGAATAAGCTTTAACAATCTGTTTGGAATAAGGAATTTCTTTTTCAATTTTAACTTTATAGTTCTCCGCGACTTTTATAACTTTATTTTTATTGCCTAAATCAGCTTGATTTAAAATTATCTTAACAGGCACTTTTAATTTTTCGCATAAATCTAAAATCAAGTTTAAATCATAAGCGCCCATTGGAGTAGGTTCAGTAACCACATAAGCAAAATCGCAATCTAAAAGTGCAGAGATCACCGGACAATGCGTACCAGCTGCGGTGTCAAATAAAATATAATCTGCTTTAACTTTCTTTGCCAAACTTAAAGCAAATTTTTTTGTTTCTAAAACCACAGGTCCGGTCTCTTCCAACCCCGACTTCGCCATTCCTGTCACCAACCAAAAACTTTGAACTTTAAACCCCGAACCAGTCCGCCAAGACGGACGGTACGGAGCATGCTTTGAACTTTGAACTTTATTGAGGTATATCTTTCCAATCTCTTCTTTTCTTGGCTCAACTGCTCCATAAGGGCAAACGGTCCAACAAACCCCGCATCCAGAACATAAATCTTTAATAAATACTGGATATTTACCCGGCGCTTGAAATATAGCATTGCTTCTGCATGCTCTGACACATAAACCGCATTTTTTACACTTTCTCTTATTTAATTTTGGAAATTCCGCATAAACTCTTTTAACCGATTTTTTCAACTTTTGACCAGTTAATAAATAATCATTAGGACATTCGATATCGCAATCACAAAGAATTACTTTTTTTCCTTTCTTAAATAATTTATTAGCTAATAAAACAGCAACAGTGCTTTTGCCTGTTCCGCCTTTGCCTCCAGTGATAGCGATTTGTTTAGTCTTTTTTATCATCTTCTTTCTTAATCTCCTCTAAAAGAGTATTGATATTTTTCCCAAAGGGAATTATTTTAATTTTAATATCAAAATTTTCCAAAGTTTGCTTTGCGTTAGGCCCTATCTGGTAAACTAGAACCTTATCCGCCCTAACAGCTTTAGCGAATCTTGCTCCATGAGGAGTATCTTTTTTGAAATAAGGATTTTTAATAATCTTTTTTAAAAAAATCTTTCCCGCTTTTTTATCAATTACCAAATATCGAACTTCTCCAAAACGAGGACTAATTTCTTCCCGTTCTTGCTGAAGAGGTATAATTAATCTTTCTCCTAACTTTTTAGGACCAATTCGTTCAAATCCCTCCAACTCCCCTATCTTTTCGCCAAACTTAGTTAATATAACACTTCTCGCTACTTGATAAGCCTCAACAGAAATAACTATTTGTTTTAATTCTGGAATATTTTTGAGAAATCTTTCCTCTAAGGCTTCGGTGATTTTTTGAACATCTTCTACTTTTAATTTAGGAGGAAGTTTAATTTTAACTTCAGCAAAATTGACTGCTCCAATCTTTCTGCTTTTTAAGTCAGAAACCTCTATATTATGAGCTCTGCAGATTTTTTTAATTCTCTCTTCAACATCTTTGTTGGCAACATCCAGTAAAGAATCGGTTATCTCTTTCCCTATCCAAAAAGCCCTAAAAAGAATATATCCTCCTATTCCTAAAGCAATTACAACGTCAGCTAAACTAAAATATTTAATTAAACCCAACCCAACCAAAACGCCTATCGAAGATAAAACGTCAGCCCTAGAATGTTCGGCATCGGCAACAAGAGAAAGTGAGCGATACTTTTTTCCATAATGAAACTTTAATCTGGCTAAAATTTCAGTGAGCAAAATTGAAACTCCTATCACTATAACTGCTCCTACAGACGGCTTTGCAATCTCTTCTCCAAAAAATCTTTTTCCTGTTTCATATAAAATCCAGACGCCAGAGATTACTAAAAGAACTACAACCAAAAAACCTGCCAAGCTTTCAGCTTTCTGATGCCCATAGGGATGTTTCTCGTCAACTGGCTTTTTTGACACTCGAAAACCTAAAAAAGTGACAAAAGAAGAAAAAACATCTATTCCGGAATGCACCCCATCAGCTATTAAAGCTATACTTCCAATCAAAAAACCGAAAATTAGTTTAGAAATTCCTAAACCAAGATTTATTAAAGTACTAATTATTGAGATTAATTGAGGATTCATAGTTCTTAAGATCTACGAGAAGCTCGTCGCGGACCAGCTGGACCAAAGCCCCTTCTGCAGCCAAAATGACCGGAAACAGTAGACTCCTGAATTTGACTTAATTTGTCTTTCTTCCACTCTAAAAATGCTTGTTTTGCTGTAAGATGTGATGGAGCTAAAAAAATTTTAACCCCAATAGCCTTTAAAACATTTAATGCATTTGGTCCAATATTTCCAGTTATCAAAACCTCAACTCCTTTAGAAGAAATTGTTTGAGCAGCTGCAATTCCCGCTCCTCTCATCGCTCCGACTCCTGAATTCAATATTGCTTCTTCTAATTTTCCTTTTTCATCTAATAAAAGAAAATACCGCGTTCTCCCAAAACGAACATCAATTTGAGAATCTAAATCAGAACCAATTGTAGTAATACAAATTTTCATATCTCTTAAATGAATTATTATGAAGATAAATCCAAAACCTAATACCTAAATTCTGCACTTATCAACGAATCTACAAATCTTTACGAATGAATTCAGTAAGTTCATTATCCCTTCCCCTTTTTTCTTCTCCTCTCTTTTGGTCTGAGGAGAAAAGATTAAGATAAAAGTTCCTTTTTATCTTCTTTTTTTATCTTCTTTCTCTTCCTTTTAAAAGGGAGAATTATTCACCACTCTTTTTCTTCTTCCTCCTTTTCCGAAAAAATGGAAAATTTTATCCACCCTCTTCTTTTTTTCTTCTCCTTTTCCTTATTTTTCCTCTCCCTCCTTTGAAGGGAAAGGATCAAGGAGGAGAAGGCTTCTTTAATTCCTCTCTCTAAGAGAGGAGGAGTAGCAGGAAAGAAATTGTATTGATTCGTAAATTCGTTGACAGTAAATTTTTAAAATTAGGATTTGAATTTAAGATTTTATAATTATTATCGCTAGCATCGCATCTAATTCGTATGAACTCGCATTTAATGATTGCGTTCAATTTAGTTTCTATCTCTCTCTTATCATTGGACTCCCGCACTTCTCGCATCTTAAAGTATAGCAAGGAATTCCCCTAGTATGGGACACTTTATGTTTGCATTTAGGATTAGTGCAAACACACTCTCCCGCCGGGCCTAATCCAAAACCACCAGGCTGCCTGCCTCTGCCTCCGGAACCAGGAGCTCTAAATCTTCCTCCTCTGCCAAATCCTCTTGAATTAATTTCGTTTATCATAAATTTTACTTTAATTAAGTTAATATAGTCGACCTTTTTTTATTAAATTACTTCTTGTAAGGTTCAACCTTTTAAATCTTTACAATTTATTATATTTGATAAAGTTTATTATTTATTATGAGTATATACCCATAATATATATTTGTCAAGAAATTGTACTATATAAACGCCGGCAACACTTAGGTGTTCTTATTTTTGAATAAATTAATATAAGTAGTAGATAATAAAAAATAATTCTTATTAGTCTTCTTTTTTCCTCCACCTCCTTATTCCTCCCTCTCCTTTGGAGAGGGAGGAATAAGGAGAATCTCTCCCTCTTCTTTCCTCCTCCTCCCAAAAAAGGGAGGAAATAAAAAAGGAGGAGAGGAAAAGAAAATATAAAAAGGAAATATAAAGGAGAAAATTAAAACTGTACATATTTTACCCACGACGTGGGTGAAATATGTATCGCTATGCTCTTGCAGTGGTCTATAGCTTAAAATAATAGCAGTACATATTTAGACCACGACCGCATCTTAAATATGTACAGGTTTGTATTTATAAATATTTATAAAATTAAAAAACCTTACAAAACTACAACTTGTAAGGTTCAACCTTACAAACTAGATTCAACCTTACAAACTAAAAACCAGAGAAGAATTCTCTGGTTTTATTTTTTAAATACACTATCTCTTCTGCCATTGCGGAGCCCTTCTGGCTCTTTTTAACCCAAACTTCTTTCTTTCTCTCATTCTTGGATCCCGAGTTAAATATCCCGCTTTCTTTAACCTCTTACGGAAATCAGGATTAAAAAGAATCAAAACCCGAGCGGTCCCGTGTCTTACCGCTTCTGCCTGAGCATGAATTCCTCCTCCTTTCACTTTAGCCAAAACCCTAAACCTATCTAAACATTTCATCTTTCTTAAAGAAGCAGAGGCAATCTGTTGAAGTTCAAAAGTGGGGAAATATTCTTGATACGGTTTTTCATTAATCAAAAACTCTTTTTCTCCTTTGGTCCAAAGCCTAATTCGTGCTATTGCAGTTTTTCTTTTCCCAATCGCTTGATAATATCTTACCGGTCGAGAAATCGGTTTTGGCTTTTTGACTGCTTTTTTAATTGTTTCTTTTTTTGTTTCTTTTTTTATTTCGCCTGCCTTTTTTACTCTCTTTGTCTTCTTCACCTCTTTTTCTTTTTTTTCTTTTTTCTTGGACTCTTTTTCTTTTTTAATTGATTTTTTAACTTTTTTTGGCATACTAAACTAAAATTATTAATGATTAATAAACTTTATTTAAAACTCAAACGTTTAATTTGTCTAGCCCTCAATTTATTTTTAGGAAGCATCCCCCACACTGCTTTTCTTAAAATTTCAGAAGGATCTCTCTCAAATAATTTTTTAAACGGCGTCTTTTTTAAACCTCCTATATATCCTGAGTGATGATAATAAATCTTTTTTTCTTCCTTTTTTCCTGTTAATTTAATATTTTTTATATTTTTAACAATAACAAAATCTCCTTTATCTTTATAAGGAACAAAATCGGGTTTATGTTTGCCACGCAACAAAATTGCAATTTCAGTGGCTAACCTCCCAAGAATCTTGTTCGTGGCATCAATAATGTGAGTTTGACGCTCCATTGTTTTGGAAATTGATTATTAGAAATTAGAAAATGGTATAGAAAATTGAAATTAGAAATTAATAATGAAGTTGTCATTCTGAGGAGCACTTCGCTATTGCTCAGCACAGGCTCCGCGACGAAGAATCTCTTATAACCATAAGACCCTTCAACTTCGCCTCAGGACAACAGCCTTGCTGCGCTTTTCTATTTTCCAATTTCCATACTAATTTCCATTTTCTATCAACTAATCTCTATTTTTCATTTCACGAGTTCAATAATTGCCATCTTTGCCCCGTCTGATTTTCTCGGACCTAATTTAATAATTCTAACATATCCTCCTTTTCTCTCTTTATATCTTAAAGCAATCTTGTTTATTAATTTTTCAGCAACCTTTAAAGCAAAAAAATTAAATATCATTCTTTTTGAATGTAAGTCATTTTTTTTAGCTTGAGTTATAAATCTCTCCAAAAGCTCTGAAACTTCTTTAGCTTTAGCTTCAGTAGTTTTTATCTTTTCTTTTAAAATAACAGAACTAGCTATTGATTTTAACAAAGCCTTTCGTTGGTCTTTTTTTCTGTGTAATTTTCTCCCTGATTTGTGTTTACGCATTTTTTACTTTAATTGTAATCCTAACTTTTTTAACGCTTTTTTTATTTCCTCTACTCCTTTCTTTCCCATTCCCTCTAAAGAGAGTAAATCATCTTCTTTCTTTTTTAAAATATCTTTGAGTGTTTTAATATTATTATTTACCAAAACACCAATAATTCTAGAAGAAATTTTTAAATCTTCAACTTTATCTTGACCTTTATCTTCAATATCTTTGGACGAAAGTTTGGTTGATTCTCCTTTTGTTTTTTGAGATTCTATTTCTTTAGAAACCTTTTCTTCTTTTTTAAAAGCATCTGTAAGTAAAGAAAAATGTTTAACCAAAATCTCTGAACCATATGAAAATGCTTCCTCCGGAGTAATAGATCCATCAGTTTCAATTTCAATCTTTAAACGGTCAAAGTCAGTCCTCTCCCCCACTCTCATATTCTCTACCGAATAACTAACCCTCTTAATAGGACTAAAAATTGCATCTATTGCAATAAAACCTATCGGTAATTTCTCTTTCTTTCTTCTTTCTACAGGTTCATAACCTATGCCTTTCTCAATTCGAGCTTCAATTTCAAGGTCTGCTTTCTTGTCAGTTAAAGTGGCAATATGGGCATCTTTATTTACTATTTCCACTTGGGAAGGTAGTTTAAAATCAGCAGCTTTAACTTCTTTTTCTCCTTTCGCTTTCAAAATCGCGGTTTGAGGCTCGTCCGAAAAAAGCTTAAATCTCAACTTTTTTAAATTTAGAATAATTAAAATTACATCTTCTAATACTCCAGGGATGGTTGAAAATTCATGCTGAATCCCTTTTATTTTTATTTGGGTAATCGACGCTCCAGGAATAGAAGAAAGCAAAACTCGCCTTAAAGAGTTTCCAATAGTTGTACCATAACCGGGATACAACTCAGCGACCTCAAAAATTGCAAAATTTTCTCCCTTTTTCTCAATAATCTTTGGTTTAGAAGGAAAAGAAAACATAAATTCAGTTAACAGTTAACAATTAACAGTTAACAAAAAATTTGTTATCTGTTATCTGTTATCTGTTGTCTAATTTTATCTTGAATAATATTCAAAAATTGAAGAAATTTCTATAGGAGGAATGCACTCTTCAGTTGAAGGTTCCTTTACTACTTCCCCTTTTAATTCCTTAATATCAAACTTAAGCCAAGAAGGGAAATTGTATTTTTTAAGCAAAGAAGGAAGATTGCAAAAAGGACTCTTTTTACGAGAAGAAGGTTTCACAGTAATTATATCACCAACCTTCACCTGATAAGAAGGAATATTAATTATTTTGTTATTTATTAAAAAGTGACGATGAGTAATCATCTGTCTAGCTTGACTTCGAGAAGTCGCAAATCCTAATCGAAAAATTACATTGTCTAATCGTCTTTCTAATTTTTTTATCAACAAAGAGCTAGCATCCTCCACTTTTCCCCGTTTCTCTAAAACTTCTTTTACATATTTCCTAAACTGATGTTCGCTTAGATTATACCAGTATCTAAGCTTCTGTTTTTCTTTTAATTCTTTGCCGTATTCAGAAAGAGAAGAAGACCTTTTCTTCCTTTTCTCTCCCGGCGGATAAGGCTTACGAGCAAAAAACTTCTTACACTTAGGAAATAATACTATTCCTAATCTCCTACATATTTTACATTTACTATTTTTCACTTTATAAAAACGCAGATTAACGCGGATCTTTTCAGTCCGATTTCACCGGACCTCTACCGTAGATTAACGCGGATCAAAAAAATCAATATAAATCCGCGTAATAGACCAGCGTCAAATCAGCGGTTATTATACTCTTCTCACTTTTGGTGGTCTGCACCCATTATGAGGAATCGGAGTAATATCTTTTATAGAAGTAATTTCTAATCCTCGAGTGGCTAAGGCTCTAATTGCTGATTCTCGCCCGCTTCCGACTCCTTTAACTAAAACACAAACTTTTGTCACTCCTAATTTTTTAACAGTTTGAGTGAAAGCCTCTGCTACCTTAGACGCAGCAAAAGGAGTAGCTTTCTTCGTCCCTTTAAAACCAATACTTCCAGCACTAAGCCAAGTTAAAACATTCCCTTGAAGGTCAGTTAAAGTAATAATAGTATTGTTATAAGAAGAGGAAATATAAACTTTTCCTTCCTGAATTTTTTCGGCTCTAGTTTTTACTCTTTCCTTTTTTATCGCGGTTTCAATTATATCCCTCTCTCTTAATAACTCTTCTTCTGTTTTTTTAATAATCCGTTTTTTACCCATATTCGCTTACGCTCAAGTTAAAAGTTTAAAATTAAAAATTAAAAGTTTTTTAATATTGAAAAATTTGAACTTTGAACTTTGAACTTTGAACTTTGAACTTACTTCGGTGCCGGAGGCGGTTTTCTTCCGCTTCCCATTGTTCTTCTTACATTCCCCCGAACAGTTCTGTTATTAGTTCGAGTTCTTTGTCCTCTAACCGGCAACTTTTTAAGATGACGAATCCCTCTCCAACATCCAATATCCTTTAATCTCTTAATATTCATCATTATCGTTCTTCTTAAATTACCTTCAATTTCATACTCTTTTTCGATAAGTTCTTTAACTTTGTTGATTTCTTTTGGACTCAATTCAGAAACTTTGCGATTAAAATCAATACCAGCTTCAGTTAAAATTTTTTTACTTAAAGACCGACCTATTCCATAAATATAGGTCAAAGCAATTAATATTTGTTTATTCTCAGGAATGTCTACTCCCGCAATTCTAGGCATGTTCCTTCCCGAGCACTCAAAGCGTTGAGTGCTCGGTCAGTCAATCTCAAAACTTAAAACTCAAATCTCAAAACTTTTAAATTAGATTTTAATTTTGAGATGTAGATTTGATTTTTGAGATTTGAGATTTGACATTTTATTATCTTTGTCTTTGTTTGTGTTTCGGATTTTTACAAATTACATATAATCGTCCTTTTCTGCGGACGATTTTGCAATCTTTGCATCTTTTTTTAACAGATGAATGTACTTTCATTCGCTTACTACGCTCAAGTTAAAAGTTTACTCCTGTCAAATAGGCTTTCTGCCCAATCCGCCTACAGCGGATTATTTGACGGGGTAAAAATTAAAAATTAAAAGTTTTTTAATATTAAAAAATAAAAATTTTGAATTTTGAATTTAGTCCTGTTTCAGGGAAATGATTTACTTTCTCCTATACACGATTCTCCCTCTTGTCTCATCATAAGAACTTAGTTCTATGGTTACTTTGTCTCCGGGTAAAATCCGAATCCGATGAAGCCTTAGCTTTCCTGAAAGATGAGCTAAAATTTCTTTACCATCATCCAATCTTATTCGGAATTGAGCACTTGGAAGAGCCTCTAAAACTATTCCTTCTTTTTTGATTAAGGAAGATTTAGAGTTTTTCTTATCAGA
Organism: uncultured Candidatus Saccharibacteria bacterium; assembly: GCA_964444395.1. GTDB lineage: Bacteria > Patescibacteriota > Minisyncoccia > Minisyncoccales > CAYUHA01 > CAYUHA01. The sequence continues at coordinate 5,630 of CAYUHA010000014.1, read as the reverse complement.
ATTCATATTAATAAAATTAACAAAATATTTTAAATAAGTCAACACTTTCATCCTATTTCCTCCTTCTCTAAAGGAAGGAAAGAAATTATAAGGGCCTCCCCCTCCTGTTTCCTTTCCCTCCAAAAGAAGGAGAGGGATAAGGAGATATAGAGAAAAAAGGAAATAGAGGAAAAAAGGAAATATAAAGGAGAAAATTAAAACTGTACATATTTTACCCACGATCGTGGGTAAAATATGTATCGCTATGCTCTTGCAGTGGTCTATAGCTTAAAATAATAGCAGTACATATTTAGACCACGACCGCATCTTAAATATGTACAGGTTCGCATCTGTAAATATTAAAATCCTTGCTTACAAAACTACAACTTGTAAGGTTCAACCTTACAATCTAAACCTTACAATCTATTATATCTATTATATTTTTTTATCCCTTCAGTTAATATTCTCATTGCTCTTTCTAATTTATCTTTTGATAACACGCAAGAAATTCTTACCTCTTTTTCTCCTAATCCTTTAGTTTGATAAAAATCTTTAGCCGGCGAAATCATAATTGTTTCATTATCTACTCTAAATTTTGAAAGCATCCAAGAAATAAATTTCTCTGAATTGTCTATTGGTAATTTAACAATTATATAAAATGCACCCTGAGGCCGACAAGGTACTGCTCCAGAAATTTTCTTTAAAGCGTTAAAAACTAATTGGGTTCGTTTAAAATATTCTTGAGTAAGTTTTTTAGTATATTCTTTTGAGTTCTTTAAAAAAGAAATTACTGCTAACTGTTCAATAGTTGGAGCTGCCAAACGTGACTGGGTAAGCTTTAACACATTATCAATTATTTCTTTATTATAAGAAGCAATACAGCCGACCCTAAGACCGCAAGCAGAAAATCGTTTAGAAATACTATCAACTAAAATCACTTGATTTCTAACTAAAGGAAAATTCATTAAGCTAAACGCTTTACTTTTACCAAAAACAATCTCTCTATAAGTTTCATCTGCTAAAATCCAAAGTTTATATTTTTTAGCTATCTTTACAATTCTTTCTAAATCTCTTTTAGGATAAACTGTGCCAGTAGGATTGTTAGGGTTGCAGACTAAAATTGCTTTAGTTTTTTTGTTTATTTTTTCAATAATTCTTTTATTATCAGGCAAGGAGAAATTGTCTTCAATTCTTGTTAACACTGGAGCTAATTTTATTCCCGTTATCTTGGATAGAGCTTTATAGTTGGAATAAAATGGCTCAAATACAATCATTTCTTCTCCCCAATCCATCATCACCAATAACGCATAAAGCATTGCCTCGGAGGCTCCAGTAGTAATAATAAGGTTTTGAGCATTAATTTTAATATTCTGGTTGAAATAATATTTTGCCCAAGCTTCTCTACTCTTTAAAAAGCCATTGGAAGGCGCATAAGCTACAGTTTTTTTAGAAAAACTCCTAATTTTTTCTAAAATAACTTCAGGAGTTTCCAAGTCAGGCTGGCCAATATTTAAATAGTAAACTTTTACTCCTTGTTTTTCCGCCAACTCAGCTAAAGGTAGAAACTTTCGCAAAGGAGAACTTATAGTCTCTTGAACACGTTGAGATATTTTCATTATTTTCGCTTTAATAATTTAACACGCCAATATTTAAACACTGCGAATTATGTTAACTATTATCTTTTAATCGACCTAATATTCTCTCAATTTCTTTAAAGCGCGATGTTTTCTTATTTTATCTAACGCCTTAGCTTCAATTTGACGAATCCTTTCTCTGGTTACTCCAAATTTCTGCCCTACTTCCTCTAAAGTATGAATAACTCCGTTTTTCAGTCCAAATCTCATTGATAAGATCTCCTGCTCCCTCGGAGTTAAATCTACTAAAATTTCTTTTACCCTTTCTTTTAAAAGAGTTCTCCCCGCTGCTAAAGAAGGCAGAACTTCTTTTTTGTCCTCTACAAATTCAGCTAAAATACTATCTTCCTCGTCCTTCCCTACCGGAGTTTCCAAGGAAATTATTTTTTGAGAAATTTTCTTGATATGATGAATTTTATCCACCTCAACTCCCATTTCTGCTGCAATTTCTTCTGGCAAAGGCTTTCTTCCTAAGAGCTGAGTAAGTCTTTCTCGCACTTGGGTGTATTTAGAAATAGTTTCAATCATATGCACCGGAATCCGGATAGTTCGAGCTTGATCAGCAAGCGCTCTGGTGATAGCTTGTCTAATCCACCAAGTGGCATAGGTTGAAAACTTGTATCCTTTTCTCCAGTCAAACTTTTCCACCGCCCGAAAAAGTCCTAAATTTCCTTCCTGAATTAAATCTAAAAAAGTTAAATTCGGACTCCTTCCTACGTATTTCTTCGCAATAGAAACTACTAACCGAAGATTGGCTTGAGCTAATTTTCTTTTAGCTTCCTCATCTCCTTTTTCGATTCGTTTAGACAGTCTTTTTTCTTCTTCTGCAGTCAAAAACGGCGTCTTTCCTATATCCTTTAAATACATTTGAATCGGATCTATCTTTTCTGGAACCGATTCTTTTCCTGTTTTTTTCTTCGTCTCTATTAACTCTTTAGCTTCTCTAATTTCAATATCCTTTTTTTCCAATTCTTGATATAATCTCTCCAGTCCTTTTATATCTTTTTCTATCTCTGGAAAATAATATAAAATTTCTGAATAAGTAACAAATCCCCGAGGACTTACTTTTTTAATTAATTGGTCAATCTTTTTTTTAGTAATTATTCTTCTTGAAAAAGTTGGTCTAGATATCTTTTTAGATTTTCTTTTCACCTTCTTTTCACTCTTTGGTTTAACCCTACTCTTTGTTTCTTTTTTGAAGCTTTTTTTTATATTTTTCCTGAGAACTTTCTTTGCTCTTTTTTTTGACTGCTTCTTAACTTTCTTTTTAGTTATTTTTTTTACTTTTTTCATATATTTATCAGTGAATCTATAAATTTTTACGAATGTACGAATAGATTCAGCAAATTCACTGTTCTTTCCCCTCCCCCACCTAATATCCTCCTCCCAAAAGGGAGGGGGGAGGATTAAGGAGGAGGAGGGAGAGAATTAAGGAAAAACAGGAAGGGGAGGATAAATAAAGGGGGAGGCCCTTAATTCCTCTTTTTTTTATTTCCTCTCACTCCTCCGGAAAGGAAGGATTAAAGAGAAGGAGGGATTCCTATATTCCTATAATATTGCGTTATATTAGTATCATGTAATTATATCAACTCACCAGCCAATTTATTAAATTCTTTAGTTAATTTATTAATTTCTTTTGAATTCTTCTTTTCTTCTGCTTTCCTAATTTCTTTAGAAATACTATCTAACCTCTCTCTTACTTCTATTAACTTTATTTCCTTAAGACAATTAGCAACTTCTGTGTTTAAATCTATTCCATCGTCTTCGATCTCCGATTTTAAGGAAAGATAGTCTAAAAAATCAGCCAATTCAGCAGAAATCTTCTTTTTTAAATTCTCTACTCCATTTTTAGAAATATCTTCTTTTTTAAAAATCTTTAAAATTTCTTGACTTTTTTTTGAAAAATAAGAAAAGTAACTTTCATCAATATCCAGAAAAAGCTGAGGAGATCTCAAAATTAAAGAAATAACCCTTTCTTCTAATATTTGTCTTCGAGGTTTTGGAGATAAGTTTGAATCTGAATTTGAAAATCTTTCCTCGCCTATTTCTTTGTTTTCAATTTTTGCCTTTTTTAATTCCTGTTCCACCATTTCTTCTTTAACTTCTAAATCCTTTGCTAACTCTCTAATCCAATAGGATTGCTCAATTTTGTTTGGAATTCTTTTTATAATCGGTAAAAGAATTTTCGAGATTTCTCTTTTTCCTTCTGGAGTTTTAGAGTCAAAACGGGAAATAGTGGTATCAAAATAAAATTGAAGTATGGATTTAGCTTGCTGTAAAAGCTCTTCCCATTGTTTTGGATTTTTAAAAATAATATCAGCTGGATCTAAGTTTTTGGGCATAGTAATTATTTTCAGGTTAAATCCTTCGCTTTGAGCTAAATCTATTCCTCTTTTGGTAGCCGAATCTCCGGCAATATCCATATCAAACGCAGTTATAAGATTTTCTGAATAACGTTTTAAAACTTTTAGCTGATATAAAGTTAAAGCAGTACCACATACTGCTACTACATTCTTAAAACCAGCTTGACTCACCATAACAGCATCAATATTACCTTCTACTAAAATACAAAAATCTTTTTTTCTAATCTCTATTTTTGCTTTATCTAATCCATAAAGGACCTTACTTTTATCATACAAAAAAGTATTAGGAGTATTAATATATTTTGCTGTTAATTCCTGCTCCTGGCTAATCACTCTTCCGCTAAATCCAATCACTTGCGAATTTAAATCAAATACAGGAAAAATTATTCTACCTCTAAAACGATCATAAATTATAGAAGCAGATTTGCGCGGATAGTTGCACGAATTAATACAGGAATTATCTTGTTTCTTAACTGCTAATCCAGCTTTTACTATCTCTTCCCTATTATATCCTTTTCCTACTAAAAAATCTGAAAGCCCTTCCCAAGTATCAGGAGCGTAACCAATCCGCCATTTTTTAATACTCTCTTCGCTTACTCCTCTTTTTAAAATATAGGATTTCGCCTGTCTGCCTTTTTTACTGCCTTCTAATTGTTTTTCAAAAAATTGACAACTCAATTCGCAAATTTCATATAATCTCTGTCGTTCTGTTTTCAATCTCGAATCTTGTTTTCTTAATTTTACGCCTGCTCTTTGAGCCAATATTCTTAAAGCATCACCAAATTCTACCCCTTCAATTTTCATTATAAATTTAAAAATATCTCCTCCTTCTGAGCATGCTCCAAAGCAATGCCAAATCTGACGCGCCGGCGACACAAAAAAAGAAGGAGTTTTCTCTGAATGAAAAGGACAAAGGGCTCGATAATTTGCTCCTGCTTTCTGAAGTTTAATATAATCCCCAATCACTTCAACAATATCTAATTTTGATTTAATCTCCTCAATTGGCGAATTAAGCATATATATATCAAATTATACATAAACTCTTCTTTTTAGGCAATATCGTCATCAACATATTTTGAAAAAACCAATAGACAAAAAGAAGATATAATCACTTTTTTAATCTTCTTTTTCTTAATCCTCTTCCCCTTCCTTTTTTCTTTTTCCTTAATTCCCCCCTTCTTTTTTAACCCCCTCCTTTATTTATTTTCTTTCCCTTTTCTAGAGGAAAAAAGAAAAAAATTCTTTAATTTCTCTCTCCTTTAAAGGGGAAGGATTAAAAAGAAAGAGGGACCAGAATATACATAGAATATGCAATCCTCACCAATTTATTGTGCCTTAAAAAATATACCTTTATCTACTAAAAGCTTCACTGATGTCCTTGTATAGTGCATAGGGTTGACAAAATTTCATCTATTGATAAACTTTATAATATAATAACAGCGATTATCACTTTAAAAGCTCTTTGAAAAATTTAAAAAATTTCTTCCTTAAAATATTAGAGGAGTTGATAGGTTATCTATGGTGGTAAAGTCAAGAGAGCAAGAAGTTCCTCCGCCCTTTACTTGCTCTCCTTATGCACTATCAACTGCTTCCTAATTCTTTACAGTTTAGAATTTGTTCAACTTCTAATAATTCCAATCCAAAAACCAATTTC
>CAYUHA010000013.1:0-14781 GCA_964444395.1 uncultured Candidatus Saccharibacteria bacterium | reverse complement strand
CCGCTATCCTTTGCTAAAGCTACGGAATAGCATGGCTATCCTTCGTGAAAGCTACGGAATAGCATGCTCGGTTAAAATTTTCAAAAATGTGGTGGGATGGCAGAATGGCAATGCACTGGTCTTGAAAACCAGGGTCCGAAAGGACTTGGGGGTTCGAGTCCCTCTCCCACCGTTTTAAAAATTTTTCTAACAGAATTTATTAAAATGAGTTTTGATAGATATAATTTGATAAAAAACCGAAATAGTGTAGGTTAGATGTAATTATAATCTATCAATTTAGTTGTTTTAGTTTATTCTCTCGCTATAACTATCCCCCGGACTTCTTTTACTCCGGCTTGCTTTAAAACTTTAGCGCATTCTTCCATAGTGGCGCCGGTAGTATATACATCATCTATTAATAAAATTTTTTTATTTTCTTTTAATTTTTGTTTATCGCATAAAAAAACTTGTTTAATATTTTCTTTTCTTTGCTCTTTTTTTAGTTTAGTTTGAGGAACGGTTTCTTTTTTCCGGAATAGGGTATTATCTAAAACCGGAATTTTTAAATATTTAGAAAGTTCCTTTGCTATTTCTTTGGATTGATTGAATCCTCGCCATTTCAATCTTTTTTTAGATAACGGAACCGGAATTAAACTGAATTCAGAAAAGTCGGTTTTATTTAGAGCAGAGAGATGAGTTATTATCAGAAAACTAAGAATTGGAGAAAGTTGTTTAATAAACGGCTTGTATTTAAATTGAGTGATTAGTTTTTTAACTAATTGATTTTGATAAGAAACGGCAAAATAGAGGCCGTTTAAATTTGTTTTCTTTTTGCAGGTTTCGCAGATTTTTCCATTAATAATTCTTTTTCCGCAGACCGGGCAAAATTGATATTCTATGATTTCAATTAAAGACAAGCAGTCTTTACAAAGATAACTTCCTTCTTTGCCGCATCCAATACAGAATTTAGGAAAGAGTATATCTAATAGAAGATTTTTAATAAAAACAAAGAACTTTTTCATTAAAATATTAAAACATTTTAATTGACTTAAAAGCGTTGATGTAATCAAATTAAATAGATTAAGCGAATTAAATAATCAGCTAAACCGGCTAATTAAATTAACTAAATTAAGATTAAAATTAAGACATTCATATTCATTAGTTAGCTATAAAAAATATATAAAATAAAAATAAAAATAAATAAAAAAATTATATAAATAAAAATTATAAAAATAAAATATAAAAATTAAATAAATAATAATAAATATTTTATAAAAAATTAAATAATTTAAAAATATATTTAAATAAAAAATTAAATAATTTAAAAATATATTTAAATAAATATAAATATATTTATATATTAAAATAAATAAAAATAATATTAAAATAAATAAATTTCGCGTATTTAACCTTTCAACAAAAGTGTCCGATCGGACACTTTTGTGGAATTGTAATTTTTACCTTTAACCTTTATCTATTTATATTTTATAACCTTTATTCATTTATATTTTACAACCTTTATCTATTTATATTTTATTTATTATTTTTATTTTAATTTTTTATATTATTTTTTGATTTTTTAATATTATTTATTTTATATTTATATATTTTTCATATTTTCTAAATTTTTTATATTTCTGAATTTTTTAATTCCTTATGCTTTTTGAATATAAAACTTAATCCTATGCAAAATCCAAACCTAAAGAGAAATTAAATTAATTTAAGCTTATCTAATTTTACAAGAACATAATAAATTTAATGAAATAAAGTTATCCACAAGTTTTTTTCTTTTTTCTTTTAGAAATGATATAATATTTAAATAAAGAAAAAGAAAAACTATGTGGAATATTTTTAGAAAACATCCTAAAAGTTTTTTAGGAATAGATATAGGCACTTCCAGCATAAAAATCGTAGAAGTAAGTGGAGAAAAAGGCAGAAAGAAATTGGAGAATTACGGAGAGATATCCATCCCTTCTCTTTATGAACAGCCTTTTAGAACTTTTGCAAAAAATACCTTTTCGGTGTCTAGCCAAGATGTAAGCAAAGCTATTCGAGCTATTTTAAAAGAAGCGAATATTAAGGGAAGAGATTCGATTTTTCCTATTCCTGATTTTTGTAGTTTTTTTACTGATTTTGAATTGCCTCCTATGACCGACGAAGAAATTCCTCAAGCGGTTCAGTATGAAGCTCGCCAGCATATTCCTATGCCTCTGTCTGAAGTTACCTTAGATTGGTCTATAATTAAGGGAAAATCCTCCAGCAAGGAAAAAAGTCCTATTCAAATTTTGTTAGTTACTGTTCCTAATGAAGTTATTAATCAATATCAGGAGATTATATCTCAATCAAAATTGAAGTTTAAAGCTCTTGAGGCAGAGGTGTTTGGGTTAGTTCGTTCTTTAATTAAGGATAAAGATGATAAAAGATTAGTTGGAATAATAGATATTGGGGCACAGAGTACTTCTATAAGCGGTATTGATGAGGGAGTTTTGAAATTAAGTCATAGTTTTGATATTTCAGGGAACGAATTTACTCAAGTGTTGTCAAAGGCCTTAAATATTGATTATAATAAAGCAGAGGAGTTAAAAAAGAAAAAAGGGTTAAAAGAGGAAAACTTCCAGAGAATTTTAGCTCCTTTAATTGACTTAATTTTGATTGAGGTAAAGAAAATTTTTTCAAATTTGTATCAAAATAACAATAAAAAAGTAGAAAAAATTATTATTGCAGGAGGGTCTGCCTTGCTCCCCGGCTTAAAAGAATATTTTTTAGAAAATCTTAAATTCCCCTTTTTAGAAAATTTTACTCCTGAAATAGAAATAGCTGATCCTTTTTCTGATTTTTATTATCCTCCTATTTTAGAGGAAACCTTAAAACAAATGGGTCCAGCTTATGCAATTGCGGCCGGAGCGGCTTTAAAGGGACTAGAATGAAGAAGTTCAAAGTTAAAAGTGCAAAGTTAAAAGTTGTTCCGGTTTCATCAAAAATCCTTGACAAGGTCGGGACAGTTAAAAATTCAAAGTTATGGGTAATCAAGAATTTAAGAGGCAACTGATAACAAGAGCTTTTAAACTTGCTAGAAAAGTCATTGGGTTGGTAGGTAAGTTTCCGAACAAACGCTCAGCATGGGTAATAACCGATCAATTGCTGCGGGCAATAACTTCTATCGGCGCTAATATTATAGAGGCTCAAGCCGCTAGCTCTAAAAAAGATTTTGTTAATTTTTTAAATCATGCTTTAAAGAGCGGCAATGAAAGTAAATTTTGGTTAGCCCTATCTAATCTAAGGAGTTAGATAAAAAACTTATACCAGAAATAGAGATAATATTGAGAGAAACAGATGAATTGGCAAAGATTTTAGGTTCAAGCATTGCCACTATCAAAAGAAAGAAAAAACTTTAAACTTTGAATTAAACTTTGAACTTTGCATTTTGAACTTTTAACTTCAGTGTAAGCGAACATGGCGATTGAGATTATTCCAAAATTAAAAACTAAACCGCCGTTATGGAAAAGAATTTTATCAAGTTTACTCTTGTTCCTTCTGATAGGAATGGTTTCTGTTTATTTTATTCTATGTTATTTGATAAAAAAGTCAGAGGCAAAGCTTCAGGATTTAAATAGTAATCTGGCTAAAGAAATAATTCCTGAACAGCGGATTTTAGAAGAAGAACTTATTCCTCTTCGAGATAAAATAGAAGATTTTGAATTAATTCTTAATTCTCGTCGCCCTAGTTTAAAATTTTTTGAATTTCTTGAATCGCATACTCATCCCAAAGTAAGATGGAAAGAATTTTCTCTTGATTTAGATGAATTAAGTATGGAACTTTCCGGCGAGACCGAGAATTTTACAACTTTAGAGCAACAATTTCTTATATTAAAAGAAGAAAAACTTGTTGAAAAAATAAAATTATTTGATATTTCAACAGGAGAAGAAGGGAAAGTTTATTTTAGCTTAAAGTTTTCTTTTTCTCCTGAAATTTAATAAATATGCCGCGTTCTCTTATACTCTGGATTTCTCTTTTTCTTATTTTAATTTTTGGAGTTTTGATACTTTGGCCAAAGTATGAAGATTTGAGGTCAATTAAGATAGAGGTGGAGAGAAAACAAAAAGAACTTCAATACGGAAAGGAATATATTTCGGGTTTTCTAAATCTTAAAGAAAGATTAAAGGAATATCAAAATGAGATTTTAAAGATTGAAGACAGTCTTCCTTTCGAGCTTTCTCTGCCTTGTTTATTTAGTTTTTTTCAGAAAGCTAGTTCTGAAAATGGGGTTATTTTAACCGCATTGAGCTGGTCAGAGCCTTCTGCTTTTGGAAAAAATTCAAGAATAAAACAAACCATTTTTAATATTAGCGTCTCGGGCAGTTATCAGTCATTTAAGCAATTTCTTTCTTATTTGGAAAAGTCAGCTAAATTTTTTGGGATTCAGAATATTGCTTTTTCTTCGGATGAGGAGCCTTTTAACTTTGATATTAAGGTAAGAACTTTTTCTTATTAAAAATTTAAATCTCAAATCTTAAAATTACATTTCAAAATTAAAATTTTTAAAAAATTTGACATTTGAGATTTGAGATTAAGTAAAGCGTTTATGCCTGCGACATTTCTTCAACAAAAGAAAAAAACAAGATATTTGACTTTTGTTTTGATTGTATTGATTTTAGCTATTTTGTTTACTTTTTATTTTGGGTTTTTTAAAAAAACCTTCTCTACAATTAAATTAGAACCAGTTAAACCTCCTGAAATAGTGATAAATTTTAAAGTTTTAGACAACCCTATTTTAAAAGAGCTTGAGCCATTTGAAAAAATTAGAGCTTTTGAGGGAGAAGTTGGTCGAGAGAACCCATTTATAAAATACTAATAGGAGCAGAACACCGCGAACATCAAATAAAAAGGGCGCAGAAGGAGAGAAACATAAAATCTTAAATTATAAAATACAGATTATTCTGCGCATATCTGCATTCATCCTGTTAAATAATCCGCTTTTGACGAAATTGCCGCAAAACGGCATTTAACAGGGTAAATCTGTTTTTACTTTAAAATATCTGTGATAATCTGCTTAATATCTGCGTAGATCTGCTTCTATTACTTAAATAATGACTTTAGTTCAACAGTTAGTTAAAAAAGGAATTTTAGATAAGAAAAAAGCTGATTCCTTAGAAGCTGAAATAAAAAAATCTGGCAAAAGAGAAGAAGAATTGATTTTGGAAAAAAAAATTATTTCAGAAGATTTTTTATTTGGGCTAAAAAGCGAAAATTTGAGAATTCCTTTAAAAAAAATATCTGAAGAAATTCCTTTACAAGTTTTAGAATTAATACCAGAGGAGTCAGCCAAATATTATAAAATGATTCCTTTGGCTAAAAGGGATAGCAATTTGGAAATAGGAATGGTTTACCCTGAAGACCTAAACGCTCAAGAAGCATTGAAATTTCTTTCTCGGCAAGGAAAGTTTTCCTATAAAGTTTTCTTAATTACCCCAACTGTTTTTAATAATCTTTTAAAACAATACAGAACCTTAAAGCGGGAAGTAACAAAAGCATTAGAAGAATTGAGAGCAGAAATAAAGGCGGAGGAAGCTAAGACTCGTCCTTCAACTCCTGCTGAGTTTGAGAGGTTGGCAGAAGAAGCTCCGATTACTAAAATTGTAGCGGTTATTTTAAGGCAGGCAGTAGAAGGGGAAGCGTCAGATATTCATATTGAGCCGATTAGAGAAAAATTGAGGGTTCGATTTCGTTTAATTGGGACCCTTTATTCCTCTATTTTTCTGCCTATTAAAGTTCATTCAGCAATTGTGGCAAGAATTAAAATTCTTTCAAATTTAAGGATTGATGAAACTAGACTCCCTCAAGATGGCCGGTTTTCTACTAATATTAGTGGTAGGTTGATTGATTTTCGAGTTTCAACTTTTCCTACTACATTAGGAGAAAAAGTAGTTTTAAGAGTTTTGGATCCTACTGCGGGACTAAAAAAATTTGAAGAATTAGGTTTAGAAAAACGAAATTTCAAAGTGGTGAAAGAAAGAATTAAGAAGCCCTACGGATTGATTTTGGCTACCGGTCCTACTGGATGCGGAAAAACTACTACTTTGTATGCTATTTTAAACATTTTAAACAAAGAAGATGTGAATGTAGTAACTATTGAGGATCCGGTAGAGTATTTTATTGAAGGAGTTAATCAATCTCAGGTTAAACCGGAGATAGGGTATACTTTTGCCAATGCACTTCGCAGTATTTTGAGGCAGGATCCGGATATTATTATGGTTGGAGAGATTCGAGACAGTGAAACCGCGTCTTTAGTCATTCACGCCGCCTTAACAGGACATATTGTTTTATCTACTCTACATACTACGAATGTTTTGGGAGTAATTCCCCGTCTTATTGATATGGGAGTAGAACCATTTTTACTTCCTCCTACTCTAAATTTAGCTTTAGCTCAAAGATTAGTGAGAAAACTTTGTCCATTTTGTAAAAAAGAGGTGAAGCCAAAAAAAGAAATTAAAGAGTTGATATTAAATGAAATCAAAAATCTTCCTCCAAATGTTAGAAAAACTGTTAAATTATCTCCCTCATTTAGAATTTATGAGGCGCAGGGGTGTAAGAAATGCAATCAGATTGGTTATTCAGGCAGAATTGGGGTTTACGAAGTTTTATCAATGACTGACGAACTTAGAGATTTAATTTTAAAAGGTTCCTTGGGGGGAGTAGAATTAGAAGAAGAAGCTAGTCGTCAAAATATGATTACTATGAAGCAGGATGGAATACTAAAAGTACTTAAAGGTATTACTTCGGTTGAAGAAGTGTTAAGAGTAGCGGAAGAAAAGTAGCACACGAATAGCGCAAGATCCTTCGCAGAGTCTGTGCTGAGCGCTAGCGAAGTGCTCAGGACATTACACAAATGCGCCCACACGAATAATTATTCGCGGCATTCGCATAAATTCGTAGATTCGCATCATATATATGAAATCTATCCTATTAGTAGAGGACGATCCATTTTTGGTTGATATTTATACCACTAAATTAAAACAAACAGGTTTTAAGGTAAAGGTGGTTACTGATGGAGAGGATGTTTTTAAAGTTTTAAAAGAGGAATCTTTTGATGTAGTGATTTTAGATATTGTTTTACCAAATGTTGACGGATGGGAGGTTTTAAAGAGAATAAAACAGGATTCCGGCTTGAAGGATACGAAAGTTATTATTCTTTCTAATTTGGGACAAAAAACAGAAGTTGAGAAAGGATTGAAATTAGGAGCAATAAAATACTTAATTAAAGCTTATTATACTCCATCTGAAGTGGTGGAAGAAATAAAAAAAGTGTTAAATAAAAAATAAAATCAATTATCAATAATCAATCCTTTGGCAAGCTCAGGATTAACCCTGAGCAAGGTCGAAGGGGTCAAAAATTAAAAATTAAAAATTAATTAAATATATGGATTATGTTTCCCAATTAAAAGAGCTGTTATCTTTAACTATAAGAGAAGAGGCCTCTGACCTTCACATTTCAGTTGGAAATCATCCAACTTTAAGAGTGTTAGGTAGATTGGTGCCATTAATTAAAAAAAAGAAGATAACTCCTCAAGATAGTGAAGGATTGGCTTTAGCTTTAATGACTGACAAGCAATATCAGAAATTTTTAAGAGATAGAGATATTGATTTTTCCTACAGTTTTGAAGATAAGAATAGATTTAGGGTTAATGCCTTTTTTCAGCGTAATAATATTTCTATCGCTCTTCGCCTTATCCCAGCAAAGATTAGAACAATTGATGATTTAAATCTGCCTTCGATTTTGCATAAATTTACTCAACCTACTCAAGGATTTATTTTAGTCACTGGCGCTTCTTCTCAAGGAAAATCCACTACATTAGCCGCTCTTATTGATGAGATAAATCGTAACAGGGCAGAACATATAATTACAATTGAAGATCCTATTGAGTATATGTTTGAAGATGATAGGTCTATTATTGACCAAAGAGAGATTTATAGAGATACAATGAGCTTTTCCCGAGCCTTGCGTTCCACTTTTAGGCAAGATCCTGATGTAATTATGGTGGGAGAGATGAGAGACCCTGAATCTATATCTATCGCTTTAACTGCTGCTGAAACCGGGCATTTGGTTTTTTCTACTCTTCATACAAATAATGCTCCTGAAACTGTGCATCGTATCGTAGATAGTTTTCCTCCTGAGCAGCAAAATCAAATTAAAGCGCAGTTGTCTGCATCTCTGTTTGGTATAATTTCTCAACGGCTTATACCAAGGATTAAAGGAGGACTAGTCCCTGCGTGCGAGATAATGTTTTGCAATTCCGCAGTAGCTAATTTAATCAGAGAGAATAAAGTTCATGAGTTGCCTTTAGTAATTGAGACATCAGCAAAAGAGGGAATGATTTCTTTGAATCGTTCTTTAGCGAATTTGGTGCGAGCAAAAGAGATTTCTTTAGAAAATGCTTTAAGTTATTCTTTAAATCCACGAGAATTGAAGAAATTAATTAGAATGTAAAAATATCTCAAATCTTAAATCTCAAATATCAAAGCCACATATCAAATGTTAAATCTAAAAATACGAAGCAACGAGCCTACTTCTTTTCTTTAAAAATCATAAATTTAGTTAAAGATTTCTCTCAAAATAAAATTTATTCTATATTATTTACTAACCAGTTTTTGAGAACTGCTACATCTATCAGGGCTAATTTAAATTTAATTAAGGCAAAAGCCTCTTCATCTAAGAAATAAAAAAGATTTTATAAAATTTTACAAAATTATTCTTAAAAGCTCTAATGAAACAATTTATTGGATTTATCTTTTAAAAGATGGGAAATTAGTAAGTGAGGAAAAGTTAAACCCTCTGATAGAAGAAGCCACAGAAATTAGTAAAATGCTTGGTTCTAGTTTATTATTTATTAACGCTAAAAAGAAAGAATAATTAAGATTTAACGTTTAACATTTAATATTTGAGATAATTTATTATGAAGTTTAATTATCAAGCCAGAACTAAACAGGGGCGGGTTCAGTCGGGAATAATAGAAAGTTCCAGCAGAGAAGCGGCTTTAATGCTTCTGCAGAAATATGGACTTTATGTTACTTTTCTTGAAGAAGCAGAAGCTAAACCCTTTTTCGCAAAAGAAATAGTAATTTTTAGGAGGGTTTCTAATAAAGAAAAAGTGTTATTTACCAGACAACTATCAATTCTTCTTAAAACTGGAACTTCTCCGGTTGAGGCGTTAAAAGCATTAGCTAAGCAAACTAACAATTCACATTTTAAAGAAAAAATTTTAGAGATTTCCAGTGAAATAGAAGGAGGAAGCACTCTTTCTCAGTCTTTTTCTCGTTTTCCCGAACTTTTTTCTCCGTTTTATATTAATATGCTTAAGTCAGGAGAAATTTCCGGAAACCTTTCCGAGTCGCTGATTTATCTTGCTAATCATTTGGAACGGGAATATAATCTTACCGGCAAGATTAAAGGAGCGATGATTTATCCTATTTTGGTTTTGACAGTGGTTTTATTTGTAGTAATTGCAATGATGATTTTTGTTGTTCCTCAATTGAGCAAGGTATTAAAGGAAGCAGGAGCAGAACTTCCTCCTCTCACCAAAGTGGTGATAGCTTTTTCTGATTTTTTTGTGAAATGGTGGGTTATATTAATTTTAGTATTCTTTGGTTTATTGATTTTTATTTTTAGATATTTAAAGACCAAAAGAGGAAAAAGATTTTTTGACGAGATTCTTTTAAAGATTCCCTTAATTGGTCCACTTTCAAAGAAGATATATCTTTCTCGTTTTGCTGAGAATCTTTCTACTTTAATCTCCGGAGGCCTTCCTATTGCTCAGGCGTTAGAGGTTACTGGCAATGTAGTAGGAAATACAGTTTATAAAGAAATTATTTTTGAAGTTAGGGATAAAGTAAAAAAAGGGAACCCAATAAGTTCTGTTTTAAAAAAATATCCTAAAATTATCTCGCCCCTTTTTGTTCAGATGACTGTGGTTGGAGAAAAAAGCGGGCAGTTAGATAAAACTTTAACCAATATAGTGAATTTTTATCAGAGTGAGGTGGACAGGACTATTGATAATGCAGTGAGTTTGCTTGAGCCAATTTTGATTATTATTTTGGGAGTGGTTGTGGCAATTTTGGTAGGAGCGGTCTTAATGCCTATTTATCAAATTGGGATGGTAATGTAAGGTTTTCCACAATTTGACTTGATTTTATTTTTTAGATTTTGTGTTAAAATTAAAGAAACAATATATAAAGGTCGAGAGATATTAATTAATCTGAAATATAAAAGCCAGCTTTATCCTATTAACGCAGACGAGGGAAAGTGTAAAAATAAGTTTTTGCGTTTTGATTAGCTCGAGCGTTAATAAGTGCAAGCCATAAATATATTTCAGATTTAATGTACTATGAAAAAAGGTTTTACTTTAATTGAGCTTTTAGTGGTTATTGCTATTATTGGAATATTGGCTTCAATTGTTTTGGTTTCGTTAGGAGGAGCGAGAGACAAGGCAAAAGATGCCAGAATTATTTCTGCTATGAGTCAAATTCGAGCTAAAGCAGAATTAGTCAATGCCGCAGACGGAAGTTATAGCTCTTTGGCTTGTGATTATGATGATGAAATGAAGGCTTTGTGCGCTGATATTGATGCTCAATCTAGCGGGAATCCAACTATTCACGCGACTACAGATAAATACTGCGCTTATAAAAAATTAATTACCAAGAAAGGAGGCAATGATGAATGGTATTGTGTAGACAGCAATGGGGTGGCAATAACTACTACTACTGATCCAGGCGGAGCGAGCGGAAAATGTAATACTACTAATTACGCTTGCAAGTAGTTATTGATTTATAACAGTGAAAATTCGTTTAAGGTAATATCTATAATATCAGTTGTTGTAAGCACTTATAGCTTAGTTTAAAAATCTAAGCTAAAATTAAATTTTGTCCTCTCTTTAAAGGAGAGGACAAATTTTATTTTGGCTAGGTCGGGTCTAGCCATTTTTTTATTTATATTTTTTATGCTACAATAAAAAACATAAGATAAAATTTTTTTAATTTATGCCATATTTTAATTTATATTTATGCCATATAGAAAAGAACCATTAGTAAATAATGAAATTTATCATGTCGTAACGAGAAGAATTGGAGATGAATTGCTTTTTAGAGATATAAACGACTATTACCGCGGCATTTTCTCTGTTTATGAGTTTAATAACGCTAATTCAGTAAATATAAGTAAAAGACGGCAGGAAATTCAAGCTATAAAAAAGAAATTCAGAAAACAAATTAGTCTAGGTCGGGTCTCGCCAATCTCGCCAATTATTATCCCTGATGAACGGGATAAATTGGTAGAGCTTTTAGCTTTTTGTTTTATGCCAAACCATATTCATTTATTAGTTAGGCAGTTAAAGAACAATGGAATAAGTATGTATATGAAAAAAATGGGAGGTGGATATGCTGGTTATTTTAAAGAAAAATATAATATAAAACGCAAGGGATATTTTTTTCAAGATAGATTTAATTCAGTTCATATTAAAAATGACAATCAGTTAAGGGTTGTGTTTGTTTATATTCATGTCAATCCTATATCTCTTATAGAGCCAAAATGGAAAGAGATAGGAATAAAAAATCCAGAAAAAACAATAAAATTTTTAGAAGAAGAATACAAATGGTCAAGTTATCAAGATTATATTGGCAAGCCAAATTTTACTTCAGTCACTGAAAGAGAATTTATACTTAAATTGATGGGCGGCGAACAGGGTTGTAAGAATGCTATTGAAGACTGGATAAGATATAAAGGAAAAATTAAAGAGTTTCCTGAGATTAGCTTAGAATAGAGAATGAACTAAAAAATGGGTTGAAAAATGGGCTAGACCCGACCTAGCCCATAACCTAGCCCATAGCCCAAATTTAAATATGGTTTTTTATTATTTTATTATTTTTATTATTTTTATTTTTGGACTGATTGTTGGGTCTTTTTTAAATTGTGTTATTTACAGGTTGGAAACAAAACAAAGTTTTTTAAAGGGCCGTTCTTTTTGTCCTAATTGCAAGCATATTTTGAACTGGAAAGATTTAATTCCAGTTTTTAGTTTTATAATTTTAAAAGGAAGATGCAGATACTGTTGGCAAAAAATCAGCTGGCAGTATCCAATAGTAGAATTAGCTACCGGATTTCTGTTCGTTTATAACTTTTGGCGCTTAGGTTTTGGATTTGATTTAATTTTTAGGTTTCGATATTTAGATATTTTTAATATCTGTTATATGTTATCTATTACCTGTTTCCTGATAATAATTTTTGTCTATGATTTAAAGCATTATATTATTCCAGACAAAGTGATTTTTCCGGCAATAGGGATAGCTTTTATTTATCAGTTATTTAGAATTTTAAATTTTGAATTTATTTCAAATTTAGGATTTAGAATTTCGGATTTCAAAATGTTAGCGGATCCTTTTTTTTCAGCTGTTCTTGCCAGTGCTTTTTTTCTGGCAATAGTCTTAATTTCTGAAGGCCGCTGGATGGGATTAGGAGATGTGAAATTGGCATTTTTTATGGGATGGTTTTTAGGCTTCCCAAAAATTTTAATTGCTTTATTTTTTTCTTTTTTTATAGGTGCTATAATAGGATTAGGACTTATAACCTTTAGCAGAAAAACTCTGAAAAGTGAAGTGCCATTTGGACCTTTTTTGGTCACTGGAACATTTATTGCGTTGTTCTGGGGAGAGAAAATTATAAGTTGGTATTTTTCGTTGATATAAGGATTATCGAAATTGAACTTCGATAATGAATTCTAAATTCTATTTATGAAAAATTTCCCCTACATATATCCGTATATACATCCGCGTAGATCTGCTTCTATAAATAAGGGTTTTACTCTTATTGAAATAATGGTGGTGATTGTTATTATTACTCTATTGGCAGTTATAGTTTTAGTTAACTATCGAATAGTTAAAAAGCAATTTACTCTCCAAAGAGCTGCCTATAAATTAGCTCAAGATTTAAGAAGGGCGCAAGAGATGGCGTTGTCCACTAAAGAAATGAATGGAAATATCCCTGATGGTTACGGAATTCATTTTAAAAAATCATGGGACGATTATTACATATTATTTGCTGATTTGAATGACAACCATCATAGAGAGGCGGGCGATCAAGATTTGGAGATTATTGAATTAGAAGAGGGCACGAAAATATTAGATTTATTGCCGGCTTCGAGTTTTAGCGTTCTTTTTTCTCCTCCTGATCCTACAGTTTGGATTGCTAACCTTTCTACCGGCACTCAAGCTGTAATCACTCTTTGCTTGGAAGATGATATAACTAAAACTAAAGTTGTTGAAGTGAATAACGCTGGATTGATTGAAGTCAAATAATCATTAATTGTACAGCTTCACTACATTATTTACAATACAATAGTTTTTGCAATAAAAAGAATTTCCACCCCCTCCTTAATCCTCCCCCTCCTTTGGAGGGGGAGGAAGTAGGCGGGGAGGGGAAAAATACAGGAAAAAGGAAAACCAAATACAAAGATTAAGCAGGAGTTCATCCTAATTGTTAACAGCCTAGTGAAACTTTATAATTAAACATTTATCATTTATCATTTATCATTTATCAATTATCAATTATCAATTATCGTTTGTCAGTTAGCGATATGAAATCTTTTACTTTAATAGAGGTTATTTTTGCTATTTTCATAATTACTATCGGTTCAATAGGAGCTTTTTACACTATTCAAAAAGCGATTGATTTTAATTCTCTTATTTTGTCCCGATTTACAGCGGCTTATCTTGCCCAAGAAGGAGCGGAAATTGTTAGAAATATAAAAGACAGCAATTGGCTTAAAATTCATCATGGAGTAGAAGGACAAGATTTCTGGGATAATGGCCTTACTTCTTGCGAGAATGGGTGCGAAGCCGATTATAATGATACAGAATTAACCACTTATCAGGATAAATATCTAAAATTTGAGAATAGTACAGGGTTTTATGGCTATGCCACAGGGACTGATACAAAATTTAAGAGGAAAATCAGCATTACTAAAAATGGAGATATTTTAAAGGTTTCAGTTGATGTTTTCTGGGAACAAAGAGGGAAACTTTATTGTTTTACAGTTAAAGAGAATTTATACAAGAGGTAATTTAAAATACGTTTAAAACCGGATTAAATAATTTTTATCAAGGTTTAATTATTATGAAAAATTTTTTCCGCGTAAATCTGCGTATATATCCGCGTAAATCCGCTTCTACAAATAAAGGTTTTACTTTAATTGAAATTCTTACTGCAATAACAGTTTTTTCAATAATTATCGCCTCTGCTTTAGGTATTTTTATCGGTGGTCTACGAGGACAGAGAAGGGCTCTGGCTTCTCAACAGCTTTTAGACCAAACCAGTTATGTTGTAGAATATATGAGTCGTTCTTTAAGGATGGCAAGAAAAGAGTTAAATGCGCCGAATTGCCTTTCTCAAAACGGCTTAAACTACGAGCTTATTAATAGGCCGAATGAAAAGGGTATAAGATTTATAACTTATAAAGGTGAATGTCAGGAGTTTTTTTTAGACACTCTTAGTTCTCGTTTAAAAGAGTCAAAAGATGGTAATGAAAATTATTTAACTTCAGAAAAACTTGAGGTAACATCTTTTAAAATTGGACCTTCAAGTAGCTGGACTCAAGCCGATGATGAACAACCTAGGGTAACTTTTCTTTTAAAAATAAAAGCCAAACAACCTATTTATTTCCCTGAAATTAAACTTCAGGCTACTGTTTCTCAAAGGAATCCAGATGTTAGGAAATAAAAAAATCTCACATCTCAAATCTCAAATCTCAAATCTGTAT
>CAYUHA010000012.1:0-14984 GCA_964444395.1 uncultured Candidatus Saccharibacteria bacterium | reverse complement strand
AAGCAATCAAGGCAATTACTGCCAAAACCACTAAAAGTTCTATAAGAGTAAATCCTGTCAAATAACCAATCCTTCTGCGAAGAACTGGGTTCAGTTTTGGAAAGTTAAAGTTCTCTTTGTTGGATTTGGATTCGGATTTAAATCTAAAAATAGACATACTAAATTTTAGAAACTTTATAAAGTCGGACTTCCAAATATTAAATTCTTGGAAATAAAGGTTTGCTTTTTTTTATTTTAAGGCTCGTTAGAGATTTTTGATTTTTAAATGTGACAAGCTCCCAATGCCTTTTATTAAATTTAATCCCTAATTGCTTAAAAATTTTTTCTGAAGTTTGAGGTAAAAACAGCTGAAGCATTTGAGCGATATTTACTAAAACAAATAACAAATTATTAATTGTTAATAATTGATTCTTTGACTTCTTCCATGGTTTTTCTCTTTCAATATATTTATCGCAAAAACTAATCAATTCCCAAACAGAAATCAATGCCTCATTAAACTTAAATTCATCCAACGCTTTTCTATATTCTTTCCAAGTTTTTTTAACCTCCTTCTTAATTTTTAAACTTTGAGTTAAACTTTGAACTTTTAACTTTGAACTTTGAACTTTTTCTGCCATTGTTATCACTCTCGCTGCTAAATTCCCTAATCCTTTAGCCAAATCAGCATTGTACCGCTCCTCAAATTTCTCATAAGTAAAATCTCCATCTTCTGAAGAAGGAATTTCTCTTAAAAGAAAATAGCGAACCGGATCAGTGCCATATTTTTCAACCAGCCCAAACGGGTCAATTACATTTCCTAAACTTTTTGACATCTTCTTGCCTTTAACATTTAAATATCCATGAACAAAAATCCTATTTGGCAGATTTATTCCTGCTGAAAGAAGCATAGCTGGCCAATATATCGCATGAAACCTTAAAATTCCTTTTCCTATAATGTGTGTTTTATTTTTATTTTTTTGCCAAAAATCTTGAAATTTCTTGGAATTTTTAGCATACCCTAAAGCATTGATATAATTAGAAAGAGCATCAAACCAAACCCATTGAATCTGACTTGAATCTTCAGGAACCGGAATACCCCATCCTTTTGCTCTGCTTGCTGAACGAGAAATACAAAAATCCTGAAGCCCGGAATTTATAAAACTTAAAACTTCATTTTTCCGAGCTTGAGGGAGTATCTTTATTTTATCACTTTCAATTATCTTTTTTAATTTACCTTGATATTTTGACAATCTGAAAAAATAATTTTCTTCTTCCACCAACTGAGGTTTAGTTTTATGTTCAGGGCAAAGTCCGTTCACTAATTCCTCTTTTTTATAAAATTGTTCGCAATCTATACAATAAAGTCCTTTATACCTTTTTTTATAAATATCTCTTTTGCAAGAATTCCATAATTTCCGGGCTCCTTTAATATGACGCGGTTCAGTGGTCCGAATAAAATCGTCAAAAGATAAATTCAAAATTCGTTTTAATTGATAAAATTTTTTAGAATTTCTATCCACTAACTGCTGAACTGAGATTCCCTCTTTCTTTGCTGAATGGACATTCTTTAAGCTATTCTCATCAGTGCCGGTCAAAAAGAAAACCTCTTCACCTAACATCCGGTGATAACGAGCGACAACATCAGCCTGAATTATTTCTAAAGCAAACCCAATATGAGGGGTATAGTTAACATACGGAAGAGCAGTAGAAAGATAAAATCTTTTCATAATGTGTGAATCCAATTTTACAAGGTTGTAAGGTTGAATCTTACAAATTACAATCTAATGCTTAAAATTTAATTTTAAACATTTTAAATAACTATTGTCCTCTCTTGTTCTTTCTTTTCTAAAAAATCTTTAAAAAATTCAGACAAAATTCCAGCAATAGGAATAGCCAAAACCGCTCCTAACGCTCCCCAAAGTTTTCCTCCTATAGCCAAAGCCACTAAAACTAAAACTGGAGAAAGTCCAACGATTTTCTTGGTAAGAATCGGAGTTAGAATATTGCACTCAATCTGTTGAATTAAAATGAAAGCAATTAATACAAATCCTGCTTTTAATATAGAATCCAATCCAACCATTAAAAAAATTATCAATCCCGCAATAATCGGCCCAATCATTGGAACAAAATTAAAAATACCTGCAAACAATCCCAAGGAAAAAGGGTATTTCACGTTTAATATCAAAAAAGCAAAATAACTAACTAATCCCACAAAAATACAAGCTAATATTCTTGCAATAAACCAGCTGCTAATCTTTTTTTGACACCTTTTCCAAAGATTCAAAGCATAGGCCTGATATTTTTTTGGAAAAAGAGCGCTTATGTTTTTTTCCATTCCCTTCTCTCCAAAAGAAAGAAACATAGCCACAATAATTACAAAAAAAGTTGAAAAAATTCCTCCAAAAATATAAAACAAAGTGTTGAAAATACTTCCAGCCATCTCCTCTAATGTCTTACTCGTTGTATTAATAAAACTCTCTATATTCTCAAAAGCTTGAAATCCCAACCCTCTTAATGGAGGAGCAATTCTTTCAAAATATTGAGGCAAAACTTGAGAAAATTGCTGAACCTCGGAGAAAAACATAGAAGCAGTGTAATAAAACAAAAAACCAATTAAACCTAAAAAGCCAACATAAATAAATACCACTGATAATGCCCGAGGAATTTTTTTTCTCTGAAGAAAATCAATTACAGGATTAAACAAAATAGAAATTATCAATGCAAAAATAAACCAAATCAGAATATCTCTGATTAAATATAAAACATATAAACAAAGCGCAGCAAGAGAAATTTTCAAAATGGTTTTCCAAGAAATATCTAATAAGTGCTCATTGGTCATATTCTAAGCAATTTATTAAATTTTTCTTTATTCTTAAATGGTCCGATTAGGGCAAGGTTTAATTTTTCTGGCTGAAAAATATCTTGAGCAGTTTTTTGGATATCTTTTACGCTAACTTTATCTATTTTTGAAAATTTTTGTTTTAAAGTTAAAATCTTCCCGCATAAAAGCTCTTGAAACCCGTAAAAAGAAGCCTGGGAATCAGAAGATTCCAATGATAAAGATATATTTCCTTTAATATAATCTTTAGCTTTTTGGAGCTCTGCCTGTGTAATTTTTTTATTCTTTAAAGCTCTGTATTCTTTTAAAATTAAATCTATTACTTGTTCTACATTTTGATGGTCTACCCCTGCTTGGGTCACTAAATAACCTGTATCAGTAGCATTTTCAGAAGAAGTATGAATATAATAAGCAAGCCCTCTCCTTTCTCTAACTGAAATCCAGAGACGAGAACTCATATTTCCTCCTAAAATAACTGCCAGTAATGTTTGAGCATATCTTTGAGGAGAAAACAAGTCATACCCTCTCACTCCCAAACATAGATGGGTTTGATCAGTTTTTTTAAAATGAATCAAGCTTTGAGGGCTTTTTTGTTCTTCGATTACTTTTAACTTTGGCTTCAAATTGCCTTTATGAATGTTTTTAAAATATTTTTTTATTTTTTCTTTAATGCCTTTTGATTTAATATTACCTGCCACACAAACAACAGTATTTTCCGCTAAATAATGAGTTTTAAAATAATTTAAAAGTTTTTCTCTGTTTAATTTAATTATATTTTCTTTTTCTCCGATAATAAACCATCCTGCCGGCTGATCCCCGTAAAGCAATTTTTCCCAAAGTTCTTGAATATGCTTCATAGGGGTATCTAAATACATTTTTATTTCTTCAAGAATTACTCCTTTTTCTCTTTCCATTTCTTTCTGTTCTAATTTTGAATTTAAAAAAATATCAGAAACCCAATCTAAAGCCAAATCTAAATGTTTAAAGTCTACTTTTGCCCAATAACCGGTGTACTCTTTACCGGTGAAAGCATTATAAGCTCCTCCAATTTTATCCAATGTTTCAGCAATTTTTAAAGTATTGGGTCTTTTCTTAGTTCCTTTAAAAAACATATGTTCTAAAAAATGAGAAATTCCATTTATTTCTTTAGTTTCATATTTAGAGCCGGTTCCAACTAAAACCAACACTGTTACTGTATTAGTGTTTTTTAAAGGAATAGTAATAATTCTTAAACCATTTTTTAAAATAGTTTTTTTATACATTTAAATCTCTAAACTCTCTTTTAAAGTATTAATTAAATCTTTAATTTTTATCCTTTTTTGTTTCATAGTGTCTCGGTCCCTAATAGTTAAATCTTCCTGTCTCAAACTTTCAAAATCAATAGTTAAAGCATAAAAGGTTCCGATTTCGTCTTGTCTTCTATACCTCCTACCAATTGAACCAAGTTCATCGTATTGACACATAAAATAAGGTTTTAGCATTTCATAAACTTGTTTAGCTTTCTTTACTAATTCTGGCTTATTTTTAACTAAAGGCAAAACCGCGACCTTAATCGGCGCCAATCTTTTATCTAATTTTAAAACCACTTCCTTATCTTTAACCGCTTTAGTAGTTTTAGTTCTCCCTCCTTTAACTTCCTGATACGCTTCACATAAAAACACTAAACAACTTCTGTCCACTCCAGCAGATGTTTCAATAATATGAGGCATAAATTTCCGTTTTGTCTCTTCGTCAAAATAACTTAAATCTATACCGCTAAATTTTGAATGATTAGACAAATCCCAATCACCGCGGTTGTGTATTCCTTCTATTTCTCCCCATCCCCAAGGAAATTTATACTGAATATCTCCGGCTTTTTTAGCGTAATGAGGAAGGTCGCTTTTTGAAGTTTCTTTAAATCTTAAATTTTCTTTTTTTATTCCTAAATTTAAATACCACTTTATTCTCTGTTCCTTCCAATAATCAAACCATTGGTCTGGAGTCCAATTTTCTCTGCGTAAACCTGCATCGCTATTTGCGTTTGTCTGCGCGGCCTTGCGCGCCGGAGGCACGCAAAACCATTGCATCTCCATTTGTTCAAATTCTCTAGTTTTAAATATAAAATATCTCGGAGTAATCTCATTGCGAAATGCCTTGCCAATTTGTGCTATTCCAAAAGGAATCTTCAAACGCATAGAATTTTTAGCATTTTCATAATTCATATAAATACCTTGGCAGGTTTCTGCTCTAAGATAGGTGATAGCTGACTTTTCTTCCACTGGGCCGACAAAAGTCCTCATCATTAAATTAAATTTCCTTTCTTTGGTTAGTTCGCCTCCGCAGTCCGGACATTTATTCTCCTTCAAATAATCTTTGCGAAATCGTTTATGGCACTTCTTGCATTCAACTAATTGATCAGCAAAACCAGCAGTCAAATGTCCTGAGGCTTGCCAAACTTTTGGAGACATTAAAATAGCTGAATCCAAACCAACAATATTTTGCCTCAACTGAACCATTTCTTTCCACCAGGCCTTTTTAATATTATTTTTCAACTCTACTCCTAAAGGCCCGAAGTCATAACAGCTTTCAAATCCGCCGTAAATCTCTGAAGAAGGGAAAATAAATCCCCGTCTCTTGCATAAAGACACAATTTTTGATAATAAATCTTCCATATAATTATAAAATCGGCATCCGTAAAATTTATCTTTACCTCTTGAATTACAAAATGTAATTCAGGGCAAGCACCAAATCCCAAACATCAAATAACAAACAAATTCCAAGCACCAAATTTAAAATTACAAACATAATAAATTCGTTTAGAATTTTGGTTATTGGAATTTGGAATTTATTTGGGATTTGTAATTTGTAATTTGGGATTCACCTTGAATTACAAATCTATTTTGTAATTCAAAGTACTTATTTATTTTAACAAATTTTATAAAAAAAGAAAAAATTAAATATAAACATTTTGGAAAATTGGATTGTAAGGTGGATTGTAAGCTGCAAGGCAGATTATAAGGTTCAACCTTACAATCTGCCTTGCAATCTATAAGATAAAAAAGAAAAGTATAGTTGCTCTTTTAATCTTCCTTTATTAATCCCCTTCCCTCTCTTTTTTAATTATTCTCCCCCTCTCTTTTTTAATTATTCTCCCCCTCTCTTTTTTAATTATTCTCCCTCTCCCTTTTTTAATTATTCTCTCCCTTTTTGGAAAAAAAGGGGGGAGATAAAAAGAGGAAGGGATTATTTTTCCTTCCCCTCCTATTTCCTCCCTCTCCTCCTTTGGAGGGGGAGAATTATGGAGGGAGAGAAAATAAAAAAGAAAAAAATAAATAAAATATAAACAATAAAGAATATTATACAAAAATTAAAGATGTAAAAAGAATATTTAACAGCACATATTCGGACTGCGGTCGTGGTGTAAATATGTACTGACATCTGGAAGGTTTCTATTTCTTGGCTTTCACTTCTGTAAAAATTGTCATTTGTTTTTTCTCTTATCTCTTTTCTCTCTTATTTTTTATTTTTTTATCCATTTATTTTCTTCTATTTTCTTATCTCCTCTCCTGTCTCTTTTATCCTCTTCCGCCTATCTTTTTATTCTCTTTATTTTCTGTGTTCTCTGTTTAATTAAAACCAAAAAGCCCGCCAAAGGCGGACTTTTTGGTTTTCCCCGTTCACATCCCTACAAGGAAAAGATGACGGGTCCCACACTGAAAACAGAAATCTCTGAAAAAACGGTAACTGAAGATTACGGCTTGACTAATGAACCAGCGTAAATATCACCCTTGAAGATCTTTGCAACTTCATTGTAGTCTCCGTCGTCGTAGTTAATGGACCAGTTCAAAGCAGTACCTGAGGCCTTCAACCAAAGCTGAATAGAATCTCCTTTATCTTCAAATTCCTGAGTGTTGGCGTAAATATACAACTTCTTGGTCTGACCGGCTGGGACTACAAAATCTTTATCAGTAAAGTCGCAAGTAAATTCAGTAGTAGTACCAAAGGTGATATTGCTGATTTGGTCTAACTGATTGCCGTCTTCATCTTTAAAGGTTAAGGTTTCACTACCTCCTGCTCCGTCAGCTTTTGACGCAGCTACCTGGACAATAAACACATCATCCTCGTCTCCATAATCAGGATCGGCTGCTCCATCAAAGGTAATATCTTTGCTTCCAGTAGCAGTGATGTCAAGAATAGCTAACAGAGTGTTTGCGCTAGGAATCAAGTCTCCATCAGGAGATGCAGAATTTACAGCCACAGTAGGTCTTGCTTCATAAAGAACATGCTGTGCAGCATCAACATTAGTATTAGTTGAATTCACATCAGCACCAGAAGCTAACCCAGTAGCCTCTACATCTCCAGCAGCATTAATAGTTACCTTAACCCCATCACCGTTTTGAACGCTTGTGCCATCAACTTCGTTAAGGTCAGCTTTTACAGTGATTAACACATAATCATCAGCAGGAATAGTTACTGTGCCGTCAGGGATTTGGACTTTAACGCTTGTACCGCCGGAAATACTAGCAATTGGGTCAGAGACTGAACCACCATCAGAGCGCTTATTGCTGTAGAAATAGTAGGTGTCTACTATATCTTTGTCTCCAGCAGTAGCTTCATCAGTAATAGTAATAGTATCAAGGTCTAAGTCCTCAACTTTGTTAGCGGCTAATCTGAATATAGCCAAAGGAACTTTTGACCCTCCACTTAATACTATATCAGAAGATGGTGAAGAAGAATCAACAGTAACAGTTAAGGTACCTGTTCCAGCTACAGTCATTACTGACCCATTTCCAGTGGCAGCGGTAGTAAATGCGTCTGCTCCGGTGTCAGCACCAGTAGCAGTGATTGCAGAAGTGTTGTTCAAATCTATTCTAATCTGGTGAGTGTCACCAGAACTTACTGTAGAAGCAGAGGATAGATCACCAACTACTGCAATCTTTATAAAACTACCCTTAGGCACTGTAATGGTCTGGCTTAGGTTGATTGACTTGGTGATGTCTTTGGGAGTTCCTGCCGCTGTTACGGTTCCACTTGGCTGAACAGTGTCGCTAACCTTGGTTTCGTAAATATCTCCGCGAGGACTGTCTGCTGAAGTCAAGTCAGCCCAAATTTCCAAGTTATCAATGTCTACAAATCCTGCACTGGTGCTGGTGGCAGTAACCCTATCTTCAATAACTATAGCAGTTACTTGAACATCTTCTCCTGAATCAGAGGCGTCTAATGAAGCAGTCATCCAGACATAATCCTGGATTCCTTTGGCAATAGTTCTTGCCGCTGGCTGTGAAAGAGTAGTTGCTACTAATTTCGCAGCCGCAACAGTCAAAACATTGCCGTTTACTTCGCTGTTTTCAGGAGCAGCAGTTATGTCTTCATTACTGGTTTGTCCTTTTACAGTAATGTCGCTGTCTGCATCAGCAATACCTACTCTTATAGTATCTCCTGTTCCAACACTGTTAGCAAGTTTTGCTTTGACAGTAAATGAGTGAACTCCAGTAGGTACGATAAACAAGTCAGTAAAGGTAACTGTTCCTTCGTAAGTAGTGGAGTTTGGAGCATAATCAGTGGTGCCCAAATTCTTTGGACCACAGACTAAATTTCCATCCTCATCATATACTTTCACATTGGTTACCTCTGACTCGGTCATACCACTGAGGTCAAAAGCAAGCTTTAAGGAGCTTACTTTAACTGATTCACCTCTTACGTCAAAGTCAAATACTGCTAAAGTTTGGTCATCGCCTGCGGAAATATTTCCAGTAGCAGGAGTAGCAGTTGACTTGGAAACAGTCAATGCACCGCTCTGAATGCTTTGAGGATTTGAACCCTTACCTCTTAAAGCAGTGGATGCCCAATTTGTTGCAGGACTGGTTGGAGTAATGTAAAAGCCATAGGTATTTCCTTTGACAGTCATTAAAACATCGCTTCCATCTATTAGATCAACATTAACATTTAATCCAGCACCATCTAATATATCCACCAATATCTTGAAGCGATGGGTATCACCTTTGTCAAGAACAATACCTAAATCAGACCAACTTGCCTTTCCTTCATCACTCCAACTTGCTACAGTACCGAGTGACTTACCTTCAGTAACACTGTAAAGCTCTATATTGCCAGTGTCAGTCAAAGAAGCGGTTCCTGCTTCTAAAACAGTAATTTGCTCAATAGTAATTGGCTCTTCAGAACCAGCTTCAACTTTAAATTGAAGGGCTACTACATCAGTATCCCCAACATCAGGCTGGGAATCAATAGTAGTACCATCTTCAGATACCGTAGCAGTGCCAATATCTATCTGAACTACTGACATTGCGTTTCCAGTAATTGGAAAACTGCCGTTAACCTCAACATTAGCAGAAATGTCATCAGCAGAAGCAATACCTAAAGCGCAAGTATTTCCTCCAGTAGTTCCATCCACAATACCTGCTCTAATATAATAACTAGCGCTGGTATTTGCAGGAATCTTTAATGCCGGAGAAAATGTAATAAGCGCTTTATTGTTGGTGCTTAAGCTACCAATACTGCCGTGAGAAACTCCGTCCATATCCACAATTTTAATGTTCTCTACATCAGAGTTTGATATCAACCCTGTTCGAGTAACATATAATTGAGAAATAAGAACATCAGAGTCGCCAGCAGTAAAGGTAATCTTAGTAAAATCAGCATTGGCATTGTCTGCAACATTTGCTGAAGCAGGGGTATCAGAAGCTAACGCAACATTTAATCCTTCTACTCCTGTTGGAGCTGTCGGTT
The DNA here is from genome assembly GCA_964444395.1 of uncultured Candidatus Saccharibacteria bacterium. Taxonomy (GTDB): domain Bacteria; phylum Patescibacteriota; class Minisyncoccia; order Minisyncoccales; family CAYUHA01; genus CAYUHA01. The sequence continues at coordinate 5,440 of CAYUHA010000012.1, read as the reverse complement.
CAGTTGGCTCAGTTGGCTCGGTTGGCTCGGTTGGAGTTGTTGAAGCCGCAGCTAATAGAGAGTTTAATTTAGCTCTAGTAGTTGGACCAACAAACCCGGTTCCTGAAGTCAATCCGTATGTAGCCAACACTTCGCTGGCATATTTCTCCTGGAATTTAATTACCGCGGCCTTGGTTAAAGGACCAAAGTAAGTGGTTTCATTTCCAGCAGAACCTACGCCTGAAGCAGCCAATTGAGTGTCCGGGTCAGAGTTCAACACTATTTGAAGGTATTTCACTTCGTCTGAACTCATTCCTTGTTTAAGATTATTTTCAAAAGTAAACCCAGCGGGAACTCCTGTAATAGCTCCTGTAGTAGAAGGAGTTTCTCCAGCTTCTAATGCCGCTAATTGGCTCTGCAAGGCCTGTAATTGAGCAGTTAATGCTGCAATTTGAGCCTGTAATTCATCAGCAGTAATCGCTTGGACTGAACCGGCCATCACTAATGCGCAAGCTAAACCTGTGGCAATCGCTATAATCTTTTTCATTTTTTTAATTCTAATTTCTTAAACTTATTAATCTTAAATTTCTATTTTATTTCTCGTCGCGCCGACCTCTCCCTGAAAATGACCAGGGTCCTTCACGACTAAAGCTTTAAAGCCGCGAAGTCGCGAACTTCCGATTTTTCAAAAATTAATTCTATTGACTTGCTTTTAAAATTTTTATCAGCGAATTCTCGTAATCTCCTTTTGCCAGACATTTCTTAGCTTCTATTATTAATTCTTTCTGCGCCTCTGTCAAAGAACTCTTTTCCAAATCCTGAAGCAATCTTTCTGCTAATCTAGCCATTTTATACTCGGTTTCTTTAATGTCCTTTTCTAATAAAACAATGGTTCCGTTTTCTATCTCTTTTATCTCCTCAATTTTTATCCCCAACACTTTCTCTATTTCTTTTGTTTCTTCTTTAAGTTTATTTACTTTTTTAGCTATATGCAAGGTTTGTTCTGGCTGTTTTGAATTTTTAGCTAAACTTTCTGACAGTTTTTTAAGCGAATCTTGATATTCTTTAATCGCAGGCGACAATTTTTCTGTCTGATTGGCTTCTGCAATCTTTTTTAACTCCTGAGCTCTTTTTTCAGCTATATTTAAATGAAATTCCGGCTCGTCCTGTAAAATCTTTTGGCCATTTTCAGCCAACTTCTCTAATGAATGAAAAGGCTCTCCCGGAAGACTGCTTTCAGCCAAGAAAAATATTCCTACTATTAATAATATCAAAATTCCAGAACTTATTCCAATTGTCCGTAAGCTTAATTTTCTGCTAAAACCAAAATCTCGCAAAATTTCTATTCCTTCTGTTATTTGAGAAAATCTTGATTTTTCTTCTCCTAAAATTCTGTTTTTAGTCAAAACAGCCCAGTCTTTTCTGGGTTGAATTCTGCGCAATTCTTGAATTTTTTTAATAAGGTCCTTTTCGGTCATATTTTGTGCCTCTATAATATATGACGAATGAAACGCGAAAATATTACAGTCAGTTTTTAGGTCTTATTTTTATATAACAGTTTTATTTTTTTTATTTTTCAATTCTTATTTTTATTCTTATTATTCTCCATCTCTAATTTAAGCGCTTTAAGCGCCCGCGAAAGAGTTGTTCTTATTGCTCCTTCTGACTTTTGTGTAATTTCAGCGATCTCTGGAACAGACAAATCGTCTAAGTAGCGAAAAATAAGTACATCCTGATAGTCTGGTTTCAAATTAGCTATGGCTTGTCCTATTTGGCGTATATCTGAATTATCTCTTGCTTGTTTCTCTAAATCAATTTTGGGATCAGCCACTCCAGCAACACAATTAATGTCCACTGTCCTATTATGACCGTTCTCTCTGTAAAAATCAATCACTAAATTTTTAGCGATTCGATATAAAAACGCCTGAAAATTTTTAATCTGGCTATTTTGCTCATTAAAAGCCTGCCATCCCTTTAAAAATGTTTCCGAACACAAATCTTCGGCTACTTCTTGAGAATTAACCTTTAAAAAAATAAAGCGGTATATTTTATTTATATATTGATCGTAAATTTGTGAAAAAAGTTTTCTTTTTGAATAATCCATTGTTAGGACAAATTATAATTGTTAGGACAAAAATAGGACATAAAATTTATTATTAGTAGGACATAAATTTTGTCCTATCAAAATTATTTTATGTCCCATCTCTAAAAACTACTTCTTTTAAGATTTTAGAACTTTTTCAATAATTAGCTAAATTAGAAGTATAAAAAACCATATTATTTTTTCCTATTCTTTTAACCATCTTTTGTTTTAATAAATTCCTTAAATCTCTTCTTAATGTTCTCTTACTTATGCCGGGAAAAAATTCTTGAAGTCCCTGAACCTGAATTTTATCTTTAGTTTTTAAAATTTCTATGATTTTTTTCTGACGAACAGAGAGTTCTGAAATCTTTTTTTCTTTAGTAGTATCTTGTAAAAATTTTGGATAAAAAGATAACTCGCCTTTATTTTTATCTAACTTATCTTGGACTGAAATCTGATTTAGTAATTCATCTTTTATTCTATTATATTCTTTCTTAAGAAACAAGAAATTAAGAGAATTAACCCAATTTTGAGACTCAGCAACAGTAAAATAAATATCAAGAATCTTGATATTCCTTATTGCTTCTTGTTTATGAGAAGTTATATCGGGATTGGTAGAAATTAAATCAACTAAAATATCATTGGCTTTATCTCTTATTTTATACCTTAATGGCTCTTTTTCAGGAAAAAGCTCAGTCACTCGGTAAACTCCAATAGTTAATTTAATAAAATAATCTCTGTCCATGATTATTCACCTGTTAAATCTCGCTTTGCGAAAATCCGCCATAAGCGGATTAGATTATTTAATGGGGCGAATCTGTTAAATCCCACATAGCAGGATTTTTGCTGAAAGCAGAATTACTTAAAATTATTTAACAAAATTAATTTTAGCAAAAAATAAAAACCAGGTCAAAATACATATGCAAATTCATCTTCTAAATATTGCGATCGCAATAATTAGAAGATAAAAGAAGAAAGCATATTTTATAATTCATATTTCTTATATTTCTTCTTTTTTTATGTTTATTGTCTTTTTATATTTTCATCCTCATTTTATTCAGAACTTATATAAAAATCTTCTTAAACAGCACACGGCCGTGTGCCGAGAAAATAGATTTTGGGTTTAATTAGGTTTAATTAGGCTTAAAAAGTTTTCCACAATTGAAGTACTATTAATAAAACTTTAGAATATTAATAATAATAAAACTTTTTAAATAATAAAAGGTGCTAGCTTTTTCCTGCCAATTCCATAAAAGTTTGACAGGATAATTTAATTATTAAATTTAATTAACTTTAAAATTTATTTAACTTTAAAATTTATTATGAAAAAGAAAATTATTATTTTTCTAATTATAGTGGGTATATTTTTAGTTATTACTGGACTTCTTTGGTGGCAAAAAGATAAAATAGAAAATTTTTTAGAAAAAAAAGAAATGGAAAAAATAGTCGCGTTAGCTAAGGATTACTCAATACTAAAAAAAACAAATGAAGAATTTATCATAAATAAAAAAGACAATTTAAGGGTAAAAATTCCTACAAACTGGAAAACGGAGATAGGAATGGATATGTTTGGATTAACATCGGAACAGCACGTAACTCTATACTCTGAAGATTTTAGTTACCGCCCACCAAACGGGTGCTTAATAGAAATACAAATTAGCCGACTCCGAGAAGAAAAAATCGAAAATTATGACGGTTTTTCTCAGATATTTCTTTACGAAGGAGCAAAAGAAGTAAAAAAAATGATAAATTCTTATAAAAAGGCTCTACCGAAAGAAAAAGAAGGAATAAAAATAATAACAGTGGACCAAAATGAAGCTTTAGAAGAAATAAGAATATTAAATAAAAACATCGGAAAACGTATAACTGTTAAAATTCCAACTGAAAATAGAGTATATATTTTTGAAGGCGTATTATTTTCAGAAAAATGCTTCCATGAATTTGATAAATTTTTGAAAAATATATCAATTAAGTAATTTTTAGTTCTTTTAATAACTCTTTTTATATACCCTTGAGTTACGAATATAATATTTCTACGTCAATCCGCGTAGCCATCAACATCTTTCTGTAAGAGCTTCTTTATAATTCAAGCATTAATAGCTCTTTTAAAATAGAATAAATAAAAAAACACAATTTAATAGGGATAAAGAAACAAAGAAATAAATTTATTTTATGAATAAATTGTTTAAAATTAAGCAATGTTTTTTTATTTTACATCCTTATTTTATCTAAAATTATAAAAATAAAAAATCTTCTTAAACAGCACACGGCCGTGTGCCGAGAAAATAGATTTTGGGTTTAATTAGGTTTAATTAGGCTTAAAAAGTTTTCCACAATTGAAGTACTATTAATAAAACTTTAGAATATTAATAATAATAAAACTTTTTAAATAATAAAAGGTGCTAGCTTTTTCCTGCCAATTCCATAAAAGTTTGACAGGATAATTTAATTATTAAATTTAATTAACTTTAAAATTTATGAAAAAGAAAATTATTATTTTTTTATTAATTATAACTGGTTTAATTATTATTTCTTACACAGGATGGATTATTTATCAAGAAGCAAAAAAAGAAAAGGAAGGATTGGTAAAATATGAGCATGAAAAATATTATATTATTAAAGACACTCCTGAAGGAAAGATAGTGGAAAATAAACATGCAGGATTGAGTTTTAAGGTGCCGAATAATTGGAAAATTAAAAAACCTCCTACTGGAATTTTAGACGTTATTCGTCTATATAGCCCAAACTCAGAGGAAAAAAATGGTATAATTATGAAAACTGGATGCAGAATAATTCCAGAGATTAGTTATGTAAATACAGATATTAGTACTATTAAAAAAGAATTGTCGCACAATAGTATATGGAGTAAATATATTGTTAAAACTACAAATATAAAAATAAAAGATTATCAGGGCTTAAAATATGTAGCAGAATCATCAGAGTTAAAATTTCATCATATTGGAATCATCCTTCCTGCTAAAGATAAAGTATATTCATTTAGTATAGATTCCAATCTAGAAGAAAGAACTATTTGCTCCCAACTCTTTGATAAATTTTTAAAAACAGTGCTAATTGAGTAATACACTTAAATTATAAAAAACTCAAAATTTAACTTCTAAGTTTAAAGGTTGAGCCTAAAAATTCTTTTAACAGCTTTTTATTTATATGCCTTAACTTACGAATACAATATTTCTATCTAGATCAATCTGTATACCCATCAACATCTTTCTGTAAGAGCTTCTTTATAATTCAAGCATTAATAGCTCTTTTAAAATAGAATAAATAAAAAAACACAATTTAATAGGGATAAAGAAACAAAGAAATAAATTTATTTTATGAATAAATTGTTTAAAATTAAGCAATGTTTTTTTATTTTAC
>CAYUHA010000011.1:0-15025 GCA_964444395.1 uncultured Candidatus Saccharibacteria bacterium | reverse complement strand
TCTCCCCCTCTTTTGGAGAGGGGGGAGTAAGAAGGGGGAGGACATTTTGAATTTTCAATTAGTTTTGAGTTTTGGGTTTTGCGCTTAAATTCGTTTTGAATTTTGATATTTGGATTTATTTACCCCATTAGAAAAAAATTTCTTCTTGTTACTAAATTTTATTTTTGTCCTTACTCCTGAAACTGAACTTTCTAACGTGGTTTAGGATTTAGGATTTTGTGCTTAGGGTTTAATGACTATTGATCGTTGTTCATTATTCATTGCGGTATCGCATTATTTAACTAATTTCACTTATTTTAATATTATCACAATATAGTCCTTTCACAAGTAAAACGCAAAAAAAAGGGGGATAAAAAAATGAGAACATTAAAAATTTCAAATTTAGTGGTTGATTACAAAAAACCGGAGACCCAAAAATTTTTCTCTCCGCTTCTATTTATTCATGGAATGTGGGGTGGAAGTTGGTATTGGAAAAAATTTATGAAATATTTCGCCCAACAAGGGTTTGAATGCTATGCTCCAAACCTAAGAGGCCACTGGGGAAGCAAAAAAACTAAAGATATTGGGAAAACAAGCATATTAGATTATATCTCTGACATCCAAGAAGTAATTCAGTATCTTAAAACTAAATATCTTGGCGCTCCAATTTTAATAGGACACAGCATGGGAGGACTGATTGCTCAAAAAATCATAGAAATCAATGAATTATTTGCAATTAGAGCGGGAATACTTATCTGTCCTGCCCCTCCCCACGGAATTCCGCTTAAAAATATAATGAAGCCAATGGGAAAACAACCTAATCATCTGTTCAGCACAACTTATAAAAGACCTATTAAACTAAGTTATAGGTTGGCAGTAAAAGCAATGCTGGAGTGTTTAGATGAAAAAAACCGACGTCGGGTTTATGAAAAGCTAGTTCCTGAATCTGGATTAGCGTCTAAAGAAATAGCCTTAGGAGCCGTCAATGTAGACGAAACAAAAATCCATTGCCCTATCTTGATAATTGCCTGTAAAAAAGACAAAATTGTACCAGCAGAAGTAGTAAAACAAATAGCTCAAAAATACAATGGCAATATTGAATTAAAAGAATACGAAAATCATGCGCATTGGGTTGTTGAAGAAAACGGTTGGGAGCTTATTGCTGAAGATATCAAGAGCTGGATAGTAAAAATCTTAATTAAAAAGAAGATGTACATAAGCAGCTATCAAAAAGCTTTAGAAAACACGCCACAAACTTTAGAAAATACATCTCCCCAAAATTTCTAAAAAGTTTATGAAGCTCAGCTTTGTAAAACTTTGTAAAATTTTTTGCAAAATTATTTCAAAAACCGCTACTAAAAAACAGTAGCGGTTTTTAAATAACGCCAGCGATTTTTAATAAAAGTAGCAGTCTTTTAAATAACAACAGCGAGTTTTTAAATAACACAATAGCTTTTTTAAGAACAGTAATGACTTTTAAATAAAAACAGCGGCTTTTTATTTAAATAAAACGTAGCCTTTAATAACAGTACAGCTTTTTGCCAAAATTCACTTCAAAAATAACCGCCACAATCACCAAATCAACTAAGTTCACGATCGTGAAGTTAATTGACTTGTCTCTACACTCCAATAATCTCTATCTGATAATGATAAACAATAAAAATATAAATAATAAAAAGGGGCAAAACAAGAATTAAAAAAGAGCTTAACTCTCTAAAGGTACAACTTCTTAAAAATACACAGCTCCTTCAAAAAATATAGCTCCTTCAAAATAAAAACCCTTCCTGTTTATGCTTATCGTCTTCTAAATATTGCGATCGCAATAATTAGAAGATGAATACTTTTTATTATCAATTTATAATCAGTTTATATTTTTATATTTTATCATTTGGCAAGTTGGACAAAGAATAAATCTTTAACTTTGCCGCTTCGATATAAATCGGAGCGAACCTCACACAGCTAGGATAGGATTTTTGAACTTAAATTATGGTGCCAAAATTTATTCCTATAAACGCTCTGCACTTCTTGCAAACCAAAACATTAACTTTCGCCAGACCGAACTCCTGTTCAATCTTTTTTGATTTTTGAACGCGGGGTTGAAATTTTCCAGTAATCTGGTTTTGTAATTTTTTTTGAATAAAATCTCATAAATTGAAAAAGTAAAATATTTCAAAAACAATCCCTAAAATAAAAAGCATTGACAATAAATAATAAACTGGGTTCATTTTATAGCTATATTTCTGCTTCAAAAATTGTTTATATAAAAAAACAACTAATATTCCCTCAATTCCAATCGCTACTGCTCCGATAAATCCAATAATCTCAATAAATTCTCTTAACCCAATCAAAAACAAAAACAGAGGCAAAAAACAGGCAATAAACCAAGAAAGATTTTTGGAAAAACCAAAATCATACCAAAAAACTTTTTTTAAAGTAAGCCCTAAAGCAATGAAAGAGGTAAAACAGGCAAGCACTCCAAAAATAAAACCAAATTTAATAATATTGTCCCCTAAAACTATAGACAAACCAGAAATTGCCTCTTTGGAGGTGCTGTTTCCGCAACTACCGAAAATTATATAAATAAAAAACAAATAAATAAGAGTAGAAATAATAATTCCAAAAATTATAAGTTTCTTTAAGGCGATTCCATCTCCTTTTAACATTTCTTTAACCTCGGGCACTAAAGCAGACCCCCATAAAGAAAAAAGAATCACTCCATAAGGAAGAAAAAAATTTTTTGGATTTACAGCAGCAAAATAATCAGTATTAATAAACGGAAAAGTTTTTATAAAAAATACGAATAAAAGAACAAAAAGGGCGATTATTAACCAAGTTTCAATCTGAGAAACGCTTTTAATCCCTTTAAAAATTAAATAACTTCCAAAAGAAAAAAATATTAAGCTATATATTAGAGAATTTCCCCCAAACCAGTTTGAAAAAAGCAATTTTAGAAATTCTCCTCCAACAATTAAATATGCTAATAAAGCGCCTGTTAATCCCACTCCTAAATTTAGAAAAGAAACCTTCTCCCAGGTTTTTCCGAGATATTGCCTAATATAACCGGGAAATCGATGCACACCATCGGTTCCAAGGCAGACCTTCGCATATAACCAATGAATAAATATAGCTACTATACTTAAAAATAAAAAGTAAATAATCACTAACAAAAAACCAGATTTTAACGCTATATAAGGCAGGCCAAAAATTCCTACCCCCACTATTGTCCCAATAAAAACAGATAGCGCTCCGATAAAGCTTTTCTTCTCCATTATACAATTGTTCTTAAATACTTATTTATAGTTTATAAACTTTATATCCTTCTCTTACTTTCTCATTAACCTTTAATCCTACTGACTCACCTGCTTTAGCATTTTCTACCTTTTGATGCTCTGCTTCCATTGATTCTACAGTTTGAGTAAAATCAGTATCCTCTCCGCCAATAATTCGAATAGTGTCTCCTACTTTAAGCTCATTTGATAATTCAATCACTGCTACGCCGATATTTGAAAAGTAATGAGTAATTTTTCCTATCAATTCTCCTTGTTCTTCTAAGGTTTGAGTTTCTTCAGACATAATTTAAAAAATTTAGAAATTTAAAAATAACGACCTTTTTTCTTTTGTTTAATTAATTTAATCAATTTTTGAACTAATATTTTAGGGTCTGATTCATAAATAATTTTTTCTCCTCTTCTATGAGGCCCTGCAGTAATCTTCTTTATTAAATCCGCTGTTCCTCCAGAGTTCTTTAAAACTCCAATTGGTTTTCTGTCTTCAAAAGCAATAGTAAATTCATTCAAAGTCCCCATCCTCCCGCAGGCAACTATTATCCCGTCCGAAGCTCTGGTCATTAACAAATTTCTTCCAGAATAATCAAATCCGGTATAAACCATTACATCAAAAGAATCTAAGGGAAGCTTGTAAACTCTTCTGTGCTCTAATTCTGAACTTGCCGGAGAAAATCCAATACTAATACCTTTTGCTTTTTTTGCTCCTCGAGCAGCAAAGTAAGGAACACCGGTAGTAGCTCCGGTGATTAAAATGCAATTTTGTTTAGCAATCTCTTCCCCTATCTGCTCTCCTAGTTTTTCAATATCTTTTACGCAATGTCCAATTTGAGAAGCTCCTGAAACTGCAATTTTATATCTCATATATATTTATTTTATTCTTTTTTTTAAAAAAAACAATGCCTTACACTATACAATACGAGGACATTAGTATTATTTTAGATATTTTGGATAAATTGAAAAAGAATTTTGTATTTCAAAACCTAATAAGCTTGAAAGATTGCAATCAAGAAAAGAAAAAGATATTTTAGCCCCTCCTCTTATTTCCTTCCCCTCTTATGGAGGGGGGATTAAGGAGGGGGAGAAAAAATAAAAAAGAATTAAGAAAGAAGCAAAACGTCCTAATTTTTAAACATTATGCGAAAATTACTCTATAATATGCCCCTGGCGCGATTTGAACGCGCAACCTTCAGCTCCGGAGGCCGACGCTCTATCCAATTGAGCTACAGGGACAAACTTAATTATAAAAATAAACTATCTAAATTTAATCTTTTCAAAAAATTAATCTTTTCAAAATTACATTCTAAATTTATTTATCTCAAACCCTGCTATTCCAAAAGCCACTGCCACATTTAAAGACTCTTTTCTGCCAAACATTGGCAAGGAAATTATTTTGTCGGCTCTTTTTAACACTGAAGGAGAAATTCCTTTAAGTTCATTTCCAATCACTAAAGCCAGAGGAAATTGTGGTTTAAATTTTGTATAAATTATGCTATTTTCGGTCTGCTCTAAAGCTATTATAGAAATCTTCTGGCTTTTTAATTTTTCTATAACTCTCCAACTTTGCCAATAATACTCCCACTTTATCCAATTTTCTGCGCCTAAAGCAGTTTTAGAAATTTTTGAACTTGGGGGTCTGCCACAAATTCCGCATAAAAATATTTTGTCTACCCCTAAAGCATCTGCGGTTCTAAAAATTGAACCAATATTTTCCAAGCTCCGAATATTATCACAAATAACATAAAAAGATAATTCTCTTTTAAGTTTCATTTTTACTTCCTTCTTAATTTTAATTTAATATCTTCCTGATATTTTTTATACCTAAACATAGAAGGCGTCCGATAAGCTACTCTCCCTTTCTTGGCTCTTTTTGAAGAATACTTCTTCATATTATAAACACTTTATTCTCTTTAAAACATTTTACTTCCTTTATAGATATTTTATCCTCTTTGCAAATATTTTACTCTCTTTGTAAATATTTGTTTTATTCTTTTTAAATATTTCACTCTTTAATCCTTTAATCTATCACTCTTCCTTTATTTATTCATCTTCCAAAAATTGCCATGGCAATTTTTGGAAGATGAATTTATATAGCTGTAATTAAAATCAAAGTTTAAAGTATTTTTAAAGTTTAAAGTATTTTCTTAAAAATTCATCATCTTCTATGCTTTCTGCTGTAATAATTCTAATATTTTTATACTTAAGCCTAAAAATTCTCGCAACAAGCGCACTTCTTTATCGCAAGGATATGGACATACCCAAACACTTTTCTGAATCGAATAAAAACCAAATTCTTTTAACTTTCCTCTAAACGCTTCTCTTTTTATTTTGCAATTACTAGGAATATCAAACATAATCAATCGCCATTTCCCATCCCAAGTTTTAGGCTTTTCTATCTTTAAATCATCTATCTGATACTTGCCTGCCATCTTTTTCCCTTCTTTAGTTAAGGAAATATAAATTTGGTGATTGACTTCTTTTATATTAATAAATCCTTTCTTCTTTAACCGATAAAAAGCATTTGTAACCTGCCTAGATTTATATTTCTTCCATCTTTTATAATCTTTTATTAATGCTGGAATTAAATAGGGAGAACCGGCCCCGATACATATTACTCCGGCAGTAACTATCCACTTTAAAACATCTTTTGTGATTTCTCCTCTATATTTATTTCTCATAAAAAGTGAAAAAAGGTTAATAAAGTTATAATCTATTACACAAATAATGAAACCCGATATTATATATATATCTAATAAAGATAATTAATAATATTAATTATAGCAAAAATATTATTCATCTTCTAATTATTGCGATCGCAATTTTTAGAAGATGATTCTATAAAGATAAAATTATTATAAAAATTATTATAAAAATTACTATAAAAAATTATAAAAAATTTACTCTAATCCTTCATTCATTTCTTCTTTTCTTTCTTCTTCTTTTTCTTTCTTCTATTTTATGCTATCGCAATTTTTAGAAGACAAAATAAAACTACTTCTAACTACTTCTTCAGCTTTATCTATCTAAACGTTTTTTCTACTTAAACGTTTTATCTGTTTAAATCTTTTATCTGTTTAAACCTTTTAGTTATTTAAACGTTCTACTTGTTTAAACATTTTTATTTAAATTTTATTTAAATATTTTATTTATCTAAATGCTTTATTTATTTAAATCCTCGCTTTTAAAATTTATTCTTTGTCTAATTTTTTATGCCAATAAATTGCTAAAACTTTTCTTTTGTTATTATATGTCCAATGGTGAACTGAAGGTTTTTTAGTTTTACTTATATTGCTAATAGCTAATTTTTTACCCAAATAAAATCCGACATGAAAATGTTGAGCTTTCTTCTCCCATAATAAAACACTGCCTGGTTTTGGTTTTTCAATTAAATACCATCCAGTTTTTTCTAAATCTTTTACAGTGCTTTTTACAGTTAAATGAACCCCTTTAATTAAACCAAAAATTTTTAAAACAGAGGAAACAAAATAAGCGCAGGAAAGTTTGCCATTTTCGGTTAAGTCTTGAATTTGCCCTTTATTTTCTCCATAAAAATTAGTAAACATTTTTGTTCCTTTGCTATTTTGAATCATTGCTAAATATGATTTTCTTAATAATATTTTGATTTTTGGCTTTTGAATCTTGCTCATAAATTTTAAACTTTGAATTACAAAATAGATTTTGTGATTCAAAGAAAATTCCAACTTTTTTAATTCTCCCCTCTCTTTAAGGGGAAGAAAAAAGAAGGAGTTAGGATGAAGATTTATTTAATGGGTGAATTTTCAGTCTCTGATATAATTCTTGAATTAATTTCTCCTGGTCCTTTAATGCAAAAACTTCTCGGCGAATCCGAGCTTTCTCTTTACGAATATATTTACGAATACTTTTAGGCAGTTTTTTCATTTTAAAATTTTTAATTAATTAGTAAGTTCGTCCGTTTTTATTCTCCTTTAATAACTGCTAAAGGAATTAACCGAGCCACTTTCTTTGACAAACCTGCATTATGGACCACTTCTACTACCTCCTCAATATTTTTATAAGCTATAGGCGCTTCTTCAGCAATTCCTCGTATTGAATAACATCTTATTATAATTCCTTTCTGTTTTAATCTATTTATTACCTCTTGCCCGGTAATGGTTCTCACCGCCCGATGCCGAGACATTGTTCTGCCTGCTCCATGATTCACGGTATACCAAGCCTCTTTTGATTTTTCAGTCCCTGTTAAAACATAAGAAGCAGTGCCCATTGAACCGGGAATGAGCACTGGTTGTCCGGTTTTTTTATATCTTTCAGGAATCTCTGGGTGTCCGGGAGGAAAAGCTCTCGTTGCTCCTTTTCGGTGAACTATCAATTTCATTTTTTCTCCTTCAATTTCATGCTCTTCAATTTTGGCAATATTGTGGGCAACATCGTAAAGCAAGTTTAAATTTGCTGTCTTCCCCAGTACCTTTTTCCAGGCTTTTTTAATATAAAAACTTATCATATGTCTGTTGCACCAAGCATAATTACAAGCAGAACACATCGCTTTAAAAAATCTTTGCCCTTCAGAAGAGTTAAACGGAACACAAGCCAATTCTTTATCCGGTAATTTTATACCATACCTTGAAAAAGCCGGCACTACTACTCTTAAATAATCAGTGCAGTTTTGATGCCCCAAACCACGAGAACCTGTATGCACCATTACCACTACTTGGTTTTTAAACAAACCAAAAGTTTTAGCTGTTTGTTCGTCAAAAATTTGATCCACTTTTTGAACCTCTATGAAGTGATTACCGCTCCCAAGCGTCCCAACTTGATCTCTACCTCTCATCTTAGCTCTTTCTGAAACATAAGAAGCCTCTGCCTGCTCCATTCTTCCTCCTTCTTCGCAATTATCAATATCCTCTTTTTCTCCATAACCTTGCTCTACTAACTTTGGAACTCCTCCTTCTAAAATTTTATCAACCTGTTTAATGCTTAATTTAATTTGTCTGCCCCTACCCAACCCAGAAGGAACTTCTTTTTGAATTTCTGTAACTAATTTATCCAAAAAGGGTCTTATCTCTTTTTCAGAATATTCGGAAGTCAATAATCTAACCCCACAATTTGAAACTACAAAACTATCAGCGATAAAATTATGGTCTGAATGATTAACTGTAAAATCATAAACAAAACCGTGATAAGGTTTCTTCTCTATTTTCTTTATCTCATCCCAAACTAACCCACTTCGACCCAATCCCCGAGTAGACCTTTGAAGATAATCTTTAAACAATGGAAAGTTCAGCGGTATTTGAGGTTTAATCACCTTAACTCCTTTCTTAAGCTTCCAGCATACATCGATAATAAATCTCTTTGTTAAAGGATTACCTGTAGCAAGTTGATTGGCTATTTTTTGATAACTTAATCCAGATTGTAATAATCGTGGGATTTCACATTTAATTGCTTTTTCTTTTTCTTGTAGTATTTGCTGTTTAAATTTCAAATACTGAACAGCTATATTGGCAAAAAAACTTCTTTCTCTGTTATATTCAAATCCAATTTTACCCCAAAGATTAAGTAAATTTTCCATGGATGAAGAAATTATTAAATTCAACCCTTGAGAAACCTGTCCTTTGGTATTAACATGTCTTTTATTCTTGGGCTGTTCAATATAAAGAGTTTTTACCCTAAATTCTTTAAGTAATCTTGCTATATCTTTTAAATAAGCTCTTGCATTATCTAATAATTCCATCCTCTTTCTTAAGGGGAAACTTGGAGTATTAAAATTCCCTTTTCTGTCCAATCTTCGATGTGGACATCTTAATTCAGAACCAAATAAAGCAGCCAGAAACAATCTTTTCTGCCATAAAGAACATTTAAAAATCCATTTCGGAATTCTAAAAGGTTTATCAACTTTTCTTCCACGAGGTGCTCCTAAAGTTTCTAAAAGTACCACTAAGCTAGAGGCATTTACTAAAAAAGAATAGGAATCGGAATATTTTCCAGTCCGAGAGTCCCTTCTTTTTCCAAAATGAATAGGTGAAGATGTATAACCAATCTTCTTTAAATCCTCTCTTGCATCTTCTAAATCTTCTGGCTTCCCTTCAAAATAAAGAACTCCGTCACCTCTTTTACCAATAAAGTTCATTGTCGCATCTCCAAAGACAAAACCCATTATTTTTAAAATATAAGGAAGCTTCGAATGATTGTAAGTTAAAGGCAAAAGGCGACGTTTTTTTAATTTTTGTAAAATTATATTAAACCTTGAACTGTTTTTTTTAATCCCTATCTTATTAAGAATTTTTTTAACATTCTTTTCATCAATTATAATCTGATTAGAAGGTGATTCATAAGGAACTCCGTTAAATGGAAAAATTGCAACTTTATCGCCGCTTGCTAAATTTTTCACCATTTTCATCCCTAAGGGAGTCAATATAGGATGGTCCCCTGTAGCTTTAATTTGGTGTCCAGTATTAGTTATTATTTTATATATGTCTCGTGACTTTACTCTGAAAAATCTCAAAATAGAAGTTTTAGCAACTTTCTGATTATTTTTCTCAAAAACTTTAATATCTTGTTCTCCCCATTCTTTTTGAAATTCTTCAATTTTTTTAAAATAACCTAAGTCACATAATATTTTTGTGTCACCAGAAATACAATTTTGATCATAACCGATTCCACCAGGAGAAATTACTCCACTTGGAAATTTAGTAGCCACTACCCCGCCAATAACGAATCCATATCCAGAATGAACGTCTGGCATTGCCAAACTGTACTTTACAATCCCTGGAAGAGTAGTCACGTTTATTATTTGATTCAATGCATTCTCTTCTAAATTTTTCAATATCCTTTCTGAAGCGTAAACTCTTGCGGGAACGCGCATATCTTTTCTAAAACTCTTAGGAACTTCCCATAAATAGTCGCTAATTTTTTTAAAATCTTTTTTGGAAATCATATTTATTATCTTTATTATCTTTGAATTACCAAATATAGTTCAAGGCAAATACCAAATCCAAAATTACAAATCCTAAACAAATTCAAAGCACAAAATTCAAAATCCATGAAAGAAAATTCTAAATCCGAAATCCTAAATCCTAAACAAAATCCTAAATCACAAATTCCAAATCATAAACATAAACATTTAGAATTTGGAACATTAGAATTTAGAATTTTGTTTAGAATTTCGAATTTAGAATTTAGGATTTCTTGTTCAAAATCTTGAACATTTGGATTTTGGATTTACTTTGAATTACGAATCTATTTCGTAATTCAAGGATATTATATATCAAATAATATTATTGCCTCCCAGTGATTATTCCTTTTTTTTATTTCTAAGTTATGATAAGTTACTCCCTTAATCTCTAAACCAATTCTTTTTACCTGTCTACCTGAAACTTCTGCTTTTATCTCAGTATCAGTAAACTTCTGAAATTTAATTTTATCATAAATAATCCTGTTTACCCGACTATAATATAAAATTTCGCTCAAAAAATCCACTAATAAGGAGAAAATATCAGGAGATTTGACCTTTATATTTTGTGACTTAACCGTTTTAAGAAAAGATTCAGCCCGCATACTATCGCTCATTCCTAAAAGCGCATTTAAAAACAATTCTTTTTTATCTTTGCCAAATACTCTAATTTTTAAATCAGCTTTATGTTCTAAAACTTCAAATTTTTTCATATTCTCCTCTATCTAAACCCGGAACAACACTTCTATAATTGTAGAGGTGTTGTTATGGGTCAATATTTAGTTTTTAATTCATAAAATTTCTCCTTGACAACCTTACGGTCGTCCCATGGTATTTTTTCACCTTTAGCTACACACATCCATGGCTCACAACCTTTGCCAGTAATTATTACTACATCGTCTGACTCTGCTAAAGTTAAAGCTTTTTTAATCGCTTCTCCTCTATCTAATATTTTATAAAGTTTTGAGTTTTGAGTTTTACGCTTTGAGCTTGAAAACCCAGAAAAAATTTCATCTAAAATTTTTTCTGGGTTTTCATCGTATGGGTCCTCATTAGTTAAAATAACTCTATTGCAATATTCTGCGGCAATTTCTCCCATTTTTGGTCTTTTCCATTTATCTCTTCCTCCGCCGCAAGCACCTAACACGCAGATAAGTTTTGAACTTTGAGTTTGGACTTTGAAATTTCTAATAGCTTTATATACCTTTTGAAGCGCATCAGGAGTATGTGCGTAATCAACGATTACTCTAAATGGCTCTTTAATTACCTCTTCCATCCTCCCTGGGATTCCTTTTACTTTTTCTAAGGCCTTTTTACAAATTTCTAAAGAAATACCCTGAGATAATCCCACGCAAATTGCCGCCAAACTATTATAAATATTGAATTCTCCCAATAAATTTAAATTAAATTGAGTAGAATTTATTGTAAAACTGATGCCATTTTGATTTATCTGACAATTCTCTGGATAAAGCAAATTTTGAACCTTGGGCTGTAAATTTGAACTTTGAGCTTTGAACTTTGAGCTTATCTTGTATCCATATTTCTCCTTAGCAGGAAACTTCAAAAAATAATCTGCACTCTCATCGTCTAAATTAATAATTAAAACTTTCCTGTTTGGAATTTTGCATTTTGAATTTGAGATTTGTTTGGGATTTAGGATTTTGTGCTTGGAATTTGCTAAACTTTGAAAAAGTTTAGCTTTCGCTTCCCTGTATTTCTCAAAACTCCCATGACTCTCAATATGTTCAGGAGTTAAGTTTGTTAATACCGCCACATCAAAATCAATAAACCTATGTCTATGCTGTTTAATTCCCTCTGAAGTAACCTCAATGACTGCATACTTGCATCCATTATTTACCGCTTCCCTTAAAAATTTTTGAATCCTAAACCTGCCGGGCATAGTCATTTTTAAAATGTTTTGTCTTTCTTTATTTCCAATTTTAAATCTAATAGAAGACAAAGCCGCAACCCTGTGCCCTGCTTCCTCTAAAATTTTGTCAGTTAAATGAACTACTGTAGATTTTCCATTAGTGCCGGTTACCCCGATAACAATCAATCTTTTAGAAGGAAACCTATACAAAACAGCGCCAAGCAGCGCTAAAAAAAAATGATACCAATTAAACAAAAAATTAGGAATAAAGCTCTTTGCTTTGTTGAGCATTCTAAGTTTCGCGCGGTTTCGCGCTTGCCTCTCACTATTCCCAGCCGACGACTTTAGGTTTTCAAATATTATCAAGCGAAGCGCCTAACAGCTTACAGTAATTGCATTTTTGAAACTGTTGAAAGGAATAGTAGAGGACGCGTGTAAAACTACGCAAAATATTATACCTCTCTTCTTATCCAGTCAAAAATTTCAGCGCCTGTTTTATTCTTTGTTCAGTATCTTTAATATCTTCTGGAACTTTATCTAATGCCTGCCTTGCCTGTGAGCGAGAAAAACCAAGCCTCATTAACCCTTGCAAAACTTTATCATCTAGCAGTGGCTTGTTTTTTTCTTTTAAAAAATCTTCCCTAAACTTTCCAGAAATCTCTAAGATAATTTTTTGAGATTTTTTCTTTCCTATATTGAGTATTTGGTCAATAATTTTTTTATCTTTATTTTTAATGCCTTTTTTTACCTGCTCTAATGTACCGATAGAGGAAATTTCCAATCCTGCTTTCGGGCCAATCCCTGAAATATTTACTAAAATCTCAAAAAATTCTAACTCCCCATAATTTAAAAAACCATATAAATCTAAAACATTTTCTCGTCTGTAAAGATAAGTAAAAATTTTAACATTTGTTTTTTCAGATATCTTGCTCAAACTCTGCTTAGATAGAAAAACCTTATAACCTACCCCTCTAACCTCCAAAATTATAAACTTATCTCTTTTTAATATAACTTTTCCCTGAAGAAAAGATATCATAAGATTACAAATCTACTGCGAATTTATGCGAATTTAATACGAATACACGGAATATTGAAGATAGAAATCAGTTGTTAGAAAACCGAAATCCGATTTCTGTTTTCTGATTTCGCTACTGTTTTCTGATTTCTGTTAACTGATTTCTGTTTCGTAAAATTGGGAGTGAGGAGACCCTGTTAAATCTTTTACTGAAAGCAAAAGAAAATCAAAGATTTTATTTAACAGGGCGACCGAACAATAATTTCAAGGTTCCCACCAAAGGTTCTTGCATTCGTATTAATTTCGTGTTTCGTAGCTATTATACAGGATTTGATTAAAAATTAAAAGTATGATAGATTAAGTTAAAAGTTAAAAGTTTAAAGTTAAAAATTAAAAATTAAAAGCTGAAAGTTAAAAATTTTTAAAATAATTTTTCACTTTTCATTTTTAATTTTTAACTTGAGCGAAGCGAATATGGCTATAACTAAATCTGCAAAAAAATCTCTTCGTCAAGATTTAAAAAGAAGAGCTCGAAATATCAAAACTAAAACTAAAATAAAAACGCTCATAAAAAAAGCGCAAAAATTAGTATTAGAGAAAAAAAATGAAGAAGCTAAAAATCTTCTTCCTCAAATTTATAAAACTTTAGACAAAGCAGCAAAAAATAAGATAATTAAAAAGAATACTGCAAACAGAAGAAAAGCAAGAATAGCCAAACTGATAAATCAGTTGTTCAATTCTGCTAAATCAACTTCAAGTTGATTTAATTCTCGGTTTATCAGTTTTAAAGATAATTAAATTTATAATATGGCAACAGGATTAAAAAATCTAAAAATTTATCAAATGGCTATGTATGTTTGTTTTATAAGGACTATTAAACTGAAAAACTGAAATTAAATCTCTGCAACCAATAAAGTCAACGCTGTCTCTGGGTCTATCTGCCCAGTTTTTATTTGAAAATCTATCTGAAAAAATTTTTGAAAAATTTTTCTCAACTTCTCTAAAGAAAATTTTTGCGCCTGCCATAGAGCTTTTTTTGCCACATAAGGATGCATTCCTAATTCTTTGCTTAATTTATTTAAATTTAAATTATCTATTTGCAAATTTGCACGCATTGACAATTCATATCGCTCTTTAATTATTAAAAGATTTCTAACTTGAGAAACTATCATAGATAAAATATATAAAAGAGAATCTCCTTTTTTTAATTGTTTATAAATTAAAAAAAACGCCTTTCTCTTATTTTTTGAAACAACAGCGTCAATGGTTTTAAAGATATTTTGCTCAAACTCTGGCACCACTAAAAGTTCTAAATCCTCTGCTTTAATTATTTTTTTAGAGGCCTTAAAGCAAACTAATTTTTTTATTTCATTAGAAAGTTGCCAAAGATTATTGCCTGTAAAATTTATAAGCTGCTCCACAGCTAAAAAATCAATTTCTGCTCCATATCTCTCAACCTCTCTTCTCACCCACCTTTTTAGGGCAGCGCCCTCTAATAATTTAAATTCCTGAGTTTTTGCATATTTTATCAAAAACTTAAATAAAGAATTTTTCTTGTTTATCTCTCCTTTTTTATATATCAAAATTATTTCTTTTGATTCTCTTAAAAAATTTTTAGAATCTAAAAAATTTTTTTCAAATTCTGAATTTAAAAAAACATTTTCTAAAATAAATAACTTCCTTTCCTTAAACATTGAAGTTGTTTGCAATTCATCTTTAAATTCTCTAAAATCTAAATTCTTGCAGTCTAAAAATTTTAAATCTAATCCGCTGTGATGGATTTTTTTATAACCATTAATTATCTCATTTATTTTTTGTCCCAACCTGTATGTATCTTCTCCGTAAAGAAATAAAAGCATAAATTTAAAAAAATCCTAAATCCTAATATCTAAACCCTAAACAATTTCAAAATTCAAATGTTCAAAATTTTGAACAAGAAATCCTAAATTCTA
>CAYUHA010000010.1:0-15211 GCA_964444395.1 uncultured Candidatus Saccharibacteria bacterium | reverse complement strand
TTGAAAGGAGCCAGAGAAAGAGCAAAATTAGCAAAAACTATGCAGTGGTCTGCCAGTATTTATCACTTATTGGGCGCAGAAGCAAGAGGAATATGGAGTTTCAATGAAGGAGCGTATAATACTTGTTCAGACGGCAAAGATGTCTGCGATATTTCAGGCAATGGAAACAACGGAGAAATTCATAATGATGGAGCAGTTTGGGTTGACGGCATCCCTGGAATGACTGGAAAAGCTTTGTATTTTGACGGGAATGATTATGTAGATTGCGGAGAAGGAGAGAGTTTAAAAATCACCGGCAAGGAGATCACTCTTGAAGCATGGATAAACCTCTCAACTTTTAAAGCAATAAGTAGGATTTTTATATATAATCCTAGTCCGCCAATGGGTAGGCCGGCATATATGCTATCTACTGAGAATCAAAATTTTTCTATGATAATAACCGATGAAGAAACCACCTCTTGGAACACTTTCACTGCAACCAACGTGATTACTTCCTTAGGTATATGGTATCATGTAGCAGGGACTTATAATGGTTCTACGGTTGATTTATATATAAATGGAGAGAGGAAGAATTCAATATTGTTTAACAAAACCATTGATTCGCAAGACGGTCCACTGCATATTGGTAAAGGAAAAAATGGTATGTCGTCTAGATATTTCAACGGCACCATCGATGAAGTTAAAATCTACGCAGAAGCCCTCCCAGAAACTGTAATTAAACAGCATTATTTAGCAGGACTAAAAAAGCATCAAAATTTAGCAAAGAAATAGGACTTGTGCTTAGATATTTTTATGAGTGTCTCTAAAATTTTTTTGTATTTTTGCGTTTCGTTTATCAGCGGAATTTTTTTTGATTCTATTTTACCAATTTCCCGACTTTTTATGCCGGGAATCTTAACCCCGCACTTATATATAGGCGGGGGTTTAATTTTAGGAATTTTACTAATTTCTGTTCTCTGGCAGTATAAAAAAATAGTAATTGTTGGTTTTTGTTTGTTAATTTTTATAGCAGGGATTTGGCGGCATCAAAAAGCTGAATTACAAATTCTAAATTCTGAATTAAAAAAATACAATAACCAAGAAGTTGTTTTGAATGGGGTAGTTAGCAAAGAGCCGGATATTAGAGAAAATCATATTAAGTTAACAGTTAACAGTAAACAGTTAACAATAAAAAATGAACAATATAAAGTAAAAGGGAAAATTTTAGTAACTACTAAGAGGTATCCAGAATATCAATACGGAGACGAGTTAGAGATTACTGGAGAATTATTGGCACCTCAGGAATTTGAAGAGTTTGATTACAAAAATTATTTAGCTAAAGATGGAATCTGCTTGATAATGTATTATCCAAAAATAGAAATTTTGACAAAGAATCAGGGGAATATAATATATTCTAAAATTTTGCAATTTAAAAATAAATTAAGAAAGAGTATTGAACAAAATCTATCTCCTCCACAGAGATGGATATTGGGAGCAATGATTTTAGGAGATAAGAAAAAGATGTCAAAAGATTTTAAAGAAAGATTAAATATAGTTGGCCTTCGGCATATTACCGCTGTTTCAGGAATGCATATTACTATTTTTTCTGTGGTTTTAATGCAGATTTTGATTGGAATTGGATTTTGGCGACAGCAAGCGTTTTATTTAACTTTAGTAGTTTTAATTTTATTTATTCTAATGATTGGGTTCCCTGCTTCAGCAATTCGGGCAGGGATAATGGGAGGAGTTTTTCTTTTAGCTCAATACTTAGGGAGATTAAGTAGCTCTTTTCGGACAATAATATTTGTTTGCACTGGAATGTTAGTTATAAATCCACTGCTTTTAAAATCCGATATTGGTTTTCAGCTTTCGTTTTTAGCAGTGATTGGAATTATATTTTTAGGTCCGATTTTTCGGGAAAAATTGAAATTTATACCTCAGGAGAATTTTTTTAATTTAAGAAATATTATTACGACTACTCTTTCTGCACAGATATTTACTTTGCCAATTTTAGTTTATAATTTTGGACAGTTTTCGTTGATTGCTCCTTTAACTAACTTCTTAGTTTTACCTTTGCTTCCATTTGTTCTTATCTCTGGATTTTTGCTTGGATTAACTGGAATATTTTGGCAGTTTTTAGCTTGGATTTTATCTCTACCTTGTTGGCTGTTGTTGACTTATGTAACAAAAATAGTGGATTGGTTTTCCAGATTGCCCTTTTCTTCTGTAAATTTAGAAATTTCCTGGATTTGGCTTTTGATTTTTTATATAGTTTTAGGTTTTTTTGTTTGGAGAGTGAACAAAAATCGTCTGCCTTTTTTTCTTCAATATTAAAATTAAAAGTTTTTGAACTATAAAGCAGAAACTTTAAGTTCATCGTAGTTGCTTAGTTCTTGTTTAAGCGCAATTCTTTCGCAGATTTGCGCAGCTGTTAATACTGATTATTGTATTCCATAAAATTAAAGGTAAAACATTTAATGCGGTTTAATTATTTAAAAAGCAGTACATATTTACACCACGACCGCATGTTAAATATGTACAGTTAAATTTTTTCTTTTTTAAGAAGAGAGAGAAATACAGAAGAAGAGGGTTTGAGAATTTTGTTAATCACAATTTTTACCAAGTTCATCAGTTTTTAAAATATATCCCATATCTATTTTTTTCAAAATGCTTAAAAATTCCACAATGTCCTTTAGGTGTGTTTGGTGGATAGTTGTTAAAATGTAGTATAATTGAAGTAATGCAAGAAGTTCTGAAGTTTCCTAAAAATTTTTTATGGGGTTCCGCTACTTCTTCTTATCAAATTGAGGGAGGAATTAAAAATTGTGATTGGGTTAAATTTTACGATGCAGGAAGGGCTTGTGATCATTATAATAAATATGAAAAAGATTTTGATTTATTAAAAAGAATGAATCAAAACGCTTATCGGTTTTCAATTGAATGGTCTCGAATTGAACCAGAACAGGGAAAATTTAATAGAAAAGAAATAGAGCATTACAGAGAAGTATTAAACGCTCTAAAAAGTCGTGGAATTAAGATTATGCTGACTTTGCATCATTTTACTAACCCTATATGGTTAGCAGATAGAGGAGGATGGGTAAATTCAAAGGTTAATTTTTATTTTTCAAGGTTTGCGGAGAGGGTGTTTAAAGAATACCAAGATTTAGTAGATTTTTGGCTTACTATAAATGAACCGTTGATTTATTCTTTAATGAGTTACTTAAACGGAAAATGGCCGCCGAATAAAAAAGAATTATTTTTATTTTTAAAAGTTGTCAAAAATCAGATTGTAAGCCATAAAAAGGTTTATGAGATTTTTCATCAAATAAATTCTAAAACTAAAATAGGGGTTGCGAAAAATAATCAATATTTTGAACCTTTAAATCCAAGGTCTAAACTGGATAAATTTAGCGTTGGTTTGCATCGTTATTTTTGGAATGAGTATTTTTTAAATAAAATTAAAAACCACTTGGATTTCATTGGTTTAAATTATTATTTTCACCAAAAAATTAAATTTCCGTTTTTTAAAAAGAATGAAAATAAGATAATTAATGATGTAGGCTGGGAAATTTATCCAGAGGGGATTTATTATGTTTTAAAAGAATTAAAAAAGTATAATTTGCCTATTTATATCACTGAAAACGGCTTGGCTGACTCCGAGGATAAATTGCGAAAAAGTTTTATAACAGAACATCTCTCTTGGATTTATAGAGCTATTCAAGAAGGAATAGATGTTAGAGGATACTTTCATTGGTCCTTAATGGACAATTTTGAATGGGAAAAAGGATTTGAGCCAAGATTTGGTTTGGTTGAAATTGATTATAAAACTATGGAAAGAAAATTTCGTCCCAGTGCTTTCTATTACGCAGAAATTTGCAAAAACAATACTATATAGTTTTAGCTTTAACAATGAAATTAAATTTTAAAAAAGTTTTAGGGCTGACTTTGTTGATTATTTTAATTTTTGCTGGTTATTTTTTTATTGGTTCTGCGCCGAGACCTTCGCAGATAACTTGGGGGGTAAATTTTTCTCAAAAACATTCGCGGGATTTAGGGCTTGAGTGGAAAAAGAATTACTCGGCTTTATTGCAAGATTTAAAAATAAGGAATTTAAAAATATTGGTTCATTGGGATTTAATTGAGCCGGCGCCGGAAAAATATGATTTTAAAGATTTAGATTGGCAGATAGAGCAGGCAGAGGATTATAATGCAAAACTTATTTTAGTGATTGGGATGAAAGTTGGGCGTTGGCCAGAATGTCATATCCCGGAATGGGCAAAAAAATTAACCAAAAAGGAACAGCAGGAAAGAATTTTGAGTTTATTGGAGAAAATTGTTTTACGATACAGAGATTCAAAGGCAATTAAATATTGGCAGATAGAAAATGAGCCATTTTTTTATTTTGGGGAGTGTCCATGGTACGATAAAAACTTTTTAAAAAAAGAAATTGATTTAGTAAGATTGCTTGATTTTAGAAATAGACCAATTATTATAAGTGATAGCGGAGAGTATTCGCCGTGGATTAGAGCAGCAAGATATGGAGATATAGTTGGAATCACAATGTATAGAAAGGTTTGGGTTAGAAGGTTTAAGATTTATTCTTCAGTATTTTTGCCCCCGGTTTATTATTGGAGAAAATCTTTATTTATTCAAAAATTATTTGGGAAAAAAGTAATTTGCGTTGAACTTCAGGCTGAGCCTTGGGGTCCGGTTTTACTTTATGATTTACCGTTAAAAGAACAAAAAAAGACCATGGATTTTAAACAGTTTCAGAAAAATATTAGATATGCCAAAAATACAGGCTTTGATGAATTTTATCTATGGGGAGCAGAATGGTGGTATTGGTTAAAAGAAAAACACAAGAGCCCGGAATTTTGGAATGAAGCAAAAAAATTATTTTAACTTGAACAAGCTATTTTATGCAAGCTGGAAGATTATCTAAGAAGATTATTATGAGGTTTTATAAATTATTAAAGATTAAAATTTTTAAAGATAAGACCTTCAGAAGAACTAATAAATTTGGGGCAAAGGGTGAACAGTTTTGCGCAAACGGGAGGATTGCACAAATTGTGCGAAAGATAAAAAATATACTTTTATCCCCTATAAAATTAAAATGCCCCGGCTTTTTAAAGAGCAAAATTTTTTGGATAATTATTTTGATTATTTTTATATCTTCTTTTTTTGGATTTTTGGCTGGGATTACTGCTGTTAATTATTTTTATTTTAAAACAGAGAATTTTTTGAGCAAATTAAATATTGAATTATTGAAGCCAAAAATAATAAAGAAAGAACTTCAAGAAATATATCTCCCTCAGGTTTCTCAAGAAGAGGCTATAATTAAAGCAGTGGAAAAAGTTTCCCCAGCAGTGGTTTCTATTATTATCACTAAGGACCTGCCTATAATCGAAAAATATTATATCTCTCCATTTGAGGATTTTCCCTTTGGATTTAAAATTCCTAAATATCGGCAGAAAGGAACAAAAAAGAAAGAAGTAGGAGGGGGAAGTGGATTTATTGTTTCTAAAGATGGAATAATTTTAACCAATAAACATGTAGTGTTGGATGAGTCTGCTGAATATACAGTTTTAACCAATGACGGGAGAAAATTTCCAGCTAAAGTTTTAGCAAAAGATAATTTTCAGGATCTAGCTATTCTTAAAATTGAGCAAGAGAAAGTTATAGACAAAAATGGAGAAGTTTTTATAAAATCATTTCCTGTAGCAAAATTAGGCGATTCTTCAAACCTCAAAATTGGCCAGACTGTAATTGCTATTGGCAATGCTTTAGGAGAATTCAGGAATACAGTTTCTGTGGGAGTGATTTCCGGGCTTGGGAGAACTATTACTGCTTCAGGCGAAGGGTTAATAGAGACCATTGAAGATGTTATTCAAACTGACGCTGCAATTAATAAAGGAAATTCCGGTGGGCCGCTTTTAAATCTTAAAGGAGAGGTGGTCGGGATAAATACTGCCACAGTTTTAGGCGCCCAAAATATTGGTTTTGCTATTCCGGTTAACAAAGCAAAAAGAGATATTAAACAGATTAAGGTTTTAGGCAAAATTGTTTATCCATTTTTAGGGATTCATTATCTTAAAATAACCGAGGAAATAGCAGAAGAGAGGAATCTTCCAAAAAATTATGGGGCATGGATTACCCGCTGGTATAAGCAGAATAATCAATGGCTTAGATCTAAAAAGTCGGCAATAGTTCCAAATACTGCCGCTGAAAAATATGGTTTAAAAGAAGAAGATATTATTTTAGAATTTGGAGGAGAAAAGATTACTCTCCAGAATACTTTAGCAAAAATTATCCAGAGATACGAGCCGGGAGATAGGGTAGTTTTGAAAATTTTAAGGCCAACTAATAATGTTTGGAAAGCAGGAGACAAAGGGAAACAAAAATATATTGAAGTTCAACTCGGCGAAAGGCCGGAATAGATTATTAAAATCAAACTTCAATAGCTTTTAAAACTTACAGAGGTCAGACCTCCGTAAGTTTTTTCTTGATTTTAATAGAGTTTTGTGATAAGAAATAAGTATATGAACGGAGGTAATTTCACTCATAAAACTCAAGAAGCAATATTAAGGGCTCAAGAATTTGCCAGAGAAAAAGGGCAACAACAAATTGATGCTCTTCATTTACTTTGCGCTTTACTTTCTCAAGAAGGAAGTATTGTTTTAACTTTACTTCAAAAAGTAGGAGTAGATATAGAAAATTTAAGAAAAAAAGCTATTCAGGCTTTAAAAAAAATTCCAGTAGTTACTGCCCCTCAAGCATTCGGACAGTTTTATCTAACCCAAGATATGGCGAAAGTTTTAGACAGGGCACGACAAGAAGCAATGAAGATGGGAGATGAGTTTGTTTCAGTGGAACATTTGTTTTTAGCTTTGCTTGACACTGAAACTAAGGCCAAAGAGATTTTAGACAAAGCAGTTTTCTTGCAAAAGGCAGGAGGCACAACTCTTGAATTTGAAAAATTAGATTACGAGACTGCTTTAAAAGTTTTAGCTCAGATTCGGGGAGGAGCCAGAGTGACTGATCCTGAACCAGAGTCAAAATATCAAGTAGTAGAAAAATATGCTCGAAATTTAACTCAATTGGCTCGTTCTGGGAAATTAGACCCAGTAATTGGCAGAGAAAATGAAATTAGGCGATTAATACAAGTCCTTTCTAGAAGAACAAAGAATAATCCTGTTTTAATAGGCGAGGCAGGAGTGGGAAAGACTGCTATTGTAGAAGGCTTGGCTCAAAAAATTATTCAAAATGACGTTCCGGAAAGTTTAAAAGATAAAGAAATCATTGCTTTAGATTTAGGAACTTTAGTAGCTGGAACAAAGTATAGAGGAGAGTTTGAAGATAGAGTAAAGGCGTTATTAAGAGAAATAAATCGGGCAGATGGCCATTATATTTTATTTATTGATGAACTTCATACTTTAGTTGGCGCCGGAGCTGCAGAGGGGGCAATTGATGCTTCAAATCTTTTAAAACCAGCTTTAGCTAGAGGAGAATTAAAGGCAATTGGAGCCACCACTTTAAAAGAATATCAAAAATATATAGAGAAAGACCCGGCGTTAGAGAGAAGGTTTCAGCCGGTTTATGTGAGCGAACCGTCTATTGAGGATACTATTGCTATCTTGAGAGGACTTAAAGAAAAATATGAAATTCATCACGGAGTAAAAATTAGAGATTCAGCTCTAAAGGCTGCAGCAGAATTAGCTTCTCGGTATATCACTGATCGGTTTTTGCCAGATAAAGCGGTGGATTTAATGGACGAAGCTGCTTCGGCTTTAAGGTTAGAGATTGAAAGTCAGCCCCAGGAATTGGATGAGCTTGAAAGAGAAATACAGAAATTAGAAGTTGAAAGAGAAGCATTGAAAAAAGAATTAAAAGCAGTATCGGGAAAGAAAACAGCAAAAAAGGAACTAGAAGGAAAATTAAAAGTAATTGAAAGGTCTTTAGCCGACTTAAAGGAAAAGACCAGAGAGCTTAAATTGAAGTGGAAAAATGAGAAAGATTTAATTCAAAAAATTAAGAAACTTAGAAAAGAGATGGATAATTTTGTCTTTCAGATGGAAACCGCTCAAAGACAGGGTGATTTACAGAAAGCGGCAGAAATTAAATACGGCAAACTTCCAAATATTTTGAAAGAAATTAAAAAAACAGAAAAAAGTTTAACCCGTATTCAGAAAAAATATCGGCTTTTAAAAGAAGAAGTAACTGAGGAGGACGTGGCTCAAGTGGTTTCTCGATGGACAGGGATTCCCGTGACTCGACTTATAGAAGAAGAAGCAAAAAAACTAGAAAAGATGGAAGAAATAATTTCGCGGCGGGTTGTTGGCCAAGAAGAGGCGATTAAAGCGATTTCTAATGCTATTAGGCGTTCTCGAGCAGGAATTTCCGAAGAAAATCGGCCTCTTGGCTCATTTATGTTTTTAGGTCCAACTGGCGTAGGTAAAACTGAACTTTCAAGAGTTTTGGCAGAGTTCTTGTTTAACGATCGAAATGCTTTAGTAAGATTAGATATGTCGGAATATATGGAAAAACATGCGGTTTCTAAAATTATTGGTTCTCCTCCTGGTTATGTAGGTTATGAAGAAGGAGGGCAACTGACTGAAAAAATTCGTCGACGCCCTTACAGTGTAATTTTACTTGATGAAATTGAAAAAGCTCATCCAGAAGTTTTTAATATTTTACTTCAAATTTTAGAAGACGGCAGACTAACAGATGCTAAAGGCAGAGTGGTTTCTTTTAGAAACACAATTTTAATTATGACTTCTAACATCGGTTCTGAATATATTACTCAAATGGGATCATTGGGTTTTTTGAGCGGGGACCAAGCCAAAAAAGAATCGTTAAAAAATAAAATAATGGAAGCGTTGAAAGAAGGATTTAGGCCTGAATTTTTAAATAGAATTGATGAAATTATTATTTTCAATTATTTAACCCAGGAGGACATTAAAAAGATAGTAGAATTGGAATTGGAAAAAGTGAAGAATTCTCTTAAAAATAAAGAAATTGAACTTATTGTTTCTCCACGGGCTAAGGAAATTTTAGCAAAGAGAGGTTTTGATTCTAATTTAGGCGCTCGTCCTTTGAGGCGAGTAATTCAAAAATTAGTTCTAGACCCGTTATCTTTAAAAATTGTAACAGGTGAAGTACAAGAAGGAGATAGAGTGATGGTTGATGCTGTTAAAGAAGAAATTATTATTAAGAGTTCTCGAGAAATAGTTAATGTTCATAAGAAAAAAAAGAAACTGCAAAAGATATCAGTTTAAATGTTTAAAAATATTTTCAAAATTTTAGCTGTTTTCGTGATTGGGGCTATAGGAGGGATTTTTGCCGATCAAATATTATGGCCTTATTTTATAGAAAGGCCTCTTTTTTATGAATATCGGCTTGAGCAGGCCCCGGTTTATGTCACTGAAAGAAAAGAAATTATTATTCAAGAAAATACTGCTTTGACAGAAGCGGTAGAGAAAGTAGGAAAAGCAGTGATAGGAGTAAAAGCAAAAACTAAAAGAGGAGAAATTCTGGAAGGTTCGGGGCTGATTATCAGCTCTGATGGTTTGATAGTCAGTTTGGCTGAGCTTTTGCCTCTTGGCTCTGATTTTTCTTTTTTTATAGATGGAAAGCAGGTACCTTTTCAGATTATAAAAAGAGATCCAAAACAAAATTTAGTTTTAATAAAAGTTGAAGAGCAGGGGTTATCTACGATTAGTTTCGCTGATTTGGAAAAAATAAAATTAGGAGAAAGAGTATTTTTAGTTGGAAAATCTCGGCCACAAAATAAAAACTGGATGGTTAATGAAGGTATTATTAAGACTTTTAACAAAAATTATATCCAAACTAATATTTTTGAAAAAACCGTTCTTAATGGGAGTTCTTTGTTTAATATTAAAGGAGAGGTGTTAGGGTTAAATATAATTTCTTCTGTGGGGGAGGTTAATACTATTCCTATTTCTAAAATTAAGAGCTTCGCTGGATTTTAAAGTAGAAATTTTAGAGAATAAAAACTTTAAAGATAAGAGTTTAAAAGAGAAGAAATTAGAAAATTAGAAAAAAAGAAAAAAAGAAAGGATTGGGAGAAAAAAGGAGGAAGAGGATTAGAGGAAAAAAAAGAAGAAAATAAAAAAAAATTAAAAAGAAAAATTAGACAAAATTCTAAAATCTATTTTCTCGGCACACGGCCGTGTGCCGTTTAAAAAGATTTTTTTATTTAACCTTTCTTAAGGTAGTCATTAAGGTTTAGCGTAAGAGTCAATAATAAATATAGTATCTTTGTTTTCTTCATATTGAGAAATATTTGCTTCTCCTTCAATAATTAAAGGATCAGCCCCTTCATAGCCAGCGCGTTTTATTTCTATCCATTTCAAAGTAGAGGTGGCTTGAGGTTTGATTCTAAGTCCCTCCCAGTATTTATCTTTATTAAGAGAGGTAAATATAATTGGATTTCCCTCGATTCCTTCAGCGTTTAGGTTTCCTTGCACCTTAAAATTTTTACCCTCTTTGAATTTAATAACTGTATTGGGATTAAGTTTCAATTTTGCTCCCGGCTTTACCACTAATCCAGCAGGCACAATATAAGGCAAATCAGCTTCAAAAACCATTTCCTCAAGAATCTCTAAAATACTTCCACTGCTTCTATTTTCCAAAACGATTCCGTCATAATCATTATTTTGAGTCTGATTATTGTGAATAATAGGGTTGGTTTTTCCAGAATTGATTAAGATTGGGGTATTATTTTCCTCAAAAACATTATTCTCGATTACTGGGAAAGAATTTTCTCCAATCCAAATCGCGGTTGAATTATTTTTAAAATGAGAATTAGTAATAATAGGACTGCTATTGCTAATTTCAAAACTGCTCAGGCAGTCGCGGGTGTTAGCTATAAATTCTACATCATCAATAACAGCAGAAGATTTAAGCAATCTAATTCCTCCGCCGTTTTTTTCAATTTTTGAGTGCCTTAAAACAATAGAACTGGAAGGATGGTTAGTAAAAATTATATAACTCCAGTTTGGATAATCATGATAACCGCCGTATCTGATTATACAGTGCTCTAATTCTAATTTGCTTTCCGGAAAAACATTAATTCTGTCCCAGCCCTGACCAATAATAGGAGAAGTGGAAGTTCCGTCTTGGTTAGTATCTTTTTCTATGTCTTTTAATTCCAACTCTAAATCCTCAAGGTCGTCTAAATAAGAAGTAAAGATGATAGGGCTGTCTGATGTTCCTTTTGCTTTAAGGGCAGCGTTCTGTATATATATTTCACAATCGTCGCCGGAGTAAAATTTAATCACTACCCCCGGCTCAATATAGAGAACTGTATTGCTACCGATATGCAATCTTCCTTGAACAATATAAGGACTGGATTTTTTTGTCCAAATTGTCGGCTGGCTAATGATGGTGTTGGCAGGGACAATGGTTTTTCCGGGAAATTTATAACGGCTATTTTCTGCTTTTGGGGTTCCTAAAATATATTTTCCACTAGCATCCTTGCCAGAACTGGAAATAATTACTCCATCATTTTCCATCCAGTTTGTCGGCTCATTTCCTGATAAAGTCGGGTCTATTCTTTCCATAGACATTCTTGCCCATTTTGGATTTTTTGAGTCACCGAGATTCTCATTTATTCCGGCAAACCAATTTTCGGAGCAATCTACTAAATCAATTAAATTTCCATTTTGATCTCTAAGCTCTAATTTATTACCGCTATTATTTAATTTTAAATTTCCTTTATAGATGAAATCAGCGCTAATATTGCTAATAGTGTTATCATCAGTGCTTTCTAAAAGATAAAATTGATGCGCTGGAATTGTAGTAGTGGCAAGAGATTTAGCAGTTGAAGTAGAAATAATAATAAATTTTTCCCCATCCTTAGTTATTTCCCAATTCATTAAATCAATGTCTTGTTCACTGTTATTGTAAAGCTCAATCCATTCATCGTTTGGAGAAAATGCGGTTCCCATCCAAGCTATTTCATTAATAACTACAGTTTGGAGAGGAATCTCAGGAGTTTCAACAGCTTGAATAAATATATCTTTTTTACAGGAACTGGTGGCGTTGTCATTATCAGTAACTATGAGGGTAACTGTAGAAGTGCAGGAATTTGAATAAGAATGAGTGGTAGTTGCCTGCGTGGTGGTTGTTGAGCTTCCGTCTCCAAAATCCCATTTATAAAGTATAATTTCTCCATCAGAATCAGCAGAAGAGTCAGCATTAAAATATATCTCATCGCCAACAAAAGGGTTTTCCGGAGAATAGACAAAGGAAGCACTTGGAGGATTGTTTTTTTCTTTTTCCTCCTCTTTTTCTTTTTTGTTTTGTTCTCCTTGTTCTTCTTTTCCTTGTTCTTCCTCTTTTAAAGGATGGATAGTGATAGTTGTGGTGCAAGTTCCTGTTGCGGAGTAGTTATCTATCACAGTTAAACTTACTATATATTCAGTAGAGCTTGAGTAGGAATATGTAGTAGTAGCTTGTTCTGTGGCAAGAATGTCTCCATTGCTTCCAAAATCCCATACAAAAGAAACTATTTCTCCGTCAGCATCAGTAGAAGAGGCGGCATTAAAAGTAATTACTTGATTAATTACAGGTTCTTTTGGAGAATAGCTAAATAAAGCAAGAGGAGGTTGATTTTCTTTTGATTCTTGTGTTTTTGGTTCTTTTGATTTTTCTTCCGGCTTTTTTGGCTTTTCAGTTTTTGGTTTTGGCTGATTTTTTGCTTTTGGGGTCGGTTCTTGTATTTTAAAATCTTGTTGATTATCATTGGTGTCTATATAATTTTCAGTGCTTGTAGACCATTTTCTTCCTATAGTTTCTCCTTTTTGAGGATTTTTTGTCGGATTTCCTTCAGAAAAAACATTTTCTCCAAAACCCAGCATATCTACTATATCCGTATCTAGGGCATTTTCGATTTCTTCAGTATTTCTAACCAAATAAACCGTATTATTTTCTGCTAAAGAAAATGAATTATGAATCATTCCATTAGTTTCAGCTAAACTTTTTAAAGAGCTGGTAGCATTGCTGTTTACAATCAGAAAATATCCATGAGCAGGAATTTTGTTTTCTTTTTCAAAATTCTTTTTATAAACCACGGTGCTGGTAGAATAGGTTTTTTGAATTGACCAGCTATCTAAAGAAACTTCTTGAGCATTAGGGTTGTATAGTTCAATAAATTCATCGTTTGAGCTATTTTTGCTTGCAAGTTGGATTTCGCTGATTAAAATTTTAAAATCAGTGGTAGTGCTGGTAGAATCAGTGGTACTGGCAGTAGTATCAGTAGCGCTAGCATCGCTCCCGGAATAGCTATCCTCCCCAGCGCTTTCTGGGCTGTCATCAGAACTTTGTCCTTTCGAATTCTCGCTACTTCCTCCAGAAGAATAAAAAATTTTAATATTGCTTTTTGCGGCCGGTGTAGGATTTTGAATCTCAAAATCTTCATAATTATCATTAAAATCTTGGTATTGGTTGGTGTAACGATTCCATTTTCTGGCCAAACTTTCTCCATCTGAGCAAGGATTTGCTGACTTTTTTTCCTTGACCAAGGACTCTCCCCATCCCACGGCATCAATTCTATCAGATTGAGCTTCGCTTGAAGTCCTTGTTCTAGGGTCAAAAGGAAAAATAGCAATCGCTCCGTTTTTATTATTTAGCTGACCTTTAGAATAAAAATCACCCTGCTGAGTTTTTATTTGTAAATCTGGGTTAAGATTATCTTCTTGAGGATTATAAATTTCAATTAGATAATGAGAGTTTGAAGAAATAAATTCGTCTGGTAATGCCCAACTTCTAAGCGGTTCAGACCAATCCCTGTCTTTTGAATAATAAGACAAATAACAACCTTTTAAAGAAACAGATTGATTAAAAGAGTTATATAACTCAACAAGTTCGGTTTCAGATAATTGGATTTCAGAGATTTTGATATATTTGATATTTGGATCAATAAAGAAAGGCTCTGGCTCTTGATTTTGGGATTGAGAAATTTGGCTGTAATTCTGATTTTGGGCTGCATTCTGGCTGTCCTGATGATTTTCCAATTGATTTGTTCCTTCATTGTCTATTCCCGGCTGTTTGCTTTCTGTTTCTTTTCTCTCTGAAGAGGCCAATTCTATGGTTTGCTCTATTTTTTTCGACTTCTCTGTTTTCTCCACTTTTCCTGCTTCCTCTGCTCCATCTATTTTATATTGGGTTATTTTTTTGTTTTTCTCTCTTTTTTTGACAATTACAGCTATTCTTTGGCTTAATATATCTATTTCTTCTGAAATATCATCAATTTTTTCCTGAAGTTCCATCAACTCCTCTCCTGAAATCTGTGAAACTTGCGGAGGTCTGAGATCCGTTACTTCTCCTTTGCCAATCTTACGAGGTCTGACTTCGTAAGATTCTTTATTTTTAACAATTTTTTGCTCTGGCTGTTGTAAAGAATCTGAATCAGGAATTTCTACTAATCCTGCTCTGGATAAATCAAATTGAGAGATAATTGTTTTAATATTATTATAAATTTCTTTTGCTTTGTTTTTTGCAGATTCTATTAGGCTTTTATTGACAAAATTATTGCTTTTTTTGCTTAAATTTTCTAAACCTTCTTTTATTTCTTCCAACTTTTTAGCAAATTCTCCCAATATTGTTTTCTTTTTCTTTAATTCATTTTTAAAATAACTTATTATTTTTGCCTTCTGCCTTTCTAAAAAATTCATAGGCCTTAATCCAAAGTCGGGGACCTGTGGAGGAAAGGAGATTTTAGGGAAAGGAACAATTCTCTCTCCTCTTTCATTAATCCAGATGTAGTAATTATCCTCAGTTTTCCTTATTCTGCCAGCAATTTCTATAATAAAAGGTGGTATTTTTTCATTTCCTTGGCTTAGCCAACTATATAAGTCCCAAGATAGACCATCTAAAAAATGTTTTGCTCCTGGTGGTTCAATTTTGTTTGATGAATAAATTTTTACTACTATTTTTCCTTCTCGGGAGTTAATAGGTTTATATGCCATTACATACTGGAAGATCGGAGTTTGTATGTTCTTTTTATATGAAATATAGGAGTTAGCATTTAAAACTCCTACACTTGATTTAATCTCGTTCTGTAATAACCAATTTTCAGCGTATTTAACTGCTTGCTCAACGCTTTCTTTTTCAAATTTGTCTAATAATTTAGGAAATGCCGAAGAACCTCCACTATACACTATAACAGCTGTTTCTATAACTTCTTTTGCTATTTTCCCAGTGATTTGGG
>CAYUHA010000009.1:0-16677 GCA_964444395.1 uncultured Candidatus Saccharibacteria bacterium | reverse complement strand
AAAAAGAAATCAGTTAACAGAGAGCAGAAAACAGTAGCGAAGTCAGAAAACAGAAATCGGGTTTCGGTTTTCTGTCTTCTGCACGGATTTCGATTTTCCAACAACTGATTTCCGATTTCTCTTTTTTTATTAGCAGTTCGCATAATTAGCATATTAATTCGCATATCCGCATTATATTTATGAAAAAAGACATTCATCCAAAATATTATAAAAACGCAACAGTTAAGTGTGCTTGCGGAAATACTTTTACTGTTGGTTCAACTAAAGAGTTTATAGAAACTGAAATCTGCTCAAAGTGTCATCCTTTTTATACTGGAAAAGAAAAAATTGTAGATACGCTAGGAAGAGTGGAGCGATTTAGAAAAAGACTAGCAAAAAAAGAAACAAAAACAAAGAAAAAGGGTAAAAAATAATCCGTCATCTGTTGACTATTATCCTGTCATCTATTTCAGATATTTATAATGTCCCTAGAAGAGATAAAAAAAGAGTATGAAACTCTAATCCAACAACTCAGCAACCCTGAGTTGATTTCTAATAATAAAGAGAATCTTGAAGAACTTTTAAACAGAAAAAAAACTCTTGAAAAAATTATTAATACAGAAAAAGAAATTAAAGAAATAAAAATTAAAATTGAAGAAGATAAAGAAATTTTAAAAAACCCTAAATATACAGAACTCTCGGACTTGGCTGAACAGGAATTAAAAGAGCTTTTAAAAAAACAAGAAATATTAGAAAAAGAATTAGAAAATTTATTAATTCACAAGGACCATCCTAAACAAAAACAAGAAAAAAATTTGAAATCAAATTCAGTTATTATTGAAATCCGAGCGGGAACCGGAGGAGATGAAGCAGCTTTATTTGTTAAAAATTTATTTAAAATGTATTCGAAATACGCTCAAACTCAGGGCTGGAAGCAGAAAATCTTAGATTCTCATCCCACTTCTTTTGGAGGATTTAAGGAAATAATTTTTGAGTTTAAAAATGAAAATGTCTTCTCTCAAATGAAATATGAAGGAGGGGTGCATCGGGTCCAAAGAATTCCAGAAACTGAAAAAAGTGGACGGATTCACACTTCCACTGCTTCAGTAGCTGTTTTGCTTAAACCTCAAAAAACTCAACTCAAAATAAACCCAAAAGATTTAAGAATTGACCTCTATCGCGCTTCAGGTCCTGGCGGACAACTAGTTAACAAACGCGAATCAGCAGTTAGAATTACTCACTTGCCAACCGGCTTAGTAGCAAGTTCTCAAACCGAAAGAAACCAATTGTTAAACAAAGAAAATGCAATGGCTATTTTGGAAGCAAAACTTTTAGAAAAACAGGAGCAAGAACAAACAGAAAAACTCGGAAACAAAAGAAAAGCACAAATCGGCCAGGCAAAACGCGCAGAAAAAATCAGAACTTATAACTTTCCCCAAGATAGAATCACTTACCATCGTATTAAAAAAAGCTGGCATGATATTGAAGAAATTATGGAAGGAAAATTAGAACCAATAATTAAATCTTTACAAAAAGAATTAAAAACCTAAATTAAAACTGTACATATTTCACCCACGACCGCAGGTAAAATATGTACAGCAAATTTTTAAGTATCCTATAAACATTCTCCTCTTCTCTTCTATTTATCTATCTATTCTAATCTAATCTAAAAAATCTAGTAAAACTTTAAACATCCTACTTTAAACATCCTATTTATTATATCCTTGAATTACGAAATAGATTCGTAATTCAAAGTAAATCCAAAATCCAAAGCACTAAACCCTAAACAATATCAAAATTCAAATGTTCAAAACTCTAAACAAGAAATTCTAAGTTCTAAATTCGAAATTCTAAACAAAGTTCTAAATTCTAATGTTCTAAATTCTAAACGTTTATGATTTAGAATTTGTGATTTAGGATTTTGTTTAGGATTTAGGATTTCGGATTTAGAATTTTCTTTCATGGATTTTGAATTTTGGCATTTGGATTTGTTTAGAAATTAGAATTTTAAATTTGGTGCTTGTTTTGAATTATATTCTGTAATTCAAGAATTATATATTTTAAAATTACGATTTTAACTACGACTTTTTGCCATAATTTCCGCAACTTTTTAAAGTTTAAACCAAAACCGCAGGTCAAAAAACCTGCGGTCTGTTTTTCTCATCTCAAATTCCATTAACTTCACGATCGTAAAGATAATGGAATACAAGATACAGCTTAAAAAATTCATATACTCTTTTATATACTCTTTTTTATATACTCTTTAATATACTCTTTCTTTAATATATTCTTCAAAAAATATTCTTTATATATTCTTTAATATATTATCTGTAAGTTTAATAATGTAAAAGATTTTTAAACCTGAAATTATTTAGCTTTAATCAACTCTATATCTTTTTGATACTTTTGAGCCAAAGCTATTACACTTCTTCCGTAAAATTCTTCGTATTTTGACCAATGGGGTCCGGAAAAATAATGCATAGCCGCCCTAAATTCATTTTTTGCTCCGCCCAAATCTCTTAAATATAAACCTGTAGCCAAAAAAGCGTCTTTAATATTCCAAGGGTCTGCAGATTTTCCAGTAATTGCTTTAACTTTATCTCTGTATAAAATCCAAGTAGAAGGAATAAACTGGCCCGGACCCATTGCTCCTCCCCAGCCGTATTTCATTGGGCAGGAAACTAAAGTATTATAAGGATCACGTCCCAATTCTTTGGTTATAGATAAAAATGGCTGAATATCTCTGCTCGGCTTCATTACTCGAGAAACTTTTCTTCCGTTATACGCCACTATCCCCTCTCCTGTTGAAAAATTGGTCAAATAACATTGCCCGACATTCTTTCCTATATTTGATTCCTGAGTTAAAACTGCTAACAAAAAAGCTGGTCTAATCCCAGTTTGAAAAGAAACAAACTCAGCTAATTCTAATGCTTCGCCAAAAGTTGGCGCTTTAGGAACCCCAATTAATTCAAAAATTCTTGCTCTAATCTCCGCCGCTTTTTTTTCAATTTTTTCTTTCTCTTTAATCTGCTTTTGATACTCTTTCTCGGTTAATTTCAAAAAATACTCCTGTTCTTTTTTTGCTTCAGCGCTTCTTTGTTTTTGGAGTGTTTGAATCTTAACCGCGTTTCTCAAATCCTCTCTCTCTTCGTCCAAAGCTTGTTTTTGATTTTCAAGATAAGATTTTAAACTTTTAATATTTTGCAAAAGCTCTTGATTTTTATGACTTAAGACTTCCAAAGCCGTTAAATTATCAAAAAAAACAGAAAGCTTAGATTCTGATAAAAGAATTTCCACGACTGATTTTCGGTCTTCTTCGTAAATACTTCTCAAAATAGCAATCAATTTTTCCTTTGAATCTTTAATTTTTAAAGAAGTTTTTTCAATAGAAGATTCAGTGTCGCTAATTTGCAAGCTAATATCTTTAATCACTAAATTACTTTGGTAAATTTGATAATCCAAGTTTTTTATCTTTTTTCTTAAAATATAAATTTGATTCTGAAGGGTTCTTTTTTCCTGCTTGGTTTTAGTGATATCTTTTTCTATCTCCTCGGATTGTTTTCGGTAATAAGCCTCGCACTTTTCTAATAATTCTCTGCACTCTTTTGAAGAAAGAGTTTCGCATTCTTTCTCAATTTTTTCTATTGATTGGCAAATTTCGTTAAGGTCTTTCTTGTTTGTTTCTTCTGCTAAAACTTTAAAATCTGGCAAAACAAAAATCAAAACCAGAACAAACAAAAAAAATAACTTGGCAATACGAGAAAACATAATTTAAAATGACTAATAGTTTTTATAATAAAAGGAATTTCCTCCCCTTCCTTAGTCCTCCCCCTCCCGAAGGGAGGGGGATATAGGTATGAGAGAGAAAAAATATAAGAAAAAGGAAAGGTCAAATACAAAGATTAAGGAGAAACTCGTCCTAATTGTTAACAACCTGGTGAAACTTTACAATTAGACATCTTTACTTTCTTCCTCCTTTTTTTCTCCTTCTCCTTCTTCCTTCTCTTCTTTCTTTTCTTTTTCTATCTTTTCGGGCTCTACAATCTCTTCCTCAACCGGCTTTTCTAGTTCTTCCTCAACCTTTGTTGGCGGACTAACTAAAGCCACTATCTCCTCTGGTTCCTTCAAAACTTCCACACCTTCTGGTATGTCCAAATCTTTAACCAAAATATTATCTTCAAAACTTTCCAGCTTTCCTATATCAACTTTTATCTCATGGGGAAGATCTTGAGGCAGGGCTTTAACTCCTATTTCTGAAATATTTTTAACCAAGGTTCCATTTAAATTCTTCACTGCCGGCGCCTCTCCTTCAAAAACTAACGGAACCGTGGCTTCTACTTTTTCCTTTAAAGACGGCTGATAAAAATCAATATGAATAATTTTATTGGTTAAGGGATCCTTTTGGATAGCATGAATTAACACTAAAAACTCTCTAACTTTTAATTTTTTGTCCTCATTTTTCGGCGAACAAGATTCAATTTTTAATTTTATCAAAGAACTCTCTCCTGCTTTACTGTAAACTTTTTCAAACTCTTCTAAGTCAACTTTTAGAGCTAAATTTTCTAATTTTGGTCCGTATAAAACCGCAGGCAAAATACTCTTCTCCCTTAGAGAATTTACTTTTCTACCCATCTCTTTTCGAATTTTTGCTGATAAGGTAAGCATAAATAAATTTACGAACTCCAAACGAATTAAAATGAATAATAATACGAATAAGGCAGTTTTTACACAAAACTTACGCAAAATTATTTAACAATAAAAATCATTCAATCTTAAATTCGTTGGAATAAAATCTTTTAGACTCTTTAAAATCTTGTTGAATTTTACATCCAATACAGCAAGGAATCCTAATTCTATGAATCCCTTTTTTTATTTTAGGTAAAGTTGTCATAAATGCTTTTATTTGTTCTTTTTCCATACATTTTTCTGCCACATCAGATTCTGGACAATTTTGATATTTATAACTCTTCCATCCTTTCTTCTCATCCTTTTTCTCTAAAAAATAAGGATAACAAGAAGAAAAACAAACATTTTTTGCAAAATTATTTTTAATTGTTAGTCTTAACAACTCTCCTGACCTATATTCTTTCTTATCAGTAGCGATAATTATACCTCCTGTCTCAGGAATAATTTGTTCTATATCCTGATAAATTTTCCAAGACCGTATTATTATAAATAAAACAGCTACAATTAGAACTACATTAATTAAAAATTTTCTAGTCATAATTTCGATACTAATATACTATTAATACAAATTATACTAATACATTCTTTGAATTACGAAATAGATTTGCAATTCAAGGAAAAAACCAAAATCCAAAACACTAAATAACAAATAAATTCCAATGACCAAAATCAAAACGAATTTAAGCGTAAAACTCAAAACTCAAAGCGCAAAATTACAACTTAAAGCGTAAAACTAATTGAAAATGCAAAATGCAAATCTCAAAAAAGAAAATTCTGAACCCGAAACTTAAATCCTAAACAAAATCCTAAATCACAAATTCTAAATCATAAACATTTAGAATTTGGAACATTAGAATTTAGAATTTTGTTTAGAATTTCGAATTTAGAATTTAGGATTTCTTGTTCAAAATTTTGAACATTTGAATTTTGAAATTGTTTGGGATTTGTAATTTTGGATTTGGTGCTTGCCTTGAATTACATTTTGTAATTCAAGGTAATACATTATATTTATATTATTCGTATCATTAGTATGTATTCGTAATTGGTATCGCGTATTGTTGTTATTGAGAAAATATTTTGGTTATTTGATAAATATCTTTATCAACTGCTTTCTGTCCTTTAACCTTATCCAAAGATAAAGATATAACTTTATTTTCTTTTAAAGCCACCATTTTATTGAATTCTCTTTTAGAAATTAATTCGATTGCTTTTACTCCGAATTTAGTAGCTAAAATTCTATCAAATGCACAAGGAGTACCTCCTCTCAAAATGTGGCCAAGACTTATCCATCTAGTATCTTTTTTAATATTTTTTTCAATTAAATCAGCTATCACTTCTCCGATTCCTCCTAATTGAGGATGGCCAAAAGTATCCCTCTTTTTAGTTTTAAGAACTACTTTGCCTTTTAATTTTGCTCCCTCTGAAACCACAATTATACTGAATAATTTTCCTTGTTTTTCCTTTTGTTTGATATTATCACAAATTTTATTTATATCAATAGGATTTTCGGGAATCAAAATATAATCTGCCCCTCCTGCTATCCCTGCATAAGCAGCAATCCAGCCAAAATCCCTACCCATTACTTCCAAAACCATAACCCTATGATGAGATTCAGCAGTAGAATAAACTTTATCTATAATATCCACCGCAGTTTGAACCGCGGTATAGAATCCAACACAAAAATCAGTCCCCTGAATATCATTGTCAATAGTTTTCGGAATCCCTACAATTGGAATACTTTTTAAAAGCCTTCGAGCTACTCCTAAAGTATCATCTCCTCCGATAACTATCAAGGCCTCCATCTCTAACTCTTTAAAATTCTTAATTACTTTCTTTAATCCATCTTTAACTTTTAAAGGATTAAATCGAGAACTGCCTAATATTGTTCCTCCTTTAATTAAAATTCCAGAAACCTTTTTTTTGTTTAAAATCTCGATATCTTTTTTTATTAAACCTTCCCAGCCATTTTTAATTCCAATCACTTCAAACCCTAATTGTTCTCCTCTTACTACTACTGCTCTTATCGCTGAATTTAAACCAGGACAATCTCCTCCCCCGGTTAAAACTCCCACTTTTTTTAAAATTTGAATAGACATTGCTTCATTTTTAACCTCTTACAACTCTCTAATTTTAAATCTTTTTTCTAGCTTCTTGAGAGTATCAACTAATCCTCCATACTCTAATTCATGTTCCGGCAACATCGCTGAACCGTAGAACCCCTGTCTCCTAACTTCTTGAGCTTCTTCTGATGCCTGACTCCTCACATAATCCCAATAAGGATGGTCAAACACATCAGCAGGTTCAGTTAATTTACCATTTTTTACAGAAAAAGCTAAACAATTTACTGCAGGAGGACCATCAAAAAAAGAAATAGAAGAATTCTTTTTAACCGGCATCAAAGGTCCGACATGGCTTCCTCTCATAAAACCAGAAACCGTAGGAGTTAAAGTGTAAGGTGAAAGAATTTCTCCGGTAGCTGGAAAATTGTATTGAGTTCTAACAAGCATTACTGGATCGTCTTTCCCTACATATTTCCCCGCAATATTATGCAAACGAGTAGTGCTACTTGAAACAATCTGCTCTCCGGTCAATCTAGAAAAAATACTTTCTACCACAAATCTATTCGGGTCTCTTAACAAGGCGGCGATATCATAAGTTTCTTCTGGAGAATTTAACTCAATTATTTTATCTGCCTTAGTATAAGAAACATCCATAATTCTAAATTTAAATCCTTTCTTTATAGAGGGAGAAAGAATAAGTCCGGCAGTATGCATTGGATCAGTAAAAGACAAATATAAAGGAAGATTATATGCACCTGCATCGGTCTTATCCGCGGTAAAAAGAAGAAACGGCTCTGCTTTTCTTTCTTCCATCTCTATCTCTGCTACCGCCGGCCCCATTCCTTTTACATTCTTTGAAAAACTTTCTTTCAGCAAATCCTGACCCGCTCCATAAAGCCCTAATTTTTTAGCTATCTCACTGCCTTTTTTAAAAGCATCCCAGCAAAGCTTATGAATCTTTGGATTCAAGGTTCCCTTGGTATGGGTAGTAAGAATAGCTATATCATCTCCAGTGTAACCAAGGTAAAAATCAATTATTAACCCTTTTCCTTTGGTTTTTATATAATTTCTTACTGTTTCAATAACTTGTTGACTGGGCTTAATATGTCCGCCGATACTTCCAATATCAGCTTTAATAACACTTAAAGTAATTTTCATATAAATTACGAATTACGAATTTATTACGAATGTACGAAATAGAAATTAGTTAATAGAAATTGGAAATTAGTATAGATAGTATAGAAAATTGAAATTAGAAATTAGTTGATTCTTTCTATTTTCCATTTTCTAACTTCCATACGGTTTTCTATCTTCCAATAACTATTTTCTAACTTCTATATTTCATAACATTCGCACAATATTCGTAAAATCGGATTAATTTTTAATTTTACTTCATTAAAACTACAGCTCTAACGAAGTTTACTTAAATTTAAAATTGTTTTAACTACTGTATCTGAATTTAAAGAAATACTTTCTATTCCTTGCTTTACCAAAAATTCAGCAAATTCTGGAATATCACTGGGACCCTGCCCGCAAATCCCGCAATATTTCTTTTTCCGTCGACAAATCTTTATTACTTTCTTAAGCATCTCTTTCACCGCTTCGTTTGTTTCATCCCCTATATAAACTATTTTAGCATTATCTCGGTCAATTCCCAAAACTAATTGAGTTAAATCGTTCGAACCAATACTCATTCCGTCAAATATTTCTAAAAACTCCTCTGCCAAAACAACATTAGATGGAATTTCACACATCACATACACTCGCGGATCAGACGCGGACCTGCTACGCGGATCTAACGCAGATATTAATTTAAATTTTTTCAGCAAAGCCATTACCTTTCTTCCTTCCTCTAACGTCCTGCAAAACGGAACCATTAAACTTACATTTTTTAACCCAAACTCTTCTCTTACTCTTTTTATTGCCTGACATTCCATTTGGAACGCTGGTTGAAAATCTTTATCTAAATATCTACAAGCCCCTCTAAAACCGAGCATTGGATTTGCTTCTTCAGCTTCCTCGAAAAGCTCCCCGCCAATTAAATTCCTATATTCATTAGTTTTAAAATCAGAAAATCTAACAATTACTTCCTTGGGCCAGAAAGCTGCGGCAATCTGGGCAACTCCTTCAGCTAACTCTTTAATAAAATGCTCTTTCTTATCCTTATGC
This sequence comes from uncultured Candidatus Saccharibacteria bacterium, assembly GCA_964444395.1. Classification (GTDB taxonomy): domain Bacteria; phylum Patescibacteriota; class Minisyncoccia; order Minisyncoccales; family CAYUHA01; genus CAYUHA01. Next base: position 7,783 of record CAYUHA010000009.1, on the reverse strand, counting down.
TCAACTGTTATTTCTTCAATCTCTTTTATAATTTTTTGAATTTTAAAATTTTGGATTTTGAATTTATTTTGGATTTTGGATTTTAAACTTCGGATTTCCCTATAGTGATAGAGGGCAAGTGGATGCACTCTAACTTTCTCGGTAATAATAAATTCTTCTCTTGCCAATCCTACTCCGTTATTTGGCAAAAACGAGGTTTTAAAAGCTATCTCCGGAGCGCCAATATTTATCATTATCTTAGTTTTTATTTTCGGCAACTTTCTCAAATTGTATCTCTTAACTTTAAAAACAACCTTTCCCTGATAAATTCTTCCATTTAAACCTTGAGTGCAATCTACTGTAATATCCTGCCCATTCTTCAAAACTTTAGTAGCGTTTAAAGTACCCACTATACAAGGTATCCCCAATTCTCTTGACACTATAGCAGCATGGCATACTTTTGAACCTTCATCAGTAATAATAGCTGAAGCTATACGCATTACAGGCAACCAATCCGGGTCTGTCATTTTTGTTACCAAAACTTCTCCTTTCTGAAACTCTCCTATCTTTGATAAGTTTGAAATTATTCTTACCTTTCCTTGCCCAATCTTGTCTCCAACGGCGATGCCAGTTAAAATCGGCTGTTTTTTAGTTTTAATTTTATATTCTTCATAAGTTTCTTTAATTTTTGAAGTGTGTACGGTCTCTGGCCGAGCTTGGACTATAAAAAGCTCTCCGGTTTTTCCGTCTTTCGCCCATTCAATATCTTGAGGAATTTTATAATGTTTTTCAATTAAACAAGCCCATTTTGCTAAAGTTAAAATTTCTTCATCATTTAAACTGAATTTTAACTGTTTTGCTTTTTCAACAGTTACTTCTTTTAATCCTCCGCTCTTTAAATATATGTATTTTTTATTTTTTCTTCCTAAATTCTTAATAATTATAGGCTTATATCCCTGCGCTAAAGTTGGTTTAAATACATAAAACTCATCTGGGGTAATCTTCCCCTTAACTATCATTTCCCCTACCCCATAAATTGAATTTATCAAAACCACATTCTGAAAGCCGGTTTCAGTATCCAAGGAAAACATCACTCCTGAAGCTCCTAAATCTGACCTTACCATCTTTTGAATTCCTACTGATAAAGCAATTTTTAAATGGTTGAATCCTTTCTCTTCTCTGTAAGAAATTGCTCTGTCTGTAAACAAAGAAGCGATGCAATTTTTAATAGCCTTCAATAAATTCTCCTCCCCAGAGATATTTAAAAATGTCTCCATTTGTCCAGCAAAACTAGCAGTTTTCATATCTTCAGCTGTAGCTGAAGAACGCACTGCAATATCAACATTCTCTTTATTATATTTTTGAGACAATTTTTTATAATTCTTTAAAATTTCCTTTTTTAAGTCCGGCGGAAAACCAGCAGTTAAAATTAAATCTCTAGCCCTTTTTCCGGTTTCTTTTAAACTTTTCAAACTTTTAGGATTAAACTGCTCAAAAATTTCCTTTAATTTCTTATCTATTTTATTAAACTTTAAATAATGCCAATAAGCAGAAGAAGTCAAACAAAACCCATTAGGCACTTTTATCCCTTTTTTGGTCAATTTAGAAAACATTTCTCCTAAAGAAGCATTCTTTCCACCAACCAAAGGAACATCTTTAGAATTAATATCCTTAAACCATAAAATATACTTTTGCGATTTAGATTTCATAAAATAATTATAAAATAGAGTTTTGGATTTAGGATTTATTTATAATTTGGTGTCTTGCGTCGCCTTAACGTTGCTAACAACTTCACTAAGAATAAAAAATTCGCTTTTATACTTACCTTAAATTTTATTTCACATCCTCAAAGTTTATTATACTATTTTTAAAAGATTAAACCAAGAAAAAAGAGTATATTCTAATCTTTTAAAAATTTTTAATATATGAAATATACACAATCCTAAAAAACATTCCAAACAATACACAACATTACCTGTACATATTTTACCTGCGGTCGTAGGTGAAATATGTACTGATAGTTTTGTATGTTTCATCTTTTAACAAAATAACCAAAATAAAAAATCGCCAAAAATTCTTTTGGCAATTTTTTAAAAAAATTTAAATACCAAATCGGATTTTATTAAATAAATTCACTTATACTCACAACTTATTATATTGGCTCACAACTTATATTGCCGGCAGAATGACAATTACCCTCGCCAGCATCCCCTGGATTAAAGTCAACCTCCTCTGCCCTTCCGGCGCTGTCTATGCAATAATACAGAACATTTCCTGCTTTTTTACTATTTAAAATTTTATAAGCACAATATTTCTTTTTATCCGAACTTAATACAATAATAGGATGATTTTTATCAGAAGATTGACTAGCAATATCATCACAAAGAGTCTCCATCTCCTCAAAACTGCAACTAAGCTTAGCATAATCTCCTCCTTCAGATATCATAATTATCTTTGCCACAGCTCTAATCTGGCTCATATCTGCAGTGATTCTTGCATCTTTTGCTCTATTTCTACTGTTAACTATGGTAACTAAACTTATCAGCGATACAAGGGTAATAATAGCTATTACCACTAAAAGCTCAATAAGGGTAAAACCAATTCTTTTTTTATAAATTCTTAATTTTTTTAGCAATCGCAAATTCTTCATCGGTCTTAATTGCTAAAATTTTAGTATTATTTAAAATATTTAGACCTTTATAGATTTTTTCCCTAATTTTTTTTGAACCAAAACCAATTGCTCCGGTAAATATTATTATATCACAGCCATCTAAAATCCCGAAATATGAACCAATATACTTTTGCACACGGTAAACAAAAACTTCTAATGCTAATTTTGCTTTCTTGTTTCCTTTTTCAGCAGCTCTCAGAACCTCTTTCATATCAGCCAACTTACAAATTCCTTTAACTCCTGATTCGCAATTTAAAATATCACTTAAACTTTGAACTTTTAACTTTGAACTTTTAACTAAATATAATAGTATCCCCGGATCAATATCCCCGCATCTAGTCATCATTACCAATCCTTCCATCGGAGTAAACCCCATTGAAGTATCAATCGCTTTGCCATATTTAATTGCGGTAATTGAAGCTCCTCCTCCCAAATGACAGCTAATAATTTTTAATTTTTTTAATGGCTTTTTAACAATTTTTGCTGCTTTTCCTGCTACATATTCATGAGAAATCCCATGAAATCCATATTTTCTAAATTTATATTTCCTGGTTAAGCTCTCGGGTAAAGCATACGTATAAACCTTCTCCGGCAAATTTCTGTAAAATTCAGTGTCAAAAACTGCAAACTGTTGAGACCTCGGAAAAACTTCTTTTGAAACTTTTATTCCTAAAATATTAAATGGATTATGCAAGGGGGCAATTTCATTATACTTTTCCAATTGTTTTAAAATTCTATTAGTCAATTTTATCGGCTCCCTGAATTTTTCTCCTCCGTGGACCACCCTATGACCAATTTTTAAAATCTTATAATTTTTTAATTTATTTAACTCTCTTTTTAAGATTTTTTTAAAGTTTTTAGAGTTTTTTATTAAAATACTGTTTTCTCTTACTAATTTAAGTTCCCTTACTTCAAACAGTTTCCATTTAATAGATTGACTCCCACAATTTAGTATTAGTATCATGTATTAAGCAGTTAGTATTTAAGTATCAAGTTTATCTCAAATTTCAAATATTAGATGTCAAAACCATATGTTAAATGTTAAATCCAAAAAAACAAAATTTGACATTTAAGATTTAGGTTTAAGATTTGACATCTAACATTTGACATTAAGCTACTACTTGCGATTTACTACTAAATATCCTTTTCCTCCCTTGCTTATTCCTGCAGCATTAGCTTCATCTGTGTCAATATGCATCACTAATTTAAACTTTTCATCAATTCTAATTAAAACATTATGAAAAGTTACTGACCTCTTTCCTTTAATCTTTACAGAAACTAAATCTCCATTTTTGAGTTTCAATTTTTTTGCTTTATCCGGACATATGTGAATATGTCTCAAAACAACTATTACTCCTTCTTTAATTTTAATCTTTCCCTTAGGACCAATCAAAGTTAATCCCGGAGTTCTCTTGAGATCTCCTGATTTTCTAATTGGAGGACTTATTCCTAAATAAAAACAATCAGTAAAAGAAAGCTCAACTTGAGTTTTGGCACGAACCGGCCCTGATATTCTTACCTTTGAAATCTCCTTATCTCCATTTTTAATTCTCAAGGTTTCTTTTGCAGCAAACAACAATCCTGACCGGGAAAGGTGTGGAAGGTCTCTTAAATTAGTTAATTGATATCCTTTACCGAAAAGAACTTCTAAATGTTTTCGCGACAAATGAATATGACGAGCTGAAACTTCAATAGGAATAATCATTTTAATTTTTGATTTTTAATTTTTAATTTTTTTTCCAATAAATTCAGCGAACTGCGCCAATCTACAAGCATATGCCCATTCATTATCATACCATCCCACTACTTTTATTAAATTATCTTTTACCATAGTAAGCGATAAATCAACAATTGCTGAAAAAGAATTTCCTCTAAAATCAGAAGAAACTAAAGGAATTTCTTCCACTGCTAAAACTCCTTTAAACTCTCCTTTATCTGCGTAATTTTTAAATGTATTATTTACTTCTTCAGCAGTAGTAGATTTCTCTACTTCGCAAATTAAATCTAAAATTGAAACCACTGGAGTAGGAACCCTCATCGCTATCCCATCTAGCTTTCCCTGCATTTCTGGTATCACCTTACCAATAGCTTTAGTTGCTCCAGTAGTAGTAGGGATAATATTCACTGCCGCCGCCCTCGCTCTTCTTAAATCCTTATGAGGTAAATCTAAAATTCTCTGGTCATTAGTATAACTATGAACAGTGGTCATAAATCCTCTAACAATCTTAAAATTATCTTGCAATACCTTAACAATCGGAGCTAAACAATTAGTAGTACAGGACCCCATATCAACAATATCATCTTTTTCAGGGTCAAATTTCTCTTGATTCACCCCTAAAACATACGATGGAATCTCTTCGCTTTTTGCAGGAGCAGAAATTATTACCTTTTTCGCGCCAGCTAAGAGATGTTTTTTTGCTCCTTCCAAATCTCTAAAAATACCAGTGCATTCCAGCACTATATCAATCCCCAATTCCTTCCAAGGCAACTTCTCTGGATCTTTTTCAGAAAAAATTCTAATCTCTTTCTCCTCTCCATTTTTATCTATTAAAAGATTATCTTCTTTAAAGCTTACCGTATTTTTATAAATCCCGTACAAAGAATCATACTTCAGCAAATGAGCCAAGGTTTTTGAATCAGTTAAATCGTTAATAGCTAAAATTTCTAAATCAGAATGGTTGTCTATAATTCTTTTAAGAGCAGGACGACCTATACGGCCAAACCCGTTAATAGCAATTTTTATCATAGGATACTACGAAATACGAAAATAATACGAATACACGAAACAGAAATCAGTTAACAGAAAACAGAAAGCAGTTAACAGAAAAAAAGAAAATGGATTTCGGTTTTCCGTCTTCTGTACGGATTTCAGTTTTTCAGCAACTGATTTCTGTCTTCAATATTCCGTGTTTTCGTATTAAATTCGTAATTCGCTAAATTTGCAATTCAGAAAACTAATTTTCAATTTTTAACAAATCGCAGATTTTCTCTCTATCAAAACCTACTATAATCTCTCCGTCAATATCAATAACCGGCACCCCCATTTGTCCCGATTTTTCTACCATTTCTTTTAAAGCATCTTGATTTTGGGACACATCAATATCTTCAAACTCAAAACCTTTCTCTTTCAAGAACTGCTTTAAAGTACTGCAGTATGGACATATTGGAGTGGAAAAAATACGAATTTTAGCCATAATTTAGCAAATAATTAACAAATTTTTCTAATAAAAATATTATCTGTTACCTGTTATCTGTTATCTGTTATCTGTTATTATCTATTATCTGAAGCAGTGCTGCTCCAATTGCTCCAGCGTAATCCCCTAACCCTGCTTTCTTAATCTTAACATATTTTTTAGAAACAGGCGAAATTATTCTCTTCTGCATTTCTTTTTTAGCGGATTTCAGAATAAACTCCCCTGCCTTAGAAATTCCTCCGCCAATTACAATTACTTCTGGATCTAAAATATTAACTATATTAGCCAATCCAACTCCTAAATTTTTTCCTAATTGTCTATAAATTTCTTGAGCATTTCTATCTCCTCTTTTTGCCTTTTTTTCAAGTTCAAGAGGCGAAATTTTTGTTTTTCTTTTTATAAATCTCTCTGAAGCATATTCTTCCAGGCATCCTTTATTGCCGCAAGAACATCTAAACCCATCAAACTTTATACACATATGCCCTACTTCTCCTGCACTTCCAAAAGCCCCTGAATATATCTTAACTTTTAACTTTTCACTTTTAACTTTTAACTTTTGTATGATTCCTCCCCCGACTCCGCTGCCTAAAGTTATCCCAAATACTGTTTCTGTACTTTTGCCCGCTCCTAAAATTGCCTCACCTAAAGCAAAACAATTAGCATCGTTATCCATAAAGGTTTTTATTTTAAGCTCTTTTTCAACAAGTCCCGCCAAAAAACAATTTCTAAGACAAGTTAGATTAGGAGGATTCAAAATTAAATCCTTATTTTTATTAATAGGACCGGCTACCCCAATTCCAATGCCTAAAATCTGTGATTTTGGCAATTTAAGAATTAAATTATTAACAGTTCCTATTAAAACTTTAATGAGCTCTTTTTTGTTTTTAGGAGTAGAAACCTTTTTCTTCTTTACTATCTTTAAATTTTTCAACAATACAAAATTTATCTTAGTTGCTCCAATATCAATACCAATGCTGTACATAATAAATAATTAAATACACACGAATTACAAATCTCACACGAATTTGCGAATAGAGCTACGAAATAACAGAAATCAGTCAACAGAAAACAGAAAACAATTAACAGGAAACAGTTAACAGGAAAAAAGAAAATGGATTTCGGTTTTTCAGTAACTGATTTCTATCTTTAATGCTTCGTGTTTTTATAATAAATTCGAAATTTAATTTCGTAGAAGATATTCTATTCGAAGATATTCTATTCGCATTCTTTCGGAGGATTTTTAAAACTTGAACAAATTCCTTCTTTATAACCTTCTATACTTCTTTCTCCGTCAAATATCATATCATTTATAACTAAAACCGGGGAGCCCAATATATTTTCAGAATCTTTATTTCGATGCATAAGAACATCTTGAACTTGATACTCTTTCTGAGTCAACTTACGCTCTTTTTCTAACAAATCTAAGGCCTCTTTTTCTTGGCAGTTTTTTATCGCCTGGACATTTATCCCCTGATTTTTAGCTATCTCCTCCCAGCAGGAATCTGCATCTTGAGACGAACATTGCTTATTTATCTCTTTTACAAAACTCCAAAGTTTTTCTTTTTGATACTTTTGAACACAAAGCTCTCTTATCCCTTGGTGAAGCTCTTGAATTCCGTGCATTGAACAATATTTATTTTCTTTATCTATGCAATATTTCTCTCCTCCGCCCTCATAATTGCTGTAAAAAACGTAATGAAGTTTTAAATCTATTTTTTCTCCAAAAAGTTCGGCTAAAGGCATTATTAATTCCTCTGCCTGATTCCCAAATGGGCAAAATGCCATAACAAAAAGCTTAACTTCAGGAACTTCAGATTTTGGAAGCTCTTTTATTGGAGGAGTTTCTAAGTCAAGCATCCGTGGAAATAAAAGCTTGCCATCCTTGCTGGCATAAAAATCAAATTCATTTTCTCTCAATTTAAATCTTATTTTATATAAT
>CAYUHA010000008.1:4817-16678 GCA_964444395.1 uncultured Candidatus Saccharibacteria bacterium | reverse complement strand
ACTTCCTAAAACTTCAATAATATATTTCCTCCCCCTCCTTTTTTATTTCCTCCTCCTCTGGAGGGGGAGGAAAAAGGTGGGGGAAGTTCTATTTCCCCATTTGGAGGGGGAGGATTAAGGAAGGGGAGGAAAGAAAATAAAAAACAAAAAAGAAAAGATAAATTATAACACCTTAGAAATATCATCAATATATCTTATTTCCCAGTATAAATAATTTGTACATAAACTAAAATTAAAGCTCTAAAAATTAAAAAACCGCCCCCTCTCTGTAAACAGATTTTATTGTATATAAACTTTTAATACTAAATCAAAAGAGGGCGGAATAAAAATTTATTTCTTTTTCTTTTTCTTTTTTGCTTTTTTCTTTGCCATTTTTTTTAAAAAATTAATTAATATTTTTTAGCACAAATAGTCGACTGCTATTTGTGCATAAATACTTCATTTAAAAACCTCTCTATATATAATTATCTCATTCTAAAATTTGCTGTCAATGTTAAAAACTCAAACAAATCAATCCTTTTGTTTTTTCAAGGGTAAAAAATTAATTTCTTCTTCTAATTGCACCTTGAATTTATTTTTAACTTTTTGCTTTATTAGTCTTATTAGCTTCATCACATCCTTCGCTCTTGCTCTATCTAAATTTATTATAAAATTCGCATGTTTTTTTGAAACCTGCGCTCTCCCAATTCTCTTTCCTTTAAGTCCGCATTCCTCAATTAAATAACCTGCGGGAATCATTTCCTTTTTGTTAAATTCTTTTAATTCAGAAATTTTCTTTAATAAATTTTTATTTTTCATTCCACCTGTCTGTTTACTAGATAAAGCAGAAATTTTTACATTTTTAAATATACTTCCAGAAGAAAAAGAAGTTAATGGTTGAGTTCTTTCTCTAAAATTTAAATAATCTTCTACTTTTCTTTTTATCTTTCTTTGTTCCTCTTTTTTAAGTTGAAAGACTGCTGAGATAATTATTAAATCTCTGTTTTTCTTAAAGATGCTGTCACGGTAATTAAATTTACAATCTCTATTTTTAAAGATTTTTATCTTATCTTCTTTGACATCATAAACTTCAACTTTTCTAATTATATCTTTCATTGATTTTCCAAAGGCTCCAGTATTTCCATAAATCGCCCCTCCTATTGTTCCAGGTATTCCAGCTACCCATTCTATTCCAGTTAAGGATCGATTTAAAGATGTTTTTAATAAATCTTTTAATTTTATTCCCGATTCCGCATAAATAACTTTTAATTTTGAATTACAACTTTTAATTTTTAACTTTGAACTTTGAACTTTAATCACTATCCCGGCATACCCTTCATCCGCTATCAATAAATTACTTCCCTCTCCTAAAATAAAAAAAGGTAATTTAAACCTTTTTGCCAATTTAACTGCTCTAATTAAATCTTTTTTTTTCTTAATTGTTAAAAAATACTTCGCTGGCCCCCCTATCCTGATACTAATATATTTTGCTAAAGGAGTATTTTCTTGAATGTTTGGTAAATTCTTTTTTATAATCTTGAACTGAGTCACCTTTGCGGAATCCCGCTTTGGCAGTGATAATTTTGAGCTTTGTACTTTGAGCTTCGCCTGCCCGCAATGTTCCGCATAGCAACGCAAACAGGCCTGCCTGCTGAAGCCTTGGCAAAAGCGGAAGTTTTGAGTTTTGAGTTTTGAGATTTGAGATTTTATAGTATGGGCCTCCGCAGTTAACTCCAATTCTAAGTCTTTAGTGAGTGCTATCACGGAGACCCAACTACATTTTACTAAATTATAAAAATTTAAGCAAGATATATATGCTAACAATTTAGAAAATCTAATAGAAAAAGGAAAAACATATCCATTCTTTTAATCTTCTTTTCCTAATCCTCTCTCCTTTAATTCTCCCTTCCCAAAAAGCAAAAAGGAAAAGGAAGAATTAAAAAAAAAGAAGGAGAGGATTAAGAACCTCTCTCTTCCATTTCCCCTCCAAAGAAGAGGGAGGATTAAGGAGGGGGAGAATAATAAATAGAAAAATCTATTCTTTCTTCTCTGTAGAAATATATTCTATTCTCAATTTCTTAATCAACTCAAAGCAATTATTACTATTCCTGCAAGCATAATCACAGAACCAATTAATCTATCTTTTATCTCTTTTTCATGAAACAGAAAATATCCGAAAACAACGCTCAATACAATACTCGCTCTTTTTATAGAAATAACATATGCAACTAATGTTAAGTTAATTGCCAAAGACTGAAATACCACTGTCAAAGCCATAAATAGCCCCAAAGGAATAAAACTTGTTGTAATATAATTCGAAACCTGTTTTATTTTACTGCTTGATTTAATTAAAACAATAATAAACATTATTAATGACAGAAAAGAAAATATAGCAATAGGCCAAAAGGCAGGCGAAGAATTTTGAACGCCTATCTTGTCAAAATTGCTACTTACACTCCAAAGAAAAGCTGCAAATAACATGTATCTTGTGCCTTTTTCTCTTGTAATCGCCTTAAATGGCTCAAAAAATCCATTAGAAATATCCTTCACATTCAGCACATACAATCCAATAACTACAAACACAACTCCTAACCCCCCTGATAAGTTCGGAAATTCTTTTACTACAATAGGAGAAATCAAAAGAAGAAATAACGGAGTAAAACTCAGCATAGGCATTACAAGAGACAAATCAGAATTTTTTATTGCTTTCATATAAAAAATAATAGCAATAACATTCAATCCTCCACTCGTAAATAAAGCTATCCAAAAATTTTCGTTCAAGCTTGGAATTTTAATAAAGAAAAGTTGAATCAATAAAAATAACAAAGCAAAGAAATATAAAAAGAACGAAGCGATATATTCATCTGCTTTTTTTAAGCTTTTCTTACTAAACACGCTTTGTAAAGATTGAAAACAAGCGCATAATAAAGCAAAAAAAATACCCATATTTCTTATTTCCCTTTTTTTTGTATCTTATCTTGTATTTTATTTACCGTCAAATGAATATCTTCAGCATCTTTTAATCTATTCTAAAATATCATCTGCAATATCTAAAAATATATCTACGACGGCTGGTTGAGATAGTTCTTAAACTAATAAAAATAATAAAAAAAACAGCAAGTCTTACTCGAGCAAGACCTGCTGCCGACTAAGAATGGAGTTCTCCAATTAAATTGGAGGATTCGCACTCACTAACTAAATATTAGCAAAAACAAAAACAAATGTCAAGAAAACGCATAAAATTTTGTTTACACTTGCAAAATTTACAATTTCTTTTTTTTAAATTATTTTGATGGCAATTTCTCTAAAAATTCTTCCACTTGAGGAGCAAGATTAACATCTATTTCTTTTGCTTTCATTATTGCTTCTTTTGCTTTTTCATATTCTTTTAATTCAGCATAACAACCAGCCAAAGAAATCCAAAAATGAGCATTCCTTGGCTGGAGTTCTATTGCTCTAAGGTAAAGAGGAACTAAAACAGATGCTTTCTCGCCCAGTTTATTATAGATATCAATCACTACTTTAAGATTATCTAAATTTCTTTTGTAGTTGAATCCTGCTTTTTCTGCATCAATTACTTTTTGCTTAGCCAGCCCATACTGACCGATAAATTTATAAGCTATAGCCAAAAACCAATGAGATTTGCCCAATCTTGGCTCTAATTCTATTGCCTTGTTTAGGAGCTTAATTGCAGATTCTTTTTCTTGTTTTGCGAATTTAACTTCTGCTAAATGCCAATATCCTTGTTGGTTTGCAGGGCACAATTCTATTGCTTTTTTCAAATTCTCCTCTGCTGAATCAAGTTTTTGCGGATCTTCAGAAAATCGAAAAAATGAAAAATAAAATCTTCCCAAGAAGAGAAAAAGGCGGTAATTTAAAGGGTCTTGCTCAACTGCCTTCTTTATATATTTTTCTGCTGAATCAAATTGTGAAAATAAAATCTCTTTATTTTTCGGGTCAAAACTCGCGCTTGAAACTACTCTCACAAATTGCTCTGAAGTTTCCCATTTTGCCATCGGAGAAACAGCTAATGCCTTTTGAAAGAAAGAACCTGTCTTTTTGCTAAAAGGAAGACCTACCCCTTCGCCAGTAAAATAAGAAGCTTGCGCTGGCCGAATATTCCCAAAATAAAAAGTAAAAATTGTAATTACTATTAATATTCCTGCTAAAACTTGATGGCTAAACATTATTTTCTTTGGCTCCTCTGTTGACTCCGGCATCTCATTCTTTTTGGTTAAAAAACTTACAAAAGCTAAACTCAAAAAAAACATTACATAAGTGCTTATCATATCAAATACCAACAAATTCTGTACAAAATAAACTATCAACAGCACCGCAGTTCCTAAAGGAAGAAAAATATTTCTTTTCTCCATTACTTTCCAACAAATTTTAAATAAAGAAAATATAGCAATCACAAAAATAGATAAATAAGAAATTAATCCTATTAAACCAGAGGTAGCTCCTGTGTCTAAAATAATATTATGAGCTCTGTCAAACCAAACCTCCCCTCCATATTCACTTAAAAATAATCTTGGATCAAAATACTTTCCAAAAACAATATTAAAATTTTCAGGACCCCAACCAAGCCAGAACTTTTCTAACCAGCCCTTTAAAGCTATATTCCAAACTACTATTCTGGGTTTTAATTCTCCCAAAAGAGCAATGCCTTTATTTTTAAGAAAAACCGGCTGAGCAATTATAAAAATACTTGCTAAAATTATTAAAAATAAAACCAGAGCTAAAGCCGATCTCTGAAGAATCTTTCTTCCAGATAAAAACATATAACTTAAAATCAATAAAAACAACCCTCCAAAAAAAGAAATAATCGCTCCTCTGCCAGTAGAGGTTAGCAGAGTAGGAATCATAACTATTAAACTTATCCCGGAAAAAATTCTCCACTTTATATTTTTAGTTAAAAACAAAATTATTCCAAAAAATATATCAAACAATAAATAAGCGGCCATAAAAGAAGTATTGCCAATAGTTCCTCCGCCTCTACTGGAAATTTGGTCGCTTAAAAGAATATACAAACTAAGAAAAACCCCCACTGCAACAGAAACAGCAAAAATTTTCTCCCAATCCCTTCTTTCTTTAAAAACACTACTCAAAATTACAAAAAAAGCAAAAAGATGAAAAAAAGTCAAAAGTCCAGTCATTCTTTCAAAAGTGCTCCAAAATGACCTTTCTAAATTTACTCCAGTAAAAGAAGTTAAGATAAGAATCCCTAAAAAAATCAATATTCCAATGGTTAGTAAGTTCATTTTCGGCCGGTAACGAGGATAATAAAGAGCTAAAATTACATAAAAAAGCAAAATAACGTCTACTATAACTCTAAAAAAAATAGTTTTTGGAACTACAAATGGAAAGTAAAAACGCCTGGCTACAATTAAAGGAGTAAACAAAGCTAAATAAACCCCATATTGAATAACAAAAAGGCAGACTCTCTCTAATCTGGCTTTAAATTTTGCTTCTTTTTGCAGATAATCACTGCTGGTCTCTTTACTCTTTTGTTTCTTTGATTTTTTAGCCATTGTAAGTTTATTTTACTTTATTAAAAGAAAAATTACAAACTAATTTATCTAACTACAGCCAAAACTGGATCGGTTTTAATATCATGCTTAATGGATTCATTTTCTTTTAAATCTATTTAAAAAAAATAAGATTCTCTCTTGCCTATCCCCCTTATAAAAGAAAAAAGGAGAGGGAATAGAAGATCCTCCCCCACTTATCCTCCCCCTTCAGAGGAGAGAAAAAAGGAACCTCCCCCTCTTTTTAATCCTCCCCCTCCAAAGGAGGGGGAGGAAATAGGAGGGGGAGGGGAAATAAAAACCCTCCCCCTCTGTATCTCCCCCTCCCCGAAGGGGAGAGGGAGAAGAAATTAAAAAAGAAGGGAGAGAAAAAAAAGAAAGGAAAGAAAACTAATCTTGATAATTCTACCTAACAAGGTAAAATGAAAACAATGTCAAAAGTTCTAAGTTTTAGAAAAATTCTTCTTTTTTTTGGAGATATTATTTTAGCTTATATCTCTTTATTTTTAATGGTTTTATTAGGTTTTTGGGGAAAGTTTAGCTGGGAAATTATTTTGCAACACCTCTTGCCCTTTTCTATTTTGTATTTTTTTTGGTTAATAATCTTTTATATCTTTGGACTATACGAAACGAATTTAATTAAAACTAAACTGACTTTTTATCCCCGGCTGTTCGGAGCAGTTTCTGTTGGATTTTTAACAGGAATAATCTTTTTTTATCTAATACCTTTATTTGGAATTACTCCTAAAACTAATTTGATTTTAAATACTCTAATTTTTGGAGTTTTAGTTTTTGGTTGGCGAAAGTTATTTTATTCTTTATTTTCTTCTTATCTTTTAACAAAAATAGCAATAATTGGTAAAGAATCAGAGAGTATAAACTTAGCAAAAGAAATTATTTCCCGACCTTATCTTGGTTATAAGTTAACCGCGCTTTTCAAAATTGACCAATTTCATAAAAAAAATCTTGAACATTCTTTTTCCTCTCAAAAAACAGAAATAAGTAAATATTTATCATCCAACAAAGTCAAAATTTTAAGCATAAAAGAAGATTTTCCCGACCAAATTCAAAAAGAGAAAATTGATACTTTGATTGTCACTGCTAACCTTCAATCAAATCCTTGGCTTGCTGAAAAACTTTATCATGGACTAAACTCAAAAATAAATTTTATAGATTCAGCTCAGGCATATGAAATCATTACAGAAAAAATTCCCATATCTTCTGTTAATCAAATCTGGTTTTTAGAAAATCTAAAGGAAGGAGAAAAAAAATTCTATGATAATATAAAAAGAAGAATTGATGTTGTTTTAGCAATTCTTTTTCTTTTAATAAGTTCCCCTCTTTGGGTGATTATCCCTGTCTGCATTAAATTGGAAGATAGAGGACCAATATTTTATTGTCAGAAAAGAATTGGAAAGAATAAAAAGCCGTTTTTGCTAATAAAATTCAGGTCAATGAAAATAGACGCAGAAAAATTTGGAGCAGTTTGGGCAAAACAAAATGATCCGCGCGTCACAAAAATAGGAAAAATTTTAAGGCGCACTCATTTGGATGAAATTCCCCAAATGCTCAACATTTTAAAAGGAGAGTTAAGTTTTGTCGGCCCCAGACCAGAAAGACCGGAATTTGTCAAACAATTAGAAAAAGAGATTCCTTATTATCACATCCGTCATTTAATAAAACCGGGATTTACCGGCTGGGCGCAATTAAAATTTAGATACGGAAGGACAATAATGGATAGCAAGGAAAAATTTCAATACGACCTTTATTATTTAAAAAATCGCTCTTTATTTTTGGATTTAGGAATTTTACTCAAAACCGCGCAACTATTATTCAGGGGAGAATAAATGTAATGCGAATTAATACGAATTACCATACGAATACTACGAATTAATATGAAAACTAAAAATAAAAATATCTTTTATCCAAAATTATCTTATACAATCTATGGTCTGTTGTACAAAACGCATAATTCTCTTGGCCGGTTTAAAAACGAGAAACAATATGCTGATGCATTAGAGCAACTCTTAAAAGAAAACAATATTTGCTATAAAAGAGAAAAGGCGCTACCACAATCTTTTGTTGGTGAAAAATCAAAAAGAAACATTCCAGACTTCATCATTGAAGATAAAATAATATTAGACATCAAAGCCAAACGTCTGATAACAAAAGAAGATTACTATCAAATGCGAAGATACTTATCTTCTTATAAAAGAAAATTGGGAATAATTATTAACTTCCGAAATTTATCGATTTCACCCAAAAGGGTTTTAAATACTGAATTGATTAAAAATTTGTAGCATTCGTATAACAATTCGTAGCATTCGTATTATGGAAATAAAACAAAATTTATATAACTTCCTTCGTAAAACTCAAAAATACACTGGAACCGACAATGTATATCTATTTAAAGGAGGATTTTGGTTAACTTTAGGGCAATTTATTTCTACAGCCGCTTCTTTCTTGCTGGCAGTATCTTTTGCTAACTTATTAAACCCTACAATTTATGGAAATTATAAATATATTTTGTCTTTAACAGGAATTTTAGGAATTTTTACTCTTACCGGAATGGGAACAGCAATAACTCAAGCAGTAGCTCGGAACTTAGAGGGCTCTTTTTATAAAGGATTTAAAACTAAATTATGTTGGGGAATTTTAGGAAGCATAACCGCGATAATTTTAGCCGTTTATTATTATCTTAAGGGAAATTATGTCCTCCCCATTCCTTTGCTTGTAAGCGCTGTTTTTTTGCCTTTAATGGAAGCATCAAAAGTTTATAGTTCTTTTTTTATTGGAAGAAAACTGTTTAAAATTCAAGTAAAATACAGCTCTTTAATCCGAGTTATTTCCGCCGGCATTTTAATTATTGCTCTATTTATTCTCCATTTCCTTAATTTTCAAACTAAAACTGTTATATTCGTTCTTATCGCGGTTTATTTTGCCTCAAACACTATATTAAATCTTTCTTTTTATTTAATTACAAAATATAAATTTAAACCAAACAAAAAAGAGGATACTCAAACCCTCTCTTACGGCAAACATTTAAGTTTACTAAATGTAATTAAAATTATTACAGGATATTTAGATCGTATTCTGGTTTTTCATTATTTGGGAGCCGTAGAATTGGCTGTTTATTCTTTCGCTATCGCGGTCCCGGAACAAATTCGCGGACTTTTGAGTATTGTTCAAACTTTAGCTCTTCCAAAATTTGCCGCAAGACCCAGTAAAGAAATAAAAACCACTCTTTTTAAAAAACTAATAAAATTTAGCTGTTTTATTGCCTTAGGGGTGATTGCTTACATTTTTTTAGCTCCATATTTGTATAAATTCTTTTTCCCTCAATATTTAAAATCAGTTCCTTATTCCCAATTATATTCGGTCTGTTTAATCTTATCCGGCTTAACAGGTATTGAAAGCGCCTTACTTAAAGCAAAACAGGCGACAAAATATATCTATATTCTCAGTTTAATTAACGGGGCTTTGAGCATATTTCTAATCTTTTTGTTTTTATATTTCTGGGGAATCTTTGGACTTATTATTGCAAGAATTATTATTAAGGTTATTGAATTTTCTTTATTAAATTTTATAGTGGTTAAAAAAATCTAATTGTGTTTACATCTAAACTTCAACTCTGCTTAAACATTCTTCTTTTTATTTTAAACAAAATACGCAGTAACCACTTGGAAAAAGGCAAAATACTTAAAGAAAAAAATAAAATATAACGAATTTTTTGAGGATTATATTTTACAGACCTCCAAGCAAACTTTATAGCTTTCTTTTTCTTTCCGTCTAACAATAAACCCACAGACGCTCCGTAAGAATAATTGCTATAATTTTTAGGGCAAAACTTAATTATATCTTCCCCAAATTCATCTAAAAAATTAACTAATTCTCTTGCTCTGGCGATAGATAATGGTATATTCGGCTTGCGCCTTTTTCTGGTCACTGAACAAGGTTCATTTAAATAATGATACCTCCCCAAAGGTTGCGAGATGCGATATGTATTTGTTTTCTTAGCCACTCTTCTAAAAAAAATAAATTGTAAATAAGGCACTTTCCATCTTATATCTCCAATTATTGATTTTTTCAGCATAACAAAACCGCCTTTAGGGTAACTTATTCCAGTTTCGCACAATAATTTTTTATAAGGTATAATGCCTGAAAATGATTTTTTAAAACCAGTCAACTCGCCGTTTGGAAATATATAGGGAGCAGACACTATGCCTACGTTTTTATTATTAAGAAAAACTTGGTGAGCTTTTTCCAGCGCAAAAGGAAACCATTCATCATCGCTGTCTAAAAAAGCGATATAATCTCCTCTAGATAAATCCAGCCCCCTATTTCTTGCTATATGAACCCCCTGATTAACAGGGAATTTTTCATATCTAATTTTCTTGTTTTTATATTTAGTTTTAAATAATAGTTCTGTATGGTCAGTGGAGCCATCATCAACCACAATAATCTCAAAATCTTGTAAAGTTTGATTAAGTACGCTATCTATCGCCCGAGACAAAAACTTTTTTCTATTATAAGTCGGTATAATAACGCTAATCATAAATAATATTTCATAAATAATATTATTTTATAAAATCTCTATCCTGCAATCGGAATAAACGCTCCGCTTCCTAAATCAAGGACAAATTTTGACTTGTAGCCATGAATTGCAGTAAAAATAATATTCAAAATCTGGTGAAATTGCCCAATCTTATCATTAAAGGCAAATAACGGCTGATTTTAAGCGAGGAAAAAGTGAGAATAACGATTTAATCTGTCTGTAGCTGTTTTATTGATTCTTAAACTGATCCTGAATTCTCCGATAAAACTCAAATTGAATAGTTATCATCGGAATCAAGGCAATGCCCGCGTCTGCTACTAAAATAGCAAAACCTGCAGAACTTAAAAGAAAGATGACTAAGCACAATAAAAAAATAAAATAATAATCCAACCGCTATTGATATTTTATCTCTTTTTTTGCAAAAATATTCTTTTCTTTATACGATTTAATTTTGATAAATTATAGTTTACGTTTAGATTCTATAAACTCTAAAATTCTTTCAGCTCTCCTTTGCCAAGTGTATTGCTGGACATCTTGATACGCTTGGATTGAAATTCTTTCAGCTAAGCTTTCATCTTCTAAAACTTTTTTAATTCCTTTAGCCAATGCTTTTGAATTATCTGGTTCAACCAAAACTGCATTATCTTCATTTAAAATTTCTCTTATTGAAGGTAAATCAGAAGCAATAATCGGTTTTTTAGAAGTCATATATTCAAACATTTTTATAGGAGACATATAATAAGCGTAATGTTTAGTCCGAGGGAAGGGCATCACTAAAACATCAAAGCTTTTAAGATAAAAAGGAATAAGATTATGCTTAACCTGTCCGATGAATATAACCTCTTTTTCGCTTAAGCCCATTTGCCGAACCATTTTTTTATATTCTAAAATATCTGACCGCTGTCCGCCTACCAAGCAAAGAATTGTTGATAAGCTACTTTCTCTTAAATTTTTCAAAGCTTTAATTAAAACATCTATCCCTTTTTCCATCCCCATTGTTTTTAATTGTCCAACATAACCAATTATTTTTCCCCCTAAAGGCAGTCCTAATTCTTCTTTAATTTTGAGTTTTGACTTTTGACTTTTGACTTTCTTTAGGTCTACTCCATTAGGCGCAACTAAAACTTTATTCTCTTTTATTCCAAATCTTTTAATAAGCTCTTCTTTTTTCCATTTATTTGTAGATATAATTCCTTTTGCTTTTGAAAATATCTTCTTATAAAAATAAAATTTAGTTTCTGGGAAATCGTGAATCTCAAAAAATAAATTTTTCTTAAATAAACTAAAAAAAACAAAAAACTTGTCTCTGGTGTAAACAATATCCGGCTTTTTAAAAAATAAATAAAATTGAGCAAAAAAAGCAAAAGAAATGGCTTGAATCCAAAAAGCCAAAGGCCCCAGATATTTATCCAAAGGAATTAAATCCAAACAAGGAATTTTTTTTATTCTAAAATTCCTTTTAACGTCATAATAATCAAAAGCATCTTTTTTTGTCGGATTAAACCGGTAAGGAACCACCAACTCAACCTCAGTTTTTTCAGTAAGTTTTGAGTTTTGAGCTTTGAGCTTTGAACTTGCAAATGCTGAAAGCATTTGCATTATCTGTATCCCGTGAGCTTTTTCTGTAGGAATTCTTGCATTAGCAATATAAAATAGCTTCATTTTATCATCGGAATACCTGCCAATGCTCCCCAATCTAATAATATCTTTGCTCTAAATTTTAGTTCATTATTTTTAAGGGGAATATTAAAAATCCGGTCAGGTAGGTTAGCTATTATCGATCGGGTTTCTTCGCTCCT
>CAYUHA010000008.1:0-4807 GCA_964444395.1 uncultured Candidatus Saccharibacteria bacterium | reverse complement strand
TATTTAACAGCTTCCACCCGCAAACAGGGATAAAATTTTGTATGATAATCTTCAGCTTTTTTAAACTCAAATTTTTTAAAACCTGCTTGCTGAAGAATATATGTTAAACGAAATTTATTAACCCCCCATCTATGAATATCATAAATATTTTTATTTCTAAATCCTCCGTAAATATAAGTTAATATTTCTTCTTTTCTGTTGTTGTCTGCCCTTACATATTCCTGAACTAATTTATCAAAATCAGGAACTTCTATTATCAGCTTTCCTCCCGGCTTTAATATTCTTCTCCATTCTTTTAATATTTCTATAATATTTTTGTATTTCTCTCCATAACGAAAATCAATATTTGCCATTAAACATACCGGCAAATGCTCCAGCACATGATAATTCTCAATTCTGTCCACCGAATTATCTTTCACCGGCAATTTAGTTATATCGCAAACTAAATCTGCGCCAGAAGTTTTGACAGCATCAATATTTATATATCCTTGTTTTTTTATTCTCCCGCACCCTAAATGGAGCTTTATTTCCTTCCCTCTCGCAAAACTTATTTTATATTTTAATTTAATTTTCCCTATCTTTCTGCGAAAAATATTTAAAAAATTTGAATTATTCCAAAATTTCTTTATATTCTTTGCCAAAGAAAAAAAATTAGTTCCGAGATTTCTGTCAATTTTTTTAATTATTTTCTTTATAACTTCTGTTTTCATTAAGCTCTTTTATTAAAAATTCTTTAAACTCCTTTCCTAAAACTTTGGGAGTTAATTTCTGTTTAAATAATTTATATCCATTTTCAGCTATTTTGTTCCTTAACTCTGAATCATTTTTAAGTTCTAAGATTTTCTGAGCCAAATCTTTTGAATCAGCCATTTTGCAAAATAATATATTTTCTTTATCAGTAAAAAGTTCTTTTGCCGCCGGGGTTTCTCCTGTAATCACTGCTTTTCTGCAGGCTAGGGCCTCATATACTTTATTCGGTATAACTCTTTGAGCTTTTTGAGTAGAACCAAAAATTCCCAAAGAAATATCTGCTTTATTAATATATTCGGCTACCTTTTTTAAGTTTAAAAAACCAATAAAATTTATATTTTTCACTTGCAATTTATTCGCCAACTCCTTTATTTTTGAATAGGTCTGACCTGTGCCAATAATATTAAATTTTATATTTTCATTTTCTAATATTTTTGCGGCTTGAATTATATATTCAATCCCTTGAAGAGGTATAAACTTTCCGTGAAAATTGACCAAAAAATAATTTCTGTTTTCCTTTACTAATCGCGGGCACATTACTTTATCATCAGCGCTGATAAATAATTTATAAAATTTTTCTTTTTCAATTCTAAATTCTTCCGCAAAATAATTTATATGCTCCTGCGTGTCAAGAAGAATCTTGTCTGCCAATTTACAAGAAAACCAGTCTAAAAACCAATAATATCTTGCTTTAAAACTTTTTTCGGAACAAAGCTTGCGGTCAAACACATTAAAATCATAAATAGAAAAAAAGGCGTCAAAAACTACCTTTTTTCTGTTAAATAAACTAAATAACTTTGCCAGCCAAACTACAGTTTGTCCCGGAAATCCCACTATTATCATATCATAATCTTCTCTCTGTAATTTTCTAAATAATCGCCAATTTTTCAAAAATCCCTTAGGTTTCTCTTTGCATTCTTTAACTTTTACTTCATTCTCTCTTAATCCATTTATAATAACTTTGTTCCGAGAATATTCTGAATTGTATATTCCAAAATAACAAATTTTCACTGGATTTTTATTTAATTTAAAATAATTAAAATAACTTATCCTTCCATGTTTTGGGAGTTTTATCATTAATAATTTCTAAATCTAAATGATATCTAAATGGTTTTGGTCCTCGTTTTTTAATATAATCAATCATCTCTTGCAATCCTTTTTCCAAACTAAATTCTGTTTTATAACCTAATAATTTCCTTGCTTTATCCGCGGAGCAGTTGGCAAATTTAACCTCTTGCGGCCTTTTAGGCACATAAATAGGGTTCAATTTAAAATCAAGCAACTTAGCAATTGTTTGGGCCAAATGATTGATGGTAACAAATTCTTCGTCAGGACCGATATTGATAATTTCTCCTATTACATTTTCTGCGGTGGCTAATTTCTCCAGAACCTTAATATCATCTTGGATAAAACTAAAGCATCTTTTTTGTTCTCCGTCTCCATAAATAATCGGCTGTCTTCCTTGAAGCATCAAATTTATCATTATCGCCGCTACATTCCTAAAAGGGTCGTCATACTTTTGACGAGGACCTATTATATTATGAGGAACAGCTATTACATACTCCATTCCATGAGTTTCTGCTAAATTTGAAAGAAGCAATTCTGAACTATATTTATCAATGCCGTAAGGATCTTGGGGTTTAGGAATCATATCCTCTGTAAAAGGAACTTCGTTCTCCCCATAGCGAGCCGCACTTGAACAAAATATAAAACGCTTTACTTTATTCTGAATGGCAGCGGTTATCACTGAAATAGTCCCTACGATATTATTCTTAACAATTAAGTAAGGACTGAAAACACTTAATCCCTCGTGAGCATTAGCCGCGCAATGATAAACAATATCCGCATCTTTTATAATTTTTTTCATTAAATCCAAGTGAGCGCAGTCATATTGATAAAATTCTGCCTGAGAAGGAACATTATCAAGATAACCGCCTACAAGATTATCGCAACCAATCACATAATAACCTTTCTTTAAAAAAGCGTCGGCTAAATGGCTTCCTAAAAACCCAGCAATACCGGTAATAAACACAGTTGGCTTACCATTTTTCATATTTTTATTTTATCATTTTTTATTCAAGAAACTAAACTTTATTTATTAACATCTTTATTAAACATCTATTTTCTAAAAAGAAAGTTGAAAATTTCTATTGAAAAATTTAATCTTCCTTTAAATTGAGGAAAATTGGTTGAAGAACTGATATAATTTCTTCTTAGTTTGAATAAATCATCTCTGTCTGAAATTAACCCTTCTTTTGTAATCACCGCTCCTTTAAAATTATTTTCTTTTAAGAATTTTACTATTTCTTGATTATATTCTCCATGGGGATAAGCAAAAAACTTACATTGCTTATTTAAATTTTCCTCAATAATTTTTCTTGATTCTAAAATCTCTCTTTTCGCGGATTCTAAAGAAATTTTAGTTAACCTGGGATGAGTATGGGTATGCGGCTCAAAATCTATTAAACCAGAATTATGCATTTCTTTTATTTGCCGCCAGCTTAGCATTGGCAGAGGAGTATTAAAAGAATTTAATGCTTTCTGTTTAATAAAGTTAGTGGCTAAAAATATTGTTGATGGAAAATTATATTTTTTCAATATAGGGAATACATTAAAATAATTATCTTCATATCCGTCGTCAAAACTCAAAACTATAGTTTTTAAAGGTATATTTTTATTTTTTATATATTCTATCAACTTATTCAAAGAAACCACATTGTAGTTTTTCTTATAAAGATACTCCATCTGTTTTTTAAAATTCTCCGGCGACACAGTAAAATGAAATTTATTGTAGGCTATAGAATGATAAATTAAAACCGAGGCTTTCTTTGTAGAAACAAAATCTGTTATACAATTTAATCCTAAAAATATTAAAGTTTTTAAACTATTTTTTAAACTCATTATCTTTAATTACAAAATACAATAATCAGCGTTAATCCGCGTTAATGCCTGCGCTCATTCTGTTAAATACTTTGCTAAAACAGGACGCGCAAAGCGGCATTTAACAGGGTAAATCTGCAAGAGGCCTACTCTCAAATAAGAGCTGAACAACTGCAATAAACTTTGAAAATTCTGTCTCGTAATTTAAAATTCATTAAGTATTTTAATAATTAAATTATCTAAATTATAATAATTTACCACTATTTCTCTTAATTTTTGATTTTTTTCTGTTCTCTTAAAATTAATAATCTTATCCGCTAAATCGCTGGAATCTTTTTGTTTAAATAAATATTGTCTGTTCAATATTTTTTTAAAAGCCTCATTGCAGGTTAAAACCAAGCACCCACAAGCCATTGCTTCCAAAACTGACTTATCTACGCTTCCCGTGCGGCTTAGATTAACTAATAAGTCAGCATTTTGATAATACTCAGGCATTTTTATATTAGAAACTCCTCCGATAAACTTAACATAATTCTCAAGGTTTTTTTCTTTAACTAAATCTCTTATTTTTTTAAAATACTGCTTATCAGAATCTAAAATCGCACTGCCAATAATTTTTAATTCAATATCTTTAATATCTTTTTGACTTACTAAAATATCTATAGCTCTAATTAAAGTCTCTAAATCTTTAATTGGAGCAACCCTTCCCACTGATAATATTTTGAACTTTGAACTTTGAACTGCAATTTTGAACTTTGAATTTTGAACTTTGAACTTTTCTATATCTATCCCATGCCCTACTATTTTTATTTTCCTTCTATTTCTTACTCTACAACTTTCTTCTGAAGCGGTTAAAATTTTATCTACTAATTTCTCAGCCAACTTCAATTTCCAGTTTACTGACTTATGGGTAAACCACAAAATCATTTTTTTCTTGAAAATCTTAACTAATGGAAAGCTCAAAACTGCATAAATCGGACACATATGAATAAATACCCCATCAACTTCCGGCAAATACTTTAAAAGAAATTTTTGCAATCTAAAAAACTGTCTTAATTTTGAAAAACCTTTTTCTTTGCCTAAAGAATAAACCTTTGTATTCTCTGACAAATGGTATTCCCCTTCTAAAAGACAAATCACATAAAGTTTGTCTAATTTCTTTGCAAATTTTTCCAAC
>CAYUHA010000007.1:14697-17100 GCA_964444395.1 uncultured Candidatus Saccharibacteria bacterium | reverse complement strand
TCCTTTTTCTTTCTCTTTTTTTTCTTCCTCCATCTGTTGCAAGAGCGCTTCAATTCTATCCGCTTCCTTGGTTTTCTCTTCTTTTATAAACTTAATTTTCGGAACAAACTTCATCTTTAACCGCTGATTTAATTTTTTCTGCAAACCATAAATTAATCTATTTAAAACCTGAATAACTTCTAAATTACAATTCTCTGGTATAATTCCAATATAAACTTTTGCCTGATTTAAATCAACTGAAGTTTCCACTCTAGTTATTGTAATTAAAACATTCGGAGCAATATCAACTTCACGCGAAATAATTTGAGATAATTCACGCTTTATTAATTCATTAATCTGCGAAATTCGCCGAGACACAATATATTAAAAAGTTAAAAATTAATAGCCTATAATTCTCCTTTCTTCTTCTCTTCTATATAAAATTTCACAATATCTCCTTTCTCTATTTTTACTTCTCCCTCATACAATAATCCACACTCTTCTCCTTTTTTTACTTGCTCAACATCTTTTTTATTCCGCTGAAGATTAATCACTTTCCCTTCTCCAATTTTTTCTTCGTCTCTTAAAATCTCAATTAAAGTATTTTTTTTCAACTCTCCTTCTATAACTTTTCCTCCTATAACTTGCCGCTTTTTTTCTGTCCTAAAAACTTCTAAAACCTTCATCTCTCCTATTTCTTTTCGAACAAGTTCAGGCTTAATCAATTTCTCCATTTCTTCACGAACAGCTTGAACTAACTCATAAATTACCTCAAATTTCATTATTTTTATTTTTCGAAGCTCAGCAAATTTAGCTAGTCGAGGACTTATTTTTACTCGAAATGCCACTACTATCGCTCTCGCGCTTTGGGCCATTTTTAAATCAAACTCATTAATATCTCCTGCTTCTCCTTTTAAAATCCGAATAACTACTTTTTCTTGAGGAAGAGTTCTTAAAATTTCCTCTATTGGCTCTATTGAGCCTACCACATCTACTTTTAAAATAAGATTTAAAACTTTTTTATTCTGTTCGATAAAAGATACTGCTGGTTGAATTTCTGTTTTTTTCTCCTTTTCTTTAATGTAATTTCGCGCAGATTCAATATTAGTAAAAACTTTAAATTTCTCTCCAACTTGAGGCACATTTTCAAATCCAATAACTACAACCGGTTGAGAAGGATAAGCCTCCACAATAGAATTCCCTTGAAAATCTTCTAAAATTTTAACTCTACCACATGTAGAATCAGTGCCTACAATATCCCCGGTCCTTAAAATCCCGTCTTTTAATAATAAAGTTGCAGTAGGGCCCCGCAAACCATCCAAATAGGCTTCAATTATTACACCTTCCCCTGATTTTGAAAAATTTCCTTTTAAATCTTCTATTTCTGCCACTAATAGTATTAAGTCCAGCAATTCGGAAATTCTTTCTCCGGTTTTTGCAGAAATATTAACAGAGGGGACCTTCCCTCCTCTTGACTCCACTAAAACATTTTCTTTAGCCAATTCTTCTTTAACTTTTTCAGGATTTGATTGGGGTTTATCAATTTTATTTATTGCCACAATCATCGGAATTTCTGATTTTTTTATAAAAGATAGAGCCTCTTTAGTTTGAGCTTTTACCCCTTCGTCAGCAGCAATTACAAGAATGGCAATATCTGCTATATTGGTTCCTCGAGAACGCATTGCCGAAAATGCCTCGTGTCCAGGAGTATCAATAAAAGTTATTTTTCTGCCTTGATGTTCAATCTCATAAGCGCCAATATGTTGAGTTATCCCACCGGACTCTTTATCTGTAATCTTTATTTTCTTAATCTCTTCAATTAAAGTTGATTTGCCATGGTCAACATGGCCTAAAACCACCACCACTGGCGGCCGCGTTTGAAGATTTTGATTTTGCCTTTCTGTTTCGTGTTTCATATTTTACGAATTTATAGCTTGCTCAATCGCCCGTTTTTCTTCTTCAGATAAAGAATACTGAGATTTACCCCTTGTTATTAGTTTAGAATAAACTCTATTGGTGTTTTGACCATAATGCGAAGTCATAACCACTCCATTATTATTAAAATCTAAAATAGCAATTGAGAAACTTTGATCACCGCCAACCTCTCTGAAAGGATTAAAACGAACCAAGCCAATTTTTTGAAAGCTCTTTCGAGAATATTTATTAAGGTTTAAAATTTCCTTTTTTATTTCTTCTAAATCCATTTGTTGATTATTTATCTTTTTAATCAATTCGGTTAAAACTTCTTCTAAATTCTTAACCTTCCCTTTTTGAAAAAATAAATTAAACCGCTTTTTTAATCTAAATAACTCAAAAAATAAATATAAAACCAAAACAATTAATGTTCCAAAAATAATTAAATAAAAATTGTCTATAAGTTTAAAATTCATTTTATAAGTATTATAAGCAAAGCTTGAAATTGTT
>CAYUHA010000007.1:0-14597 GCA_964444395.1 uncultured Candidatus Saccharibacteria bacterium | reverse complement strand
GTTCGGTCAAAATACAAAAATTTATTTTTGTATTTTTCCCTCACTGCCAATTATAAGCAAAGCTTGAAATTGTTGTTCGGTCAAAATACAAAAATTTATTTTTGTATTTTTCCCTCACTGCCAATTATATTAAATTATATTAACTTAAAAAATTATTTTTTTCAAATAATTCATAAAACTACTAATATTTAAAAAATCCAGAAAACTTAATAAATAGATAAAAATATAGCAATTCTTTTAATCTTCTTTTCTTACACCCTGCTTTCTTCTTATCTTCTTCTTCTCTACCAAAAAGGAAGGAAAATAAAAAGAAAAAATATTAAAAAGAAAAATATAAAAAGCAAATCAAAAAAAACGCTAACAACTAAATAATATATTTATTTATTTAAAATCTCTAAATAACATATTTCACCTGCGGTCGTGGATGAAATATGTATTGTAATATTAATTATTTTCAGTCAATTATTAAAATATTTAACAATAAAATAATTAAACATAAAACTGTTTATAATATAATAAACAAAAAAATACTACTTAATGTATATGAAAATGATAAAAGCGTTTAATATATAAATAATAATTTTTCTGCGAATTAGAGTAATGCTTGATTTATTCCACTTTTACAAAATATAGAAAAATTTATATTTATATAAGTTTCATAATTTAACCTCTGAAAACTCTAAAAATAATCAAAAAATCGAGGATTGTCCTCGATAAAATTAAAAATATGAAAAGTTAAAACGGAGGGGGTGAGATTTGAACTCACGGTCGCTTAATAGCGACACCGCTTTTCGAAAGCGGCTCAATAAACCAGACTCTGACACCCCTCCGCAAACAACAAATAAACAGACGACTAATTTGATATAGTGGACCGTGTCGGGCTCGAACCGACGACCTCCTCGATGCCATCGAGGCGCTCTTCCAACTGAGCTAACGGCCCATAAATAGAAAGCATCTAATCTTCCATATATCCCAGAAATATTACTCAAAATTCGGCCTAGCTAAATATATAACAAACACTCTCGGTAGGAGCTTGAGTCTGCAATTCTGAATTTAACTTTTTTCTATGCCCCTACCAGGATTCGAACCTGGATTTAGAGCTTAGGAGTCTCTTGTTCTTATCCATTGAACTATAGGGGCAAGGGAAAAGAAAGAATAATTCAGCTGAATTCCAAAAATAAAATTAAATTTTATATTCAAATTTTGAAAATCTAAAATCAATATATCAAATTTCTCTTTTATTGACAATAGATTATACACTATATATATCGATAATACTTTTAGGTATTTTATTTTTGAATGAATTAATTTAGTTTTTCATCCTCACCCTTTTTCTTTCCCTTCCAAAAAAATGGAAGGGATGAAAAGGTCTCCTTTTTTAATCCTCCTCTTCCAAAAGAAAGATGGAAAATAGAAAAAAGTGAATAATCCTCTTCTTTTAAAGAAGAGGAGGAATTAAAAAAACCTCTTCTTCTAAAGAAGAGAAAAGTTAGAAATCCCTTTTAAAAAAGGAAGGAATTAGAAGGGTTTCTCTCTCAAAAAAGAAAGAAGAAAATTAAAAATATTAATAACACAGTGTGTTTTTCCTTGAATTACAAAATACATCAAAATCACAATCTAAAAATCTATTTCGTAATTCAAGGACAAATACAAGGAGATAAATATAAAGATAAATATATATAATAATAAATTATCAAATACTTTTCTCTTTATCTTCTAATCATCTTCTAAAAATTGCGATCGCAATTTTTAGAAGATGAAGAAAAAAATGTAATTCACGTTTTTATTAAAATTAAAAGCAAAAATTTTTCAAAATGTTTTTTGCTTTATGCGCTTATTTTACATCTAAAAAAACTTTACCTAAATTAAAAAGCGGTTCTTTATCTAAAAGGGTGAACGAGGAGATTCGAACTCCCTCTAAGAGTTCCACAAACTCTTGTGCTAACCATTACACTACGTTCACCATAAATGCCCTCGGCAGGAGTCGAACCTGCACTCTTATCCTTAGAAGGGATCTGCTTTATCCAGTTAAGCTACGAGGGCTCTCCTACGTCCGATTTCATCGGAGCTTCGGATGAGCAAGCAACACTGTCTCCAGCACTGCTTATCCTTCCGAAGCCTGAATGCAATGAGAGCGAAGAAGGAACCTACGAAGGCAAATCAGCTTAACTTACTTTAATTGAATTAAATACAACTTATCATATTACTGACAAAATCCTACTTAGTCAATTCTTTTTTTAAAAAACATCGATAATGTTTTTATAATTTTAACACCTTTCCCTTCTTCCCCTTTTTCCATAAAAGAAAGATAGAACCCCTTTTTTCTCCCCTTCAAGGAAGAAAGAATTAAGCAGAAAAGAAAAATGGATTAAAGTGAAATAAAAAGGAAAGCATTAATGCAAAACAGAAGAAGAGAATTTTAAAAACAGAAAAAAGATTAAATTAAAGAAAAAGGATTAAGAAGAAAAATATTTGAAAATAAAACTTAAGATATTTTTGATTTAACAATAAGTTAACTTCCTTACTATATCAAGGTTTTTTATTTCAGAAATATCATCAATTATTTCATTCTCTTATTTTTGAAACGGATTAGGATACATCTTCAAATCTGCCTGCTCAAACTTTTCTTTGCGTTTTTCCCATTCTTTTAAAATTTTTCTATAAAGCTCTTCTTTAAATTGAGGAAATTGAACAGCTTGGGATTTTATCTTTTTTACTGAAATTCCCAAAAATAAAAAACCACTAAAAATAGAAATTAAAAAAATTAAAATTAAAAAAGTCAAAAAAGCCTTACTTGCTAAATATTCAAATATTTTCTTTAAAAATTTATTTATTTTCTGAAATTCTTTCTTCTCCATAAATTTAGCTTTTAAAACTTTAAACTTTAGTTTTGAGTTTTGAGTTTTGACTTTTGAGTTTCTGAAGCGTATACTTTTATCGATAAAATTGCTTTTATCGCGCCCTCAGAAAAGCCTGATTTTGATTTTATTTCTTTCTCGTTTAATTTATCTATTTTTAAGTTTAAAATTTTAACCAAATAAGGGCTGTTTTCTATTTTCTCAATGGATCTCAAAAAATCAGGAAAAGAGCTGTATAAAGATATTTGAAAAGCAATAGAACCCCAAGGATCAAGCTCGCTTTTCTCTAGGTTAACTGAAGAAATCTCAAATTCAAATAAATCAGAAGGAGTAAAAACATTTTCTTCCAAAAATTCAATAAACTTGATAGGAACTTCGGGGTTTACAAACAAATCATTAATTTTTTCAAATTTCTGTTGATTAGAAATATAAAATTCTTTAATTCTTTCAAAATTCTTAATCTTTGTTTTGATTGATACTAACTCTTCTTTGATAAACACAAGTTCTTTAGAGTTCTTTTTAATTTCTCCAAACAAAGGACGGATTAAAGCAGTAATTAAAAACAAAACAATTGCTCCAAAAATAAATATAAATATTATTATCTTTTTCTTAAGATTTGTCTCCATTTTTAATTCTTCTGCAAATTGCTAATTTATTCACAAAAAACGGAATATTAAAAGTAGAAATCAGTTGTTGGAAAACCGAAATCCGATTTCTGTTTTCTGTTATCTGTTATCTGTTAACTGTTTTCCGATTTCTATTAACTAATTTCTGTTTCGTATTATTCATAAATTTCAGTATTTCACAGTAAATCATATACTAAATCTTATAGAAAAATTAATATCAGTTGGTTTTATCCAACTGGAAGGAGGCAGATAAATTTCTTTAAAATCTTTTTCTGCCTCAAGATTTTTCTTAAATTCAAACAAATCTTCTCGGTTAATTGCGTAACCAGAAAGTAAAACTTGAAAATTATAATCCCTCTCTCTAGAATACGGCTCAATAGACAAATAAGTCAGAGACACCCCAGAAGGAAGAGTATTTGAAACTTTCTCCAATAAATCAATTAGATTAAATTGAGTTTGATAAAAAGATTCTAATTTTAAAAGATTTTGGTTGGCTGAAGCAATTTCTTCTTGAAATCTTTGAATTTCTAAAGCTTTCAATCTCAGCTTTTCTTGAGCAAGAAGAACTTTCTGAAGCTCAATTTCTCCGCGAACGTAAGTTTTAATTGAAAATAAAACCAAAACAAAACAAAGAAAAGAGATCAAAATTAAAGTCCCTAAAATCAAAATTATCCGCCAGATTTTTTCCTGTTCTAAAAATTCTTTTTCCTTTGGAGGCAATAAATTAATCATTTATTATTTATTATTTATTATTTTTTATTCCTCTTAATGCTAACCCCAGCGCGATAGTATATTTCAATGATTCTTTAAAAGGTAATTCCGGCGTCTCATTTAACGGATTTGGCAAAATATTCACCCAAGGATTGCCAATCTCAACTAAAACTTTAAGCTCTTTGCTAAGAAAATCAGTTAATCCGCTTAAATTAGCTTCTTCTCCACAAACCAAAATTTTCTCCACCTTTTTTCCATCAGGAGGAAGATGTTCATGAGCGGCATGAGAATGATAGTAATTAATATATTTCTTAATTTGTTCAATTAAATCAGTTAAAGAAGGAATCAATGCTTCAAAAATCTTTTTTCCTTTTCCTGTAGATTCAGGACGAAGGCCATATTTAAACCTTAACCTTCGCGCTTGCTTTATGTCTACCTTTAAAGATCTAGAAACAGCTTCATCTAATTTTTTAGAAGAAATCGAAATTGAAGTAGTAAATCTAAGAGAATAGCCGGAAAACATAGTAAAATTGACTTTACTCGTTCCAAAATAAAGTAAAAGCAAAGGAAAGGAAGTTACTTCGTTTTTTACTAATGCCCGAGATATTGCCTGAGATTCGGTTTCTAAAGCTTTTGGAATCAAGCCTGCTCCTTTTAAAGAAGAAATATAAGGGTCTATAACTTTTTTAGGAATAGCAACAATTAATACATCTAAATGATCAAGGTGGTCGTAAACAGGTTCTACGACCTGAAAATCAAAATAAGTCTCCTCAATTGAAAGGGGAATATAGTTTTCAATTTCAAACAATATAGCAGATTTTAGTTCTTCTTTATTCATTTTCGGCATTTGAATTATTTGAATAAAAGCCTCTTCTTCTGGCAAGGAAGCGACTACATATCTCGTTCTTAACTTTTGACCTTTGACTTTTTTAAAAGATTCTTTAATGGCTTCTGTTAGAGCCTGTTGGTTTTTTATTTCTCCGTTTTTCACTATTCCTGGTTTTATTTCTATCTCTCCAAAAGAAGCTAGCCCAAGAATATTTCTCTTTTTTTTAAGTTTAATAATCCTTAAAGAAGAATCAGAGATATCCAGCCCAAACGCCTCTGGATTTAAATTAAATAAGTTGAACATAATTCTAATTTAATTATTGCGACTTCGCCGTATAATTGCCGCGTTCGATTGCCCCGTTAAATAAAATCTTTGATTTTCTCTTGCTTACAGCAAAAGATGTAACAGGACTCCCTCATTTGTAATTATAGCAATTATGCTACAAAATACGAATTTTTTACGAATATACGAAATATTGAAGTTAAAAATCAGTTGCTGGAAAACCGAAATCTGTACAGAAGATGGAAAACAGAAAACTGATTTCTGTTTTCTAATTTCGCTATGTTTTCTGATTTCAGTTAACTAATTTCTGTTTTCAAGTATCGTAATTCTTTGATACCAAACAACTTTCCTGTATTCGTATATTTTCGTAACTCGCGGCTATTGTATCTCCTCCCAACTAATAAACTGAAGATCTTCTGAAATATAAGGCAAAAGAGGAGGAGGGTCTAAAGCTAATTTTTGGTCAAAGAAATTATCTCGTTGCTGGTATCCAGAAGCAAACATTCCATTACTATAACTCCATTTTGTCCCTACCCGACCGTAACTAACCACTGAACCATACATTTCTAACTTTTCTCTTTTATAATATACCGGATAGTCATTTTTATCATAATGATGTCTCCCAAAGTGGCCTTTTTGTGCCACAAAAACTCCTCTAAGAATCATCTGGTTCGGAGAATGAAGAGGAATTAAAATGTTATTTTGAGTAATCACTGCCAAACTGTCTGAGCCGTCCAAAGCAGTATAATCAAGGTTTCCATTTAAAATAACGCTTGTATCATGAAATTCATCTTCAAGATCAGCAGAAGCAATAGTAATTTTTCCTTTAACTATTCCTTCTATCCAAAGTTCGTCTTCAACAAAAATAAGCCCACATCCTGAAGGTAAAACCACATTTTCTTGATAAACTACTTCTGAAACAATTTTTTCATTACAAACCTCATTCCATCCGTTTTCTACGCTATAACATTTAATCTGTTCCAATCCAGTAACTATTTTTATGTCAAATCTTCCATCATTTTTGAAAATCACATGATATCCCAAACCAGAAGGGTTAATGTCTTTTGAAGGAGGATAATATCTTCCTGAAGCTGTAGCTAAATCCTTCATTTTGCTAAGATCTGAAGTAATTCCTTTAAAAGGGAAATCTACTACCGGAAACTTCCAAAGCCCTTTTTCCCCTCCCTCTCCAGAACCAAAAACACCGGGACATTTACATTCACCGCTAACCCATTGACAAGGAGAATCGCAAGTGTAATCTGGGCAAACCCATACCCACGGCCATCCAAAACCATAACATCCGCTTGATTCGCTCCATTGACAAGGAGCTCCGCAACAGCCAAAAGAACGAGTACAGGTCCACTCTGCTTCACCGCTGGTTACCAAAGAATTATTATTTCCATCCATTCTAATTCCACCATTAGAATGATATTTTCCTTTTATATCTCTATCTCCTCCCGCCCAAACACTATCATTAAGGAGATAAGCATATTCAGCGATAGGAGTGGAAGCGTATTTTGCTTTAATTTTTCTCTTCTGGTCAGGATATTTTAAACTATAACCAGTAGAAATAATCTGCACTCCCAATATCTCTCCGCATATCTCTTTGCCTTTAATCTCTAAAATAAATTTTCCTGTTGTTTCGTTAGTTTCAGGATCAATATAGTCATGTTCATAAGGGCCACAAACATCGCAAGGAGGCTCTGCGCAACACCAGCCTTTTCCGTCTTGAACATCCCCCGGATTGTGAGCCAGATGCCAGCGATAATAATTTGCCCCAGCCTCGGCTATATGCAAAGCGTCTTCATAGGCAGACTTTTTAAGAGAATAACGATGTTGCTGCAAAATAAAACCAAAAAGCCCACCAATCAAAATCAAAAATATAACACCAAATACTAATGCCAATGCAATAATGCTTCCTTTTTGATTCATAAGAAATATAATTTAGTATAATTTAGTATTAAATACAAGTATTGAATTTATCTCAAATCTCAAATCTCAAATCTCAAAACCATATATTAAATGTTAAATCTAAAAAATAAATCTGACATTTAAGATTTAGATTTGAATAGTTTTGACATCTAAAGTTTGATATTAAATTTGCTATTTGTTACTTGATACTTACCTATAGATTAGTTTTTAAGTTTCTTATCTGCACCTCTGAACTTAATTCAAAATCGTCAGGAAGCCGATTTGGCTCTACATTAATTACTAAATAAACTTTCATTAAAGTAGTACTTGCCAATCTGGCAGGAGGAGGTAATTGGTTTCCGTTTTTATCAAAATATTTAAAAATCGGAGGAGAATTTCGAACATATTGGGATAAAATAAAAATTTCTTCTTGATCTTGAGGGTATTCTGGAGGCCAGCCCACTGGTTCTATTACCCCTTTTCTAAAATTATGTTCCTGACCCGGTTCAGTCGCTGTCCAGCTAAACTCAAATTTTACTTTCATAGAATGATTCTCGTCTTGCCAGTCACAGAAGTCATTTACAGAACCAGAAGCCTCAGCAGTAAATTGAATAAAATTGTCTTCTGCCTGAGAACTCACATCAAAAACAGTATGTCCCTCCCACTCGCCAGCGCAATCCGAGCATCCTGAACTGCAGACCTCTCCTAAATAAACTCCATCAGCATAAATTAAAGCTTTCTCATGACTTGAACCAAAATCTCCTTCCACACTGACTTTAACTTGAGCCGAATCAAAATTATGTGAGAAAAAATCAGAAAAATTAACACTGCAAGAACCTCCATCATCAAAAGTTACACACTCTTTATTATCAGAACCAGTGGTAGCCCCTCCAATAAAATACCTTACCCTTTCAATTTTCTGGTCCTTATCAATATCACTATAAAACA
The DNA here is from genome assembly GCA_964444395.1 of uncultured Candidatus Saccharibacteria bacterium. Taxonomy (GTDB): domain Bacteria; phylum Patescibacteriota; class Minisyncoccia; order Minisyncoccales; family CAYUHA01; genus CAYUHA01. The sequence continues at coordinate 6,432 of CAYUHA010000007.1, read as the reverse complement.
CAAATTCAAAATCATCAGCTTTCTCAATAATATAAGCACCGTTTTCTGCTATTCTTGCTTCTCTGATTTCTTTAACCATAGTTTCTATTCCTCGCCTTGCTTCTTCAATTGCTTTAGATTGTTCATTGCTGTAGGTTTGGACTTTATATGCCTTTGAAATTAAACCAGTAACCGCTATTATAGATAAACTAAAAACCAAAATAGCTACTATGGTTTCGATTAATGTAAACCCTTTTTTCATAGAATCACGAATCAGTAAGCGAATTTAAGCGAATAATATACAAGCCTTGAATTACAAAATGTAATTCAAAATAAGCACCAAATTCAAAATTACAAATTCTAAACAAATTCAAATGACCAAAATTCAAAATCCAAAACAGTTTTGAATTTTGAATATTTGAATTTTGATATTATTTAGGATTTAGGATTTTGAATTTTGGATTTTTCTTGAATTACAAACCTATTTCGTAATTCAAAAATACAAAATATAATTTTATTTGCGTATTATTCATATCCATTCGTTTAGCGATTCGTATTTACAATTTCTATTCTATCTTATCCAACCCAATCAGCTTCTCTGTATGCCCTGATACCCAAACTGTATCAGTAGAAGTAGCGTAGCCCTCTGCCTTAACTTCTAAATTATAAGTAGCTTGTTCCAATGGAATAAAATAGGCCTGTCCATTTTCATCAGTAAGTTTTTCTCTATCATATCCTGTTTTATAAACTCTTACTCTAGCTGAAAACAATGGCTCAGTAGTAGAAGCGTCCTGAGCTGAAATCAATAGAGTATTTTCTGCTCTTAATCCTAACTTTACTTCTTGAGTACTGTCAGGGGAAAGATTAACCAATTGAGGAGGATAAGATATAATTAAATCTAATTCGGTGCCGGCTGAGGAAAAATCGGAAAAGAGATAAGAACCCCATTCTAAATCAGAAGCTTCTGCATAACCAGAGAAATCGGTAAGAAAAGTTTCTGAGTATTTATAAATGGGGTCTCCGTCAATAGTATAACCTACAAGCACCTCCTCTTCTCCTTGTTTTTTGAGTAAAAGCTCAAAGCTAACTTGGTCAATAGGAGCTCCAAAAGGATCAGGCAAAGAGGGTAATGAGGGAAAAGACGCTAGATTGTAATGATAACCCATATCCACAATCCCAGAATCTCCAATATTATCAGAACGGGTAGTCTTGTCTTCCATTCCCAAATCCGAAGAATTGCCTGAACCAGAATCTACACAAGAACTGTCCTGCGACTGGCCAGCAGAAACCTGAGAAAGACAAAAGCAATCGTCCTCTCCGTTGTTCCCACCTAATATATCATCTTCTCCGTCAGGGTCTACAAATAAAGGATTATCAGAAATCTCTCCTTCGCCCGCAGACACTCCCTGATAATTTGGATTATTGTTCCAAACATCATTATAAGAATTTGCAGTATTAGTAGAATTTATTACTGAAATTCCAGCCAAGCCATTATTAACAATAATATTATCTTTAAGCTCATTATTATTAGAGTCTGCTTCAATCAGCACGCCATTTTCTTGATTCTGAAAACAGGTGTTATGAGAAATAATATTATCTATACAATTATCTGAAAGCGAAATTCCAGACTTTCCATTTTTATACAAAAGATTGGATTTAATAACATTAGAATTTGAAATATTTTTTTCAAAAGAAATACCAAATCCTTGATTAGAATAGGATTTGTTAAAAAGAAGATGACTAGAGGAATTATCAAAAATCCGAATTCCATCTCCTTTATTCAAATAAGAAATATTATTAGTCAACCAGGAACTATTGGTTCTAGTCATCAAAATTCCTTCTTTTTGGTTAGAATAGCAGTTATTAAAATTTAAAATAAGATTGCTGCAATTTTCTATATTAACTCCGTAAAGATTATTGTTATAAATACGATTAGCAATTAAACTGCTTAAATTAGAATTTTTTAACTCAATCCCGCTTCCCTGATTAGAATAGATATTATTATGACTTAATATAACTTTATCGGCATCTTCTATATGCACTCCATCTTCTAAATTATTGTAAATTTCGTTGTCTACTAATTGAATATCATCAGCAGAAGAACCAGATATCCAAATTCCACTTGAGCTGGCATTGGTAATTTTAAAGCCGTAAATTTGTAAATGCGCTTTATTTTCAATATAAAATCCGTAGCTTTCTCCCTTAATTTTCACTTCTCCAGCGTCTTTGGTATACAAACCAGCTTTATCAGCTACATAAGAAATTGGCTCAGAAGCGGTTCCTGAATTTTGAGGAGAAATCTGCTCTTCATAAATTCCCGCGCCGATAAAAACTATATCACCCTTAACCATCACCTCCCCTGCTTTTTGAATTGTTAAAAAAGCAGAATCAGGAGACAAACCATCGTTGTCATCGCTTCCGGTTTTCCTTACATAATAAATATGATTAGCTTTTGCTTCTAGAGTTTTAATTAAAAATTTACTCAATTTGTCAATGCAAAAACTCACTTCGCTAAGCTGACCTTCCAAAACCTTAGCATGAGACCTTTCCGGAATAGGAGTATTAATTACTTGACCATTATAAACATCACCGCTTCCATAAGTTTGTTCACTGCTATAGCCATCTTTTGTAATTTTAATTTTATAAACATCAATTCCTTCCGGCAAAACAAATCTATATTCCCCTTGTTCCGGGTGAGCGGTTTTTATCAAACCTGTATCTAAATTCTCAACTTCAAAATAAGGAAATTCCACTGCTTCTCCTTTAGCATTAAATGCTGATATTAAAAGCACCCCGCCAGTTTCTCCGCATTCTTGATAAATATCCCTAGGCACAACTATAGTATTAAACTTAACTTCTCCTCCAAATTTTCCCGGCCAAGAAACTTTTACTCTTATTTTTTTATAATCGTTAGGACATTTTGTTTCATCGCACTCATCGGGACAATCATCATTAGGAGCTAATCCATCAAACTCATCATCTATATAATCTACTCTAGTTTCAATGGTATACTCAATATTATTGGTAGTGGTAGACTGAACCGCTGGAATATCTCCTGAGGGATATCCTCCTGCTACCCCTACCTTTTCATAAGGAAGATTCCTTACTCTTTCTATTTGCTGATTCCCAAGAGCAGTAGCTATTGCTCGCGCCTTTGACTGACCGATCACTTTTAATCCTAATTGATACGCCCCAAAAATCCCCACAAAAATAATCAATATTAACGCCGTCCCAACGAGCACTTCAACTAAAGTAAAACCTTTTTTCATAGAATCACGAATCAGTAAGCGAATTTAAGCGAATAATATACAAATTTTGAATTACAAAATGTAATTCAAGACAAGCACCAAATTCAAAATTACAAATTCTAAACAAATTCAAAGCACAAAATTCAAAATCCAAAACAGTTTTGAATTTTGAATATTTGAATTTTGATATTATTTAGGATTTAGGATTTTGAATTTTGGATTTTTCTTGAATTACAAACCTATTTCGTAATTCAAAAATACAAAATATAATTTTATTTGCGTATTGTTCGCATCTATTCATTTAGTGATTTGTATTTACATCGAGCCAAGCATTGAGTACATTGGTTGAATCATTGATATTGCAAAAAAACCCACTACTGCCCCAATAATTACCATCAATATCGGTTCAATTACTGCGGATAAATTTTTAGTAGCATTACTAACCTCTTCTTCAAAAAAATCAGCAAGTTTTGCCAAAATATCTGAGGTCTGACCGGTTTCTTCGCCTACCTCTACCATTTGGATTACAACTAAAGGATAAATATCTTGATAAGCGCTAAGAACTTGAGAAAGTTTATCTCCTTTTTTAACTCTTTCCACGGCATCTTCTATAGCGGACTTATAATAAATATTTCCCAAAGTTCCTGAAAGAATTTCTAAAGAACGAACAATCGGCACCCCTGAACTAATTAAAGAACTAAGAGTCCTCGCTGTGGCTGCAGAATTACTCTTTTTAATAATAGGAGAGACAATAGGAAGTTTTAAAACAAAAAAATCAAACATTCTCTTACCGGTTTTGGTTCTTAAAATCAATTGTCCAACAATAAACAAACCAATAATTATTAAAACGACAAAAAACCAATTTTTAGCTAAAAAACTACCACTGCCTATCACTAGTTGAGTAGTAGCAGGAAGCTCAACATTTAATTCTTTAAAAGTTTCAGCAATTTTGGGAACAACCATAATTAACATCGCAATTCCAATTAAAATCATAGCTGAAATAATTACCGCTGGATATATCATTGCTCCTTTTATTTTGGATTTCAGTTGATATTCTTTCTCCATTTGAGACCCTAAAATTCTTAAAACCTCTTCCAGCGTTCCTGCCTCCTCCCCTACTTTAATCATATTAACAAAAAGTTTAGAAAATACTCTTGGATACTTTTCTAAAGATTCGGAAAAAGATTTACCTTTGACTATTTCTTCTCTTATATTTGTCAAAACATACTTGAATTTCTTGCTTTTTGCCTGAGAAGCCAAAGCTTGCAATGCCCTAGGTAAAGAAATGCCTGCAGAAACCATTGCCCTAAGATTTCTAACAAACATCATTTTTTCAGTAAAGGAAACTCCAAAAGAAATTCTAATTCCTTTTCTTCTGTTTTTTTCTTCTTCCAGCGATGCAGAAATTAAAATATATCCTTGACTACGAAGAGCGCGGGCCAATTGATGTCGGTCTTTTGCTTCTTTGGTCCCAGATTTAAACCTTCCTTTAAAAGACTTGGCAGTATAAAAAAATGTCGGCATAAAACCAAGTATTAAGCATCAAGTATTAAGTATTGAGTTTATCTCAAATCTCAAATCTCAAATCTCAAATGCCAAAATCATATATCAAATGTTAAATCTTAAAATAAGATTTTACATTTAAGGCTTAGATTTAAGTCTTGATATTTATAACATTTGACATTAAATCGCTGCTTGTTGCTTGCTACTATTCAATAATAACGCGGAGTATTTCCTCGATTGAGGTTATCCCCTGCGCAGCCTTTATAAAACCATCTTCTACCATAGTTTTCATTCCTTCTTTTTGAGCACGCTCTTGAATTTGATCAGAGGTCGCCTTTTTAATAATCAATTCTTTTATCGATTCAGTTACATTTAAAACTTCGTAAATTCCGATTCTGCCTTTATAACCATCAGGACATTCCTTAGACGATTTCGGCCTGTAAAATTCAATATCCTCCAAGGTTTGTCTTGGTTTAATTATTTTTTCTTCTTTTAAAATTTTTAAAACTCTGTCCAAATCACAATATTTAGCTAGATTTTTCAAATCCGATTTCTTTAAATGATAACTTTCTTTTTCCTTACAAAGGCGTCTAACCAACCTTTGAGCTATAATCACGTTTAAAGTTGAAGAAATCAAAAACGGCTCGGCTTTCATATCAATAAGTCGAGGGATTGCCCCGGCCGCATTAGTAGTATGCAAAGTAGAGAGAACCAAATGGCCGGTTAAAGCGGCATTAATAGCTAAATTAGTGGTTTCGTTGTCTCGGATTTCTCCCACCATAATAATATCCGGGTCCTGTCTTACTAAAGACCGCAGACCTGAAGCAAAAGTTAGTCCAATTTTAGGATTTACCTGAGTCTGGTTAACTCTCGCCAACTGATACTCAATCGGGTCCTCTATAGTAGAAATATTCACTTCAGGAGTATTTAAAATCTCCAAGATTGAGTACAAAGTAGTGGTTTTCCCAGAACCAGTGGGCCCGGTAACTAAAATCATCCCTGCCGGCTTTCTTAAATTCTCATATACACTCTCCAATGCTTGCCCTCTTAACCCTAATCCTTCCAATGTAAGAGCTTTAGAGGTCTCCGGTAAAAGCCGCATTACCACTTTCTCTCCATTAAAAACCGGTAAAATAGAAACCCTGACAGAATATTTATAATCTTCTGTCTCAAATTTAAATCTTCCGTCTTGCGGAAGTCGATGTTCGTCCAATTTTAATTTAGAAAGAACTTTAATTCTAGCCACAATTCCGGAACTTGCCTGTTTAGGCAAAACCATCACATTTCTTAAAATTCCATCTATTCTATACCTTACTACCACCTCTTTTTCAAACGGCTCAATATGAATATCAGAAGCTCTTCCTAACACAGCATGCTTTATCAAAGTATCAACGATTCTTATTACCGGCAGTTCTCCTGCAGCCCTTTCTAATTCTTCTTTTTCTTCCGGGAGCTCTTTTTCTTCTATCGGCTTTATTGTTCCCGCTTGCTTTTTAATAATTTCCCCAAATTCTGCTTCCAAAGTTTTTTGATATTGACGCAGAATATTCTTTATGCTTCTTGGAGTGGTTAACCTCGGCAAAATCTTTAAATTTGCTTTTTTCTTAATAAATTCAATGGTCTGTAAATCTTCTGGATCAAGCATAGCCACTTCTAAATTGTTTCCTTTCTTTCTAAAGGCAATTATATTATGAGAACGGGC
>CAYUHA010000006.1:0-20796 GCA_964444395.1 uncultured Candidatus Saccharibacteria bacterium | reverse complement strand
TTTGTGACTTATTTTTAAACATAAATTAATGATTAATTAAATAATAAATGATAAATTAAAATTTTAAACCTCCTTCTCGAGCTCCCTCTGCTACTGCTTTAACTCGTCCATGATATTTATATCCGCCTCTATCAAACACCACTTTCTTTATTTTTTTGTTTAGTGCTTTTTTAGCTGCTAATTTGCCAACCTCGTACGCAAGAGCTGTTTTGGAGACAGAAGTTTTTTTTCTTTTAACTTCAATATCGCTTGAGCCAAAAATAGTTTTCCCTTTCTCGTCATCAATTAATTGACAATAAATATGCTTATTTGAACGAAAAACACAAAGCCGGGGAACTTTAGTTGTGCCGAATATCTTGGCTCTCACTCGCTTATGACGCCTATATCTTTGTTGTTGTTTTAATAACATAAACTCTTAAATTTCTAATTTTTAATTAAATATTTTATTGGGAATTGGGAACTTCCTATGCTGTTGCTTCTGCCTTTTTCTTTTCTTTTCTTCTAACTATTTCATCTAAATATCTAATACCTTTTCCTTTATACGGTTCTGGGGGTCGAACCGCTCTTATTTTAGCGGCAAACTGCGAAACTTTTGCTTTATCAATACCTGATATATTAATAACATCTTTTTCCATAGAAACTTTTATATCTGAAGGAATTTTTATTTTTACCGGATGAGTAAAACCCACCTCTAACACCAAATCTTCTCCTTCAATGGAAGCACGATAACCAACTCCTTCGATTTTTAACTTTTTTTCAAACCCTTCTGTCACTCCTTTTACCATATTAAAAATAAGAGACCTAGTTAACCCCCAAAAACTTTTAACCTTCTTAAGGTCTCTTATGCCTTTGGTTTGCTTCTTAGAATTAAGACAAAAAGGAAAAACATAGAGTTTCCCTTCTTTTACCTCAATGTTAATTTCCGGACGAACTTTTAAATAAAGTTCCCCCTTGTTCCCTTTAACTTTTACTTTTCCATCCTCTATTTTTATTTCAACATCTTTCGGTATTAAAATTGGTTTTTTGCCAATACGACTCATAACTTATAATTAATATCTTAATATGTAAAAACTTAACATTATAAAATTATAAATATAAAATATTATCTTTATGTTTAAATGTTAAAAAATAAAACTTACCATATTTCACATATTACCTCTCCTCCAATCCTCTGTCTTCTCGCCTCTTTGTCTGTCATTAATCCCTTTGAGGTAGAAATAATTGTTATCCCATATCCTCCTCTAGCTAATTTAATTTTTTCAGCCGGCAAATAAATTCTCTGTCCTGGTTTTGAAATTCTCTTTAAACCAGAAATCTTAGGAAGTTTATTAATATATTTTAGATATATCCTGATAAATTTCTTCGCCCCTTTTCCTCTTTTTGTTACTTTTTCAACAAACTCCTGCTGCTCTAACATCTTGGCAATCTCAAACTTAAGCTTAGAAAAAGGAATATCAACTGTGGGCTTTAAAACAGCTTGAGCATTACGTATTCTATTTAACATATCAGCTATTGGGTCTGTCATAAAATAGAAATTAGTTAATAAAAATTGGAAAATAGTATAGAAAATCGAAACTGGAAATTGGAAATTAATTAATTTACTGTTTTCTGTTTTCTAATTTCCATACCATTTTCTGTTTTCCGACAACTATTTTCTAATTTCGAAACTACCATGATGACTTCTTTACTCCCGGTATCTCTCCGCGGTTAGCCATTTCTCTAAAACATATCCGGCATAATCCAAATTTTCTCATAAATCCTCTTCTTCGTCCGCATCGAAAACAACGCCGAACCACTCGGGTAGTAAATTTGGGTTTTTTCTTTGATTTTGCTATTTGCGATTCCTTAGGCATATTCACTTCGTTTTGCACCGTATAATACGGGAGCTTCACTCAAGTTTAAAATTAAAAATGAAAAACTAAAATAAAAAACTTTTAATTTTGAACTTCAACTTTGAACTTTGAACTTTTAACTTTTTATTGGGAATTCCATCAATTTCAACAATTCTAATCCCTCCTCTCTATTTTCAGCTGTAGTTGTTACAGTAATTTCAAAACCAAATATACTTTTTGTTTTTTCCGGCGAAATTTCAGGAAAACAAATATGCTCCTTAATACCAATAGTCAAATTTCCATTTTTATCGATAGATTTTGGATTAATTCCCTGAAAATCCCGAGATCTGGGAAGAGCAATATGAATAAGCCGTTCCAAAAAGGAATACATTCTCTCTTTTCTCAAAACAACCTTCGCTCCAACCGGCATGCCTTTACGTATCTTAAAACCTGCGATTGATTTCTTTGCTTGAGTAAGCACTGGTCTTTGTCCAGCAATTAAAGCTAATTCATTCAAAATAAATTCATAAATTTTTTTTTGTTCATCTGAACTTTTTTTAGCAATCAAACTGCCAAAACCAACATTTAATGTTACTTTTTCAATCTTTGGCACAGCCATTACATTTTTGTAGTTAAACTTCTTTATCATTTCAGGAATTACCTCTTTTTTATATTTTTCTTTTAAACCAAGCATATTCATCTCAAATGTCAAATGTTAAAACCATGTATCAAATATTAAATCTGAAAAATAAGATTTGATATTTAAGATTTAGATTTGAGATTTGACATCTAATACTTAACATTATTTTATATTTCTCCTCCACATTTCTTGCAAACTCTAAATTTTTTCTCATTTATTATTTTATATCCTACCCTTACAGCTTTCCCGCATCTCGGACAAATCAATTTCACATTTGAAATATCAATTCGGCCAGGAATCTCTATAATCTGACCTTTTTCTCCTGTCCTTTTAGGACGGAGATGTTTTTTTCTTAAATTTATTCCCTCTATTAATAGTTTCTTTTCCTTAGGAAAAGCTTGTAAAACTTTTCCTTTTCTTCCTTTGTCTTTTCCAGAAATAACTAAAACTTGGTCATTTTTCTTTATTTTCATAAAACGAATTATTAAACGAATTTAAGCGGATGATTTGCAATTACCTCTATCAACTTTACAACTTATTCGTATATTATTATTATTCGCTTTAATTCGCTTAATGATTTATAACCTATTTACACTATCTCATTTGCCAATCCGGCAATTTTTGTAAACCCTTTCTCTTTTATTTCTCTTGGAACCGGACCAAAAATTCTTCCTCCTTTCGGCTCATGTTTGGCATCTAAAATCACAACTGCATTATCATCAAAACGAATATAACTACCATCAACCCTTCTAAAAGGCTTTTTTTGTCTAATAATTACTGCTCTCACTACTTCATGTTCCTTTATCATCTTTCTTGGATCTGCTTTTTTTACTGTTCCTACAATAATATCGCCAATTTGAGCAAATCTTTTACGAGTACCACCCAAAACTCTAAAACACTGGATAACCTTAGCTCCGGTATTGTCAGCTACATTTAACATAGTTTGTGGTTGAATCATATCTTTTGCTTCACAAAAGAAGCACCAAATCTCAAGCACCAAATTCCAAACCGTTTAGGATTTAGGATTTGTAATTTGGGATTTGTTTGGGATTTGGGATTTGTAATTTGGAATTTTCTTTACTACTCTCCATTTCTTCTCTTTGCTAATTGGTCGGGATTCTTCAATTACAACCTTATCTCCAATCTTACACTCTCCTTTTTCATCATGAGCTTTATATTTCTTATGAATCTTATACCTTCTTTTGTATTTAGGGTGTATTTTAATCCGCTCAACTCTAACCACTACAGTTTTCTGCATTTTATCTGAAACTACTATTCCTGTTAATTGACGCTTTGGCATATTATCAGTAAACAGTAAACAGTTAACAAATTTTTCTAATAATAAATGTTATCTGTTATCTGTTATCTGTTTCATTATGGTTAGTATTCTCGCAATATCTTTCTTAATTTCTCGTATCTCTCTTACATTTTTAATCTTTCCCGAAGCCAAATTAAATCTCAACTCCCGCAACTTTTCTCGCTTTTCAAATAAAAGGCGATGCAATTCTTTTTTTGATTTCTGTCTAATTTCAGAAGCTTTCATATAGTTGAATAAACCTTAGTATGAATAGATAATTTATCTCCAGCTTTTTTTAATGCCTCTTTAGCAATTTCTGGTTTTATTCCCTCTAATTCAAAAATAATTCTGCCTTGCTTTATTGGAAAAACATAACGGTCAACATTTCCTTTCCCTCCACCCATAGGAACTTCATTTCCTTTTGTGGTTACAGGCTTTTGCGGAAAAATTCTAATCCAAAGCTTTCCTCCTTTTTTTAGATATCTTATTATTACTCTTCTTGCCGCCTCAATTTGACGAGAATTAATCCAACCATTATCTAAAGCCTTAAGGCCGAAACTGCCAAAAACTAATTCTGTTCCTCGACTCTCTGTTCCTTTATTTCTTCTTCTTCCTTTCTGTTGTTTGCGATATTTCGTTTTTTTTGGAATCAACATAATTCTTCGCTCACCTCGCCCTTCGGGCTTCGGTTCACTTGTTCAAATTAAAAATTTAAAGTTAAAAATTCAAAATTATTAATTAATATTAATAACTTTGAACTTTGAACTTAACAAAAGCGCTCTCCTTTATATATCCAAACCTTTATTCCTATTACACCATAAGTACAATACGCTTGAGCTTGAGCATAATCAATATCAGCTCTTATAGTCTGAAGAGGTAATTGACCTGCTTTCAACCATTGAGTTCGACACATTTCCGCGCCATCAAGCCGGCCAGCAATTTCTATCTTCGCTCCTTTAACTTCTTTATGAGCCATAACTTTATCCATAGCTTGTTTTAATACTCGCTTATAAGGAATTCTTTTTTGAAGTTGTTGAGCTACTCCTTGACTAACTAAACTTGCTTTACTCCATGGATCTTTAACTTCCCTGATTTCAAGTTGTACATCTATCTTTTTTTGAGATTTATCATTTTTAAAAATTTTATTTTCTAAGCCGGTTTTTAGTTCCTCAATTCCCTTGCCTCCCCTACCTATAACCAAACCGGGTCTAGCAGTATTAATAATAATATTTATTTTAGTTGAAAATCTTTCGATTTCAATACTTTGAACTCCCGCTCCTAACAATTTTTTATTCAAAAATTTTCTAATTTCAAAATCTTCCCTTAAAAATTGGGGGAATTTTTTTCCATAAAATCCTCTTGAATCCCAATCACTTATTTCTCTTATTCGATATATTTTTGGATGAACTTTATGCGTCATATTTTTTCACTTTACAAAACATAGATTAAATGCTGGTTTGGTCGCCCCGCTTACAGCGAAACTCTTCCACTGATTTACGCTGAAATTTATTAGCGTTTATCAGTATAGCTATCGGCGTTATATCAGCAATCATCAGAAAGCTTTTCGTCTAAACACTCTCTTTAATCCTCTTTCACTTTTCAGTTTCGTTGTTTCTCTTTCTGGTTTTAATTTTAACGCTTTTTTCTTTTCGCCAAATTTCGGCAGAAAACCTTTTTCAGCTGGTTTTATTCTATCCTTTTTTTCTTTTTTTATTCTCTCTACTTTTGCAACCTCAGATTCTTTGAGCTTTTTATCTTTTTGATTTTTTTTAGATTGTTTCTCCGATTCTTCAAGAATCACAGTAATATGAGAGGTCTTTTTTTGAATCTCAGCTGCTCGACCTCTAGCCTGAGCTCGCCATCTTTTGTATTTCGGGCCTTCATCTACCGTAATTTTAGATATATAAAGATTATTCTCTTCAATTTGAAAATTGTATTTAGCATTAGCCACCGCTGAATTCAAAAGTTTAATAATCGGCAATGCAGCTTTCTTTGGTATAAACTTAAGCTGACTTAATGCTTCAGCAACTTTTTTCCCTTTAATCAAGTCAGTAACCAGCCTAACCTTTCGCGGAGCAATTCGTAAATATTTTAGTTTAGCAGTAACCATCATAAGTATATAAGTAGTTTAATAATTAATCCATTCTTGCTTTTTAAATATTATTCTTAAATGTTATCAAGAGGATGCTTCTTTAGCTTCTAATTCCTTCTGTATCTTTCCTCCGTGTTTTGAAAATTTTGTAGTAAAAGAAAACTCTCCAAGCTTATGACCAACCATATCTTCAGTTATATAAACCGGAATATGTTCTTTTCCGTTATGGACTCCAAATGTAAATCCAACCATTTCTGGAGTAATAGTACAAGCACGACACCAGGTTTTAATAATGGTCTTATCGCCTTTCTTAAGTTTGCTTATTTTCTTTAATAATTTTTTATCTATATAAGGACCTTTTTTAAGACTTCTTGTCATAATTTTCAGTAAACTGTTAACAGTAAACAGTTAACAAATTTTTTTAATAAGATGTTATCTGTTATCTGTTATCTGTTTTATTTTTTCTTTTTCTTCCTTCTCTGTAAAATAAACTTATCTGAATATTTTCTTTTTTTTCTAGTTTTTACTCCTAAGGCTGGCTTACCCCAAGGAGTTTTTGGGGTAGGCATTCCGATTCCTGTTCTTCCCTCTCCACCACCATGAGGATGGTCGCAAGGATTCATCGCTACCCCTCGAACTGTGGGTCTTCTGCCTCTATGTCGGGACTTTCCTGCTTTCCCTAATTTTATAAAACGGTGTTCTGGTCTGGAAACTATTCCAATTGAAGCAAAACACTCGCCTGATAATTTTCTAATTTCAGTGGAAGGCATTTTGATGTGGGTGAATCCTTTTTCTTGAGCTAAAATTTGAGCAGCTGTCCCAGCTCCTCGGACTAATTTACCTCCTTTACCCGGTGTTGCTTCAATATTATAAACCATAACTCCTACTGGAATGTGTTTTAATTTCATTCGATTTCCGGTTTTAATTTCAGCTTTTTCTGAAATAATCACTTCATCTCCTTGTTTTAAGTTTTGAGGAGCAATTCGGTAGGTCTTTTCCCCGTCTGAATATTCCAATAAGGCAATAAAGGCTGTCCGATAAGGATCATACTCTAAAGCAACAACCTTGGCTGGAATATTTAACTTTCTTTGTCCGAAATCTATAATTCTGTAAAGTTTTTTTGCTCCACCACCTTTATGACGAACAGTTATTCTTCCAGAAGAATCACGACCTGCTTTTCTCTTCAACCGCAACACCAAGCTTTTTTCCGGCTCTTTTTTAGTTAAAACAGAAAAATCTTCTTTAATCATTCCTCTTCTACATGGCGTAGTTGGTTTGTATGTTTTCATAATAAATGCAATACGAATCTGTAAATGAAATATTAATTATGCGAACTGCTAAAAGAAAAAGAAATCAGAAATCAGTTGTTAGAAAACCGAAATCCGTACAGAAAACAGAAAAACCGAAATCTGATTTCTGTTTTCTAATTTTGCTACTGCTTTCTGTCCTCTATTAACTGATTTCTTTTTCGGCAATATTCGCAATTTGTAAACGTATCATTTGTAAATTAGTATTATAATCTCTATCTTGGCAACACCTCTATCTTTTGTCCCTCTTTTATTTTAACAATTGCTTTCTTATATCCTTTTCTCCGACCTTCTATTCTTCCAATCCTTCTTTGTTTAGCTGGAATTTTAATAATATTAACCTTTAAAACATCTACTCCATAAAGATTCTCAACAGCTTTTTTTATCTCTGTTTTATTCGCTCTCGGAAAAACTCTAAATATATATTGATTCTTTTCAGTTAAACTCGTTGCCTTTTCTGTAATATGGGGAATTTTTAATATCCGATAAGAAAAATTAGGAGCTTTTTTTTCTGAAAAAGCAGAAATAATTTTTTCTTGTTTTTTATCCTTTAATTCTTTTTTTTCAATTTTTTTCAATTTTTTCTCTGTCTTAACTTTCGGAGATTTTTTTCTAATCTCTTTTTTATTTTCTTTTTTCTTCTTTTTTTTAAAAATATCTAATAAAGCCATAACTTAAACTCAAAACCCAAAAGTCAAAGTTCAAAACCACAACTTAAAACTAAAAGCTAAATTAGTTTTGAGTTTTAGGCTGTGGCTTTGAGTTTTGAGCTTTGAGCTTTGAGTTTGTTATAAAGGTTTCTTTAATTACCTTTACTGCTTCTTTTGGCATTAATACATACTTGAAATTTAATAAATCTAAAACATTTAAATCTTTTGCTTGAATAGTTTTAACTTTCGGAATATTTCTTGCAGATAAAATAATATTTTTATTAATTTCCGGTAAAATAATCAAAACGCTTTTTTCCTTTTTTCTTTTCTTTTCTTTTAAATTTTGATTTACTGTCTTTATTCTCAATATTTGATTTTTGATAATTTTCATTATTTCTTTTGTTTTAGGAGCCTCTATATTAAGCTTATCTAAAACAATCATCTCTCCTTCTCTGAGTTTCTGACTCAAAACCATAAATAATGCTTTTCTTCTCATTTTTTTTGGAATCTTTTTCTTAAATACTCTTTCTTTTGTTGGTCCAAAAGTCACGCCTCCTCCTCTCCATAAAGGAGAACGAATACTACCCACTCGCGCTCTTCCTGTTCCTTTTTGCCTCCAAGGCTTCCTCCCTCCGCCTCTAACTTCTCCTCTATCTTTGGTGCAAGCTATAATTCTTCTTCTATTTGCCATCTGACTCACCGCTACCTGATGCACCAAATCAGAATTTAATTTTTGGCCAAAAATCTCCGAGGGCAATCTCGTCTGCGAAACTACTTTACCTAATTGATTATAACATTTTACAATCATAAAAGTATTAAAAAAAATTTATAAATAGGATTTTGCTCTTTGGATCAAAATACTTGCGACTTGTAGGTGCTCTTTCTTTCCCTTAAACTTTTATCTTTTATCTTTTATCTTCTATCTTCTATCTTCTATTTTCTATCTTCTATTTTCTATTTTCTGTTTTCTGTTTTCTGTTTTCTGTTTTCTATTTTCTATTTTTATCTTCCACTTTCTATTTTTTATTTTCTATTTTCTATTTTCCATTTTCCATTCCTGTATAAAAATTTCGTACACTAGACCACGGAACTTTTTGTCTTGTTTTGGATTTTATTTATGCTTTTAAAATCTTATCAATTTGTTTATAAATGCTGGATTTGCGATCTAATTTTTTGATTGACTGACGAACTTTTTCTTTCTGTTTTTTATTCATCGTTTTAATAATACTTTCAATCGCTAATTGAGGCCAAAACATCATTGGATAGCGTCTTTTCAATCTATCCAATTCATTTTTAGACTCCATCCAAGAAGGTTCTGAAGGCAGTTCTTCTTTTTTTGTTCTTTCGGCTATCAATCGAAAACCTTCTCCTCCTTCTGAAAGCCAATAACTTATCTTCGCTATAGTGGCCTGCCCTGCTCCGGTTAAGTTTTTAATACTCTGATAACTTTTTCCATCAATTAAAAGCTTGGCAATTTTTATTCTTTTGGCAATCATAATTACTTCTTCTCTGGTCAATAAATCGATTATAAAATCTTTTACTTCCTCCGGTGTTTTTAAAACTGAAATTGCTTCGCAAAAATCTTTAAATAATTTCTCTTTTTCATTATTAGAGATTTTAGAATATCTCTTTGCCATATTTTATTTTAATAATAATTATTTTATTCAATTTCAATTCTATTATCCTAATTCTATCAATTTTATCACCTTTATCATGCTTCCAAATTAGTCAAAAAATTTCGTACACTAGACCACGGAACTTTTTGTCTTGTTTTTGGTTAAGTTCTGATTTCCAGTAAAGTGCCCTTATGACCGGGAACTGCTCCTTTCACTGCCAACAGATTATTTTCTTTATCAACTTTAATTAACTCTAAATTCTTAATCGTTACCCTATTCGCACCCATCCTGCCAGGCATTTTTCTTCCTTTAACTACTCTTTCCGGAAAAGAACTTCCCACAGAACCTAAAGTTCGATGTTCGTGTTTTACTCCGTGAGTGGCATCTCTTCCTGAAAACCCCCATCTTTTTACTACTCCCTGAAAACCTTTTCCTTTAGAAATTCCTGAAATTTTTACTTTTTCTCCCTCCTGAAAAATAGAAACATTAATTTCATCTCCAACTTTAAACTGTTCCTTGCTTTCATTCTCTATTCTTTGTTCTTTAAGATATTTAAATTCTTTTCCTTTTTCGGTCTTCTTTACTTTTTTGGTTTTTTTCCTTTCAAAGCCTATTTGTATTGCCTCATATCCATCTTTATCTTTAGTTTTTACTTGGGTAACTTGACAAGGTCCAGCATTAATTAAGGTTACTGGAATAACTCTCCCTTTTTCGTCAAAAATTTGGGTCATTCCTAATTTTTTGCCTAAAATAAACTTCATAATTACACAATACTAATCATCTGACCGACTTCGCACAGCACGAACTCAAGACAGATGAATAAATCTCACACACAAACAATACAAATATTTTTAACAAAAAAACTGGGCCTTGCCCAGTTTTAAAACAATTATTAAAAAACTGCGGCAAGATTTCTAAATTGAAACATTTAAATTATTTATAAAAATCAACATATTAAAAAAATAATATTGTATATTCAGATTCGTATAAGTGTATTTCGGATAGAGCAAAGAATTTTGTGCTTATCGTACACTACATTTTTATTTCAATATCTACTCCAGCGGGAAGGGTAAGGTTAGTTAAGGAATCAATTACCTTTGGGTTAAAATTCAATACATCAATCAATCGCTTATGAACCCTTATCTCAAACTGCTCTCGAGCGTCCTTATGAACAAAAGATGATCTGTTCACTGTGTATTTATGAATTTCTGTTGGTAAAGGCGTAGGACCATGAACTTCTGCTCCATAACGTAAAACCGTCTCAATAATCTGACGTGCGCTATTATCAATTACTTTATGATCATAAGCCCGAAGTTTTATTCTTAACCTCGGCTTTGTTTTAACTTCTGCTTCAACTTCTTTTTTTGTAGACATCTTCTCTTAAAAGAACAAACCCTCTACGAATTATGAATTTTTACGGATATACGAAAATGTTGAAATTAGAAATCAATTGTTTAACAACTTGAGACCGCACAGAAGAAGAAAAACAGAAGAACTAATTTCTATTTTCTGATATTTCTACTGTTTTGGTTCTCTATTAACTAATTTCTGTTTCGTATATTCGTATATACTTCTTATTTCGTAGTTATTTTATTATTTTTGTTACTACTCCAGCGCCAACAGTCTTTCCTCCTTCTCTAATAGCAAACTTCTGCTTTTCTTCCAACGCTACTGGAACAATTAATTTAACTTTTAGGTTTACAGTATCTCCGGGCATAACCATTTCTGTCCCTTCAGGCAAAGTCACTTCTCCAGTCACATCCGTAGTTCGAATATAAAGCTGGGGCTTGTAACCGGAAAAGAAAGGGGTATGTCTACCTCCTTCTTCTTTAGTTAGAATATAAGCTTCAGCTTCAAACTCGGTATGAGGAGTGACTGTTCCCGGCTTCGCTAAAACTTGCCCTCTTTCTATATCTTCCTTTTTTAAACCACGAAGTAGAATTCCAACATTATCTCCAGCCCTTCCTTCATCTAAAATTTTATTGAACATTTCAATACTTACTACAGTAGTCTTAATCGTAGGTCGGATACCCACTACTTCAACTTCTTCGTTAGGATGAATTACTCCTCTCTCAATTCTACCGGTTGGCACTGTCCCTCGTCCGGCAATAGAAAAAACATCTTCAATAGCCATTAAAAATGGTTTATCTACTTCCCGAACCGGTTCAGGAATATAATCGTCTAAAGCTTTAGTTAATTCAAGTATACATTTTGCTGATTCATCTTCTGCAGAAGTTGCTTCTAAAGCCTTCAATGCAGAACCGCGAATTACTGGAATCTCGTCTCCTGGATAATCATATTTTTTCAAAAGCTCCCTCACTTCAGATTCAACTAAATTAATTATCTCTGGATCGTCCACTTGATCACATTTATTCAAAAAAACCACAATTGAAGGTAAACCTACTTGACGGGCAAGAAGGATATGTTCCCTAGTTTGAGGCATCGGCCCATCTGAAGCAGAAACAACTAAAATTGCTCCGTCCATCTGTGCTGCACCGGTAATCATATTCTTAATATAATCTGCGTGGCCAGGACAATCAATATGGGCATAGTGTCTCTTTTCAGTTTCGTACTCCAGATGGGAAACTGAAATAGTTAAACCACGAGCTTTCTCTTCTGGAGCAGAGTCAATTTCCTCTACACTCTTTTCTGAAGCTTTAAAACCCTTTAATCCTAAAACTTTAAGAATAGCTGCAGTAAGAGTAGTCTTTCCATGGTCAACATGACCGATGGTACCAATATTAAGATGAGGTTTTCCCCTCTCAAATTTTTCTTTTTCTGCCATAATTTTAGTTAACAGTTAACAATTAACAGTTAACAAAAATATTCTTAATTTAGAAAATTGTTACCTGTTATTTGTTATCTGCTATTTATTATTTTTTTTTATTTTACAAAAGTATAAAAAAAAGTCAACTGTTAATTTCTCAAAACTTGCAACTTGTAACTCAAAAATAAAATAAATGATAAATAATAATTGATAAATCTTTGGATTACAAAATGTAACTCAAAACAAGCGCCAAATCCAAAATTACAAATTCTAAACAAATTCAAAGCACAAAATTCAAAATCCTAAGAAACAGAAATCAGTTGCTGGAAAACCGAAATCCGTATAGAAAACAGAAAATAGAGAACCGATGACAACTAAACTATTTTCCGTTTTCTGATTTCGCTACTGTTTTCTGATTTCTGTTAACTGATTTCTATTTTCAATTATTTGGTGTTTAGGATTTTGAATTTTGGATTTTTCTTGAATTACAAAATCATTTCGTGGCTCAAGGATAAATATAAATGATTATTTAATTTTCTTGGATTATAAATTACAGCTTACAAGACTTATTATACAGGCAAGTCTTCAATTTTCAATGGTTCTTCCTTTAATTCTTCGGGCAACTCTCTTTGAATTGAAATCTCTTTTGTATTTGGTGTATTCCGCGACTTTAAATCATCACTCCCTTCTTCTTCTATAAAAGGATTGCTGTTTTTTATTTTAATACATCTTTTATAACTTTCAAAATCCATTATTACTAATGTTGGTTTTTCGTTTTCAATAATTATAAACTTTCCCTTGTCTCTCTCTATTAAATTTTTGATTTCATTTAAATCCATAACTTTTGCTTTGCAAAAGAAGCACCAAATTACAAGCACCAAATTCCAAACTGTTTAGGATTTAGAATTTGTAATTTGGGATTTGTTTGGGATTTGGGATTTGTAATTTGGGGTTTTCACTGCGAAGCAGTGGCTACCTTCTTTTTCCTTCAATTATTTCCTGTGCTATATTTGCCGGCACCTCCTCATAATGGTCAAATTCCATAGTAAAATTTCCTCGACCCTCAGTCATCGAACGTAAAACAGTAGCATAGCCAAACATTTCAGCTAAAGGAACTTTTGCATCAATAATTTTTAAATCAAGTCTATCTTTAGTTTCTTCTATTCTCCCCCGCTTGGAATTCAAATCTCCAATTACATCCCCAAAAAATTCAGAAGGAACAATCACCTCTGTCTTCATAATCGGCTCAAGAATTACTGGATTTGCCTTTTTAGAAGCTTCTTGCAATGCTTGAGAAGCGGCAATTTTAAACGCTACTTCTGAAGAATCAACTTCGTGAAAAGAACCGTCATATAAAACTGCACGCATATCAATCATTGGATAACCAGCCACTATACCCTTTTCCATTGCCTCTTTAACTCCTTTCTCTACCGCAGGAATAAACTCTTTTGGAATTATTCCTCCCTTGATTTCATCTATAAATTCAAATCCTTCTCCTCTAGGTTTTGGACTAACTCTCAACCAAACATGGCCATATTGTCCTCGACCTCCAGACTGTCTAATATACTTCCCTTCGGCTTCTGCTTCTGCTTTAATTGTCTCCTTGTAAGCCACTTGAGGTCTTCCAATATTTGCCTCAACCTTAAATTCTCTTTTCATTCTATCTACAATTACCTCTAAATGAAGTTCGCCCATCCCGGAAATAATTGTCTCTCCTGTCTCTAAATTACTTTTAATTTTAAATGTAGGGTCTTCTTCGCTAAGCCGCTTCAGGGCCAAGCTAAGTTTTTCTTGGTCAGCTTTAGTTTTAGGCTCAATCCGGATTGAAACCACAGGTTCAGGAAAACTAATCTTTTCAAGTAAAATAGGATGGTTTTCATCGCATAAACTATGTCCAGTGCTAGTATCTTTAAGACCAACTGTTGCAGCAATATCCCCGGTAAAAACCTCCTCCACTTCCTCTCGTTCAG
This sequence comes from uncultured Candidatus Saccharibacteria bacterium, assembly GCA_964444395.1. Lineage (GTDB taxonomy): Bacteria > Patescibacteriota > Minisyncoccia > Minisyncoccales > CAYUHA01 > CAYUHA01. The sequence goes on along the minus strand of CAYUHA010000006.1, from coordinate 6,625 downwards.
CCGCATGCATTCTTATAATTCTGCCGATTCGTTCTTTTTTGCCTGTGGTTGAGTTTAACACATAAGAACCTTTTGTCAATAAACCAGAATAAACTCGAAAATAGGTCAGGGTGCCCACATAAGGATCGCTGGCAATTTTAAAAGCTAAAGCAGAAAAAGGCTCATTATCGTCTGCTTTTCTTTCTTCTTTTTCTCCTGTTTTGGGATTAATTCCTTTAACTGTCGGAAGGTCAACCGGACTGGGAAGATAATAAATCACGCCGTCCAGCAGTAATTGAACCCCTTTATTTTTTAAAGCAGACCCACAAAATACTGGAATAAGTTTATAATTTACAACTGCTTCTCTTAAAACTCTTCTTAAGTCCTCTATTGGAATCTCTTTTTGTTCTAAATATTTTTCCAAAAGCTCATCATTTTCTGCCACAATTTTTTCTATTAATTCCTTGCGCCACTGTTTCGCTTTTTCTTCCAACTCTTTTGGAATCTCCTGCTTCTCTACTATTTGGCCAAAATCTCCTTTAAATCTTATTGCCTTCATTTCTAAAAGATCAATCACTCCGTCAAATTTAGCTTCCTCTCCAATCGGCAATTGCATTGCTACAGCATTAGGAGAAAGTCGTTTTTTAATAGATTGAAAGCTTTTCTCAAAATCTGCTCCAATTCTGTCCAATTTATTAATAAAACAAATTCTTGGAACGGAAAACTTATCAGCCTGCCGCCAAACTGTCTCTGACTGTGGCTCTACGCCAGCCACTCCGTCAAATACCACTATTGCTCCATCTAAAACTCTTAATGACCTCTGAACCTCTACAGTAAAATCAATATGACCAGGGGTATCAATAATGTTAATCCGGTATTCATTTTCTTTTTTTTGTTTTTCTAGATTACTATCCGCGTTTTCCTGCATACAAAAATCGGTAGGCACCCAAAAACAAGTAGTAGCAGCAGCAGTAATAGTAATCCCTCTCTCTTTTTCTTGAGCCATCCAATCCATAATCGCCTCTCCATCATGAACTTCTCCGATTTTATGAGAAATTCCAGTATAAAATAAAATCCGCTCGGTTACCGTAGTTTTACCGGCGTCAATATGAGCAATAATACCAATATCTCGAATTTTTTCTATAGGATACTTTCTTGGCATAGAAATATGTCAAATGTCAAATCCAAATATCAAATCTTAAATCTAATTTTCTAAAAAATTTTACATTTAAGATAAAGTTTTGAGTTTTGAAATTTGAGATTTGAGATTGACTGAGCGAAGCGAAGGAACCTACCATCTAAAATGTGCAAATGCCCTATTTGCTTCTGCCATCTTATGGGTATTCTCTTTCTTCTTTACAGCCGCTCCTTCATTCTTTGAGGCTAAAATTATTTCTTCTGCTAATCTTTCTTTCATCTGCTTCCCTTTTTTTGCTTTTGCTGATTGAATTATCCATCTTATTGCTAATGTCAATCTCCTATCTCCTTTAACCTCTATAGGTACCTGGTAAGTAGCTCCTCCCACTCTCTTTGATCTTACCTCTAATAAAGGAGAAGCGTTTTTTATTGCCAAATTAAAAACTTCCAAGGGATCTTTCTTGGTTTTTTCCTTGACCATATCAAAAGTTTGATAAACAATTTTTCTAGCTATAGTCTTTTTACCCTTTCTCATAACCTGATTGATAAACTTCGCAACAGTAATATCGTTGTAAATTAAATCGGGTAATATTATATGTTTTTTTATTTTTTTTCGTCTAGCCATATAATTTTATTGAATTGAAGTCCTAAACTTAATACCTAAACCTTAAACCTGTTTAGCGTTAAGGGCTATGACGCTTGGAGACAGAAATCAGTTAACAGAAAACAGTAGCGAAATCAGAAAACAGAAATCGGTTTTCTGTTTTCCGTTTTCTAAACGGATTTCGGTTTTCCAGCAACTGATCTCTACTTCTTAAAATTCCCCACATACAGGTTTCACTGCCGTAACCGCTTAACGTTTAACAATCTGTTTAGAATTTTGGGTCTAGGATTTCTCTTTCTTTGTTCCATATTTAGAACGTTCCTGTTTCCTACCTTCAACTCCGGCTGTATCCAATACTCCACGAACCACATGGTATCTCACTCCCGGAAGATCTTTTACTCTTCCTCCTCTTACTAACACTACAGAATGTTCTTGTAAATTATGACCTATACCCGGAATATAAGCAGTGACTTCCATTCCGTTGGTAAGTTTAACTCTGGCTACTTTTCTTAAAGCTGAGTTAGGCTTTTTGGGTGTAGCAGTAAAAACTTTAATACATACTCCCCTCTTAAATGGCGAAAAAAATTTTTTAGGTCGGTTTTTTAACGTATTAAAACCAAAAGTCAAAGCAGGCATCTTACTGCGTTTCTTTATTTTTTTTCTACCTTTTTTAATTAATTGATGAATTGTAGGCATAATAAAAACTCAAATCTCAAATGTCAAAACTAAATGAAATTAAATAGACTTTGCGAGAATCCGCTAATTATCGAAATTCAACTTCAATAATTATTAAAAGTTATAATCCAAAAGTTTTAAAAAAAATTCAAAAACAATTAAGCGCAAAGCGCTTATCGTTTTAATTTAACAAAAATTAAAATATTGTCAAATTTAAAGTTTATAATATGTTTATAGAATTTAGGATTTAGAATTTAAATTATACTATCCTATTTCCTCTGGATAAACTTTTTCTACCTTCAAATTGTTATTTTCTAAAACAGTTATAGTAAAAAACATATTCAATTGACCGCCGGTAGTAATATGGAATTCTTTCTCCTGTTCTGGAACTACAAAAATAATTTTTTGGTCAAAATAAGTTTTATTTGGCATAGCTATGCATCCTCCGCTATCTGGAAAATAAAATTGTTTAGTATTTGGAGCTAATAAATCTCCTTCCTCATTAATTAATCGTCTGATATTTAACGGTATACATTGAGAGCTATTCATTTTAGAAGTATTAATCTTTAAATATAGAACTAAGGCATAAACCTCCTCTCCAGTATTATACTTACCTCCGGATAATTTAGAAAGATTAAAAGGAGCAGAAATTTTACCAAGAGAAACCTTAGTGAGAGAAAATTTAACATTTTTCTCCTCCCAAGAAACAGGATAAGGATATGAAAAAGAACTTTCTATTAAAGAAGAATGAGATATTTCAGTAGCTTTTTTTGGTTCTTCTGATTTTAATCGCTTAATTACTATTTCTGTTGTCTCGGTCTCCTCACCTATAACCCTCAAGTATAGACTAATCAAAATTCCACCGACTAAAAAAGCAATAAAAACCAAAATTAAAACTCCTGCTAATGTAGAAACTTTCTTTTTTTGCTCTTTTAAAAAATTTTGAGCCCTAATAGAATTTAAAGATTTGAATTGATTTTGATTATTCATATGATTTTGGTTATTCATAGATTTTATCCATTTTTAGAATTATAACTTTATCTCTGAAATTTTTAAATTTTGTGTATAGAATACTAACATCTTGGAAAATCCAATAATCTTCTTTTCTTAATTTCTTCTTCTCTTTCATTCCCTTAATCCTTCCTTTTTCTTTTCCTTTTTCTTATTTCTTATTCCCCCCTTTTCCCTTTGGAGAAAGATAAACAAAGGAGAAGATTCTTTTTTCCCTCTTTTTTGAGAAAATAAAAAGGGAAAGATAAAGGAGATATAAAAAATAAAAGAAAAAATAAATAAAAAAGGAAACACTGGCAACGCAGTATATTCGCTAAAACAAAATCCCTTCAAAAATGTTTTCAAACTTATACACCCGAATTGTTATAGATTTTGTACTGGAAGCCATCCCGCGGACTTGAACCGCGAACCTACTGTTTACAAAACAGTTGCTCTGCCATTGAGCTAGGATGGCATAAATGCGCAAAACTATATTACTTACTTTTACTACTTACTACATTCTTTTGTTTTGCCTATCTATTATTTATTATCTGTTGTCTGTAAATTTTCACCAAGATTGTTAACAATTAAGACGAGTTCCTTTTTAATTTTAATCTTTGTTTTAATCTTTGTATTTGAGCTTTCCTTTTTCTTATATTTTTCTCGCGTTTTTCCCTCCACCCATCTATATCCTCCCCCTCCCTTCGGGAGGGGGAGGATTAATAACCACTCCACCTTTTTCCTCCCCCTCCTCTGGAGGCGGAGGATTGGAGGGGGTAAAAATTCTTTTTACTGTAGAGTTATCTATTTAAGTTTATGTCTTGAGGATTTGTTGACCTTTTTAAGTTTAGCCCAATAATTTTCGTCCAAATTGTTCCTTCTCATTTTTGCTTTCCAATTCTGTTGAATAAAATTTGCTTTAACAGTGTCAAGATGAGATTTTTGAAACCAACCGCTAATTTCCCTTTTTATTTTTAGAGCTAAAATTTTCAATCCTTCTAGAACTTTCTGTAAAAGCTTTCCAATAGAAATACTTCTAAATTTTTTCAATGTAAAAACACGCTTTTTTGTCGATAGATTATTAATTTCCGGCAACTGAACTAAAACAGGTATCTTACGCAACAAAATCATCGCAATTCCCAGCAAACTAATTATTAAAATAATTTGAGCAAAAAGAATTAACATAAATAAAGCACCAAATTCCAAGTAAATTCCAAGCACCAAATTCCAAGCAAATTCTAATGACCAAAATCCAAAATTCAAACCAGTTTAGAATTGAGAATTTAGAATTTTGATATTGTTTGTGATTTGTGATTTGTGATTTGGAATTTTATTCACATCTCGTATCTAACAAATCTCTTTACTGTAATATTTTCTCCCAACTTAGCAATGTATTCATTAATTAATTCTTGGACAGTTTTGTCCGGCGCTTTAACAAATGGCTGAGTTAGAAGAGAAATCTCTTCTTTATATTTTTTTAACTTTCCTTCTATAATCTGCTCAATTATCTCTTGTGGTTTGCCTGAATTCTTAAATTGCTCTTTATAAATTTCTCTTTCTCCTATTAAAAATTCCTCAGGTATATCTTCTGGTTTTATATAATAAGGACTCATCCCTGCTATATGTAAAGCTAAATCATGGCACATTTTTTTAAATTCCTCACTTCTTGCTACAAAATCACTCTCGCATCGAACTTCTACTAATACACCAATCTTTTTATTTGGATGTATATAGCTCTCTATCAATCCGCTTTTTGCTTCCCTTGTAGCTTTTTTTTCAGCTAAATCCATTCCCCACTTTCTCAAAATTTCTTTCGCTTTTTCTAAATCTCCTTGAGACTGTTCTAAAGCTTTTTTGCACTCTGTTATTGAAACCCCGGTTTCGTATCTTAATTGTTTAATTTGATCGATAGTTACCATAATTCAAAATTCAAAACTCAAAAGTCAAAACTATAATTCAAAACTTAAAACTAATTTAGTTTTAGGTTTTGAACTATGATTCTGTATTTTGTGTTTTGCGTTTTGAGTTTAGTATTACTTCTTTAACCTTTTCCAAAATATACTTAACTGAACTAATTGCATCATCATTTGCAGGAATAAAATAATCGGCTAAACTAGGATCCGCATTAGTATCAGCTATTCCAATAACTTTTATACCCTTCCTCCTCGCCTCCTTAATCGCTAAAGCATCTTTTTTCATATCTAATACAAAAATAGCATCAGGAAGTCTTTCTAAATCTTTAATCCCCTCAAATTTCAATTCAAGTATATGTAATTCTTCATCAATCTTAGCTCTTTCTTTTTTAGTATATTTTTCTAATTGCCCCTCTGCTTTCTTTTTTTTAAGCTGTTTAAAATATTCAACTCTTCTCTTGATTGTCTCAAAATTGGTAAAAGTTCCTCCAAGCCAACGTTCATTTACATAAGGCAATCCACATTCTTGAGCTATATTTTTTACCAGATCTTTTACTTGAATTTTTGTACCCACTAAAAGTAAAATTTTATCTTCGGAAACGAGTTTCTCAATAAATTTCAACGCCTTTTTAAACTCTTTCGCACCTTTTTCCAAATCAAAAATATGAATGGTATTACGCACTCCATAGAGATAAGGCTTTATCTTCGGATGTATTTTAGAAACTCGGTGTCCAAAATGAAGGCCAGCTTTCATCATATCTTCTATATTAATATTAAAATCATCCTTCTCAGAAATCGCTTTCTTGACTATCTCTTTCTCGTCTTCCTCTTTTTTCTGTTTCTTATGCTCTTCTTCTTGCCTTGTTTGCTCTTTTTTAAATTGTATTTCTGATAAATTGTTTTTTACAACTTCTTCCATAATATCTTTAATATACCATTTTAAAAAAATTAAGCAAGAGTGTATACTGTATAAAGACATTGGTAAATCCTTTTAAGCATTTTCAGGTAAATTGGATATAGAAATATATGTCCACTCTTTTTCCTCCACCTCCTTTAGAAGGAGAAGATTAAAAATGGGGAGATTCCCATTTTTTCTCTCTTAAGAAAAGTGGAATTTAAGAAAACAACATACACTTGTTTTTATCTATTAATGGACTTTCAAAATGTTAGCATCTTATATGAATAGTTGATTTTTTAAAATAAATTTAGTAGTATAAATATGATGCAAATCTACAAATGATATGCCAATCTACAGACTGCGAATATTGCCGAAAAAAGAAATCAGTTAACAGAGAGCAGAAAACAGTAGCGAAGTCAGAAAACAGAA
>CAYUHA010000005.1:0-22012 GCA_964444395.1 uncultured Candidatus Saccharibacteria bacterium | reverse complement strand
CACAAAAAGAAGAAAAAGAAAAAAAAGAACAAAAAGAAGAAAAAGAGGAGAAAGAAGAGAAAAAAGAAGAAAAGGAAAGGAAGACAAAAATAGAAAGATTAAAAGAAAAAATGAAAGAAATGCAGGCAAGGGAAGAAAAAGAAAGAAAAAGATTTTTACAAAAAATTGAACAAAAAGAAGAGATTGCTCGCGGAGAGATTAAAGAAACATTTCAACAAAAGCCAAAGGAAGCTGTTTCATTGAAGTCAGAGCAAAAACCATCTCAATTATTCAGGCCTGTTCCTGAAAAACCTTCCTTTGCAGCAAAGTTCTGGATTCGATTTTTGCTTTTGAGTTTAATTTTATTGTTTGCCGGTGGCATTTTCAGTTTCTGGTATTGGTATTTTAATCTTAGACCGCCTGCTCCTGCTCCAGCTCCACCGCCTCCGCCTACTATCATTATTACTCCTCCTTCTCTGATTCCAGTGGATTTAACTAAAAATTTAGAGATTTCTAACCTTAATGAATTTCCTGATTTGTTTCATAAAACTTTAAAACAAGGGTATAAAGAAGGACAATTTATCAGGCTTTTGATTAAGGATTCAGAAAAAAATAAAATTCTCGGCTTAAAGGAATTTTTTGATAGTTTTGAGATTAAAACTCCAGAGGGCTTTTATCAAAATTTAACTGAAGAATTTACCTTATTTATTTATCCGGAAGCTAGAGGAAATTATTTTGGTTTTGTTACGAAAATTAAAAAAGAGGAACAAAAAGAAAAAAAAGAAGAAAAAGAGGCAAAAGAAGAAAAAATTTTTTCCGAACTTTTGAAAAATTGGGAAGATAATATGGAAAGGGACCTTCAACTAATGTTCTTTAAGTTGTTTAATAAAGAAACCATATCTTATAAGCCGGTTTTTAAATCCCTGTTTTACAGAGAAATGTTTCCCATTCGTTATCAAGATTTCAAATTTAAAAACTTAGGCATCTATTACTGCTTGTATGAAGATTACTTTATCTTCACTGTTTCATCTACCAGTATGACAAGAACTATTGATAAATTATTTCCTCCAATAGAAGCAGACTAGCTCTATTTCTGCCTTGTCGAGCTTAACTCGAACAATGTTGCCGAAATTTACAGCTACCCAGCTTCTGTAAAAATATGGACAAAAAATTTCTTGAAGAAATAAAGGCAAAATTAGAAGAAGAGAAAAAATTAATTGAAAAAGAATTGAAAAGTTTTGCCAATAAAGATGTAAAACTAAAAGAAAATTGGAACACAAAATATCCTCAATTTACCGATAGAATAGAGCGACGGAGGATAGAGGAGGCGGCAGACGAGGTAGAGGAGTACACCGACCTTTTGCCAATTGAGCACAGCTTAGAACTTCTTCTGCGAGACATTAACCTGGCTCTGAAGAAAATAAAAAAAGGAACGTATGGAAAATGTGAAAAATGCAAAAAAGCAATTTCAAAAGAAAGATTAAAAGCTTATCCTGAAGCAAGATTTTGTATGAAATGCAAAAGATAGAATATACTTTAGCCTTTTAACATTTTTTAACGTCTTAATAAATTTGATTCTTAGTTCTGCAGAAAATAAGGATAATTTGGCAACAACCTTAAAGCGCCAAATCTTATCTCCTATCCTATCTCCCAGAGGAGGGAGAAGGAGGGGTCTCCCCCCTTCTTTTTTCTTCCTTTTAAAGAGAAAAAGAAGAGAGAAAGAAGAGAGAAAGAAGAGAGAAAGAAGAGAGAAAGAAGACAAGGGACTGTTAGATTGTTTTTTTACTGATTACAACCTTTATTAAGTTTGTTAATTTTAGAATACATCCCATCTATTGGGTCCGCTCAGAAGTATTTAAATGTTATTAAGAAATTATTTATTACTTTAATGCTTTTTAAGCGAATATGCCTTCCAAGGTATTTTCAGCAGCTATTGTAGGACTTGATGCCAAAATTGTAGAAGTAGAAACAGATGCTACATATGGGCTCCGTTATTTTAATATTGTTGGATTGCCCGATAAAGCGGTTCAAGAATCAAAAGAAAGAGTGGAAACAGCAATAAAAAGCATTAACCTTCCTTCTCTTCACCGGCAACCTCTCCGAATTTTAGTCAATTTAGCTCCTGCCGACTTAAAAAAAGAAGGATCTATATATGATTTTCCAATTGCATTAGGAATTTTGTCTGCCTCAAGACAGATTAACTTTAATCCTGATAATCGAATTTGTATCGGAGAATTATCTTTAGATGGTAAATTGAAACCAATTAAGGGAGTTATATCCATTGCTTTAATGGCAAAACAAAAAAAATGGAGAGAATTAATTTTACCAGAAGCAAATGCAGCTGAAGCAGATTTGGTTAATTTGGATCAATCTGACCAAAAAAAATTAAAAATAATCGGAGTGGAATCCTTAAAACAAGCTATTGCTTATTTAGAAGGAAAAATTTATATACCTCCTTATAAAATTAATGTTAATAAATTTTTAGAAAAACCAAGTTACCCAATTAATTTAGGATGGATTAAAGGACAATTATACGCTAAAAGAGCTTTAGAAATCGCTGCGGCAGGAGGTCATAATGTTTTAATGATTGGTCCTCCCGGCGCAGGAAAAACTCTTTTAGCAAAAGCTATTCCTTCTCTCCTGCCTCCTCTTTCTTTCAAAGAATGTTTAGAGGTTACTAAAATTTACAGCACAGCCGGACTTTTACCAGAAGCAAAACCATTGATTGATTTCAGACCATTTCGTTCCCCTCATCACAGCTCCTCTGAAGTAGCTCTAATCGGCGGAGGGAATCCTCCAGCAGTGGGAGAAATCACTTTAGCCCACAGGGGAGTATTATTTTTAGATGAATTTCCAGAATTTCATCGTGATGTATTGGAAAGTCTCAGGCAACCTATTGAAGAAGGAAAAATCACTATATTAAGGTCAAAATACCATCTAACCCTTCCTGCAAACTTTATCTTAATTGCCGCAGCCAATCCTTGCCCTTGCGGATTTTTAAATCATCCTGAAAAAGAATGCACCTGTACTTCTTCGCAGATTTATAAATATAAAAGGAAACTTTCCGGTCCTTTAATGGATAGATTTGATTTATTTATTAATGTGCCTTCAGTAGAATATGAGGAGTTGATAGAAGGAAAGGAAGAAAATTCCAGTTTTAGGGTTAGAGAAAGAGTAGAAAACGCCCGCAAAAAACAAAGGACAAGATTTTTTCAAGAAAAATTTTATCTCAATTCAGAAATGCAAGTTCCTCAAATTAAAAAATATTGCCAAATTAATTCAAAATCTCAAATGCTTTTAAGAAAGTATGTTAATTCTGGTGATCTTTCTGTTAGAGGCTACCACCGAGTATTAAAAGTGGCGAGAACTATTGCTGATTTAAGTAATTTAGATTATATTTCATATGAATGCGTGTCAGAGGCATTAATGTATAGAATTAGAAATGAAATATGATTTATGACAAAACTATGAATAAAATAAAAAATCGTTTTTAAAAACGATTTTTTTATTTCATTCAGTTAATTCGTTTATTACGTGATTATTTATTTTGCAAAAGGATTTTTTGCGCCTCTAACTTCAAAATGAAGGTGGCAGCCAGCAGGTCCTGTTGGTATTGTATAACCAGTGTGTCCTATATAACCAATAATCTGACCTTGGGAAACTTTTTGTCCTACCGAAACTATGATTTTTGATAGATGTCCATAAAAAGTAACTACTCCATTCGGATGAAGAATTCTAATGTAATTGCCGGCAATTCTATGGTAACCGATTTTTTGGATTATCCCTCCTGCTGAAGCCAAAACTGGTTCTCCGCAACTAATTCCTTTATGAGAAAAATCTATTGCATTGTACCAATGAAGCCCTTGAGTAATCCGACAAGGAGGAAATATTGGACAAATAAAATAATTCGAACCTACTGGAACTTGAGCAATTTGAGAATAATTTAATTTATTAGCAGGTATTTTGCCGTTAGGAATAATTAAGATGTCACCAATAAAAATTTTTCCCGGTTTTGAAATCTCATTAAAAGCAATAATTTCATCTTTTTTTACTTTATATTTTTTAGCAATAGAGCTTATTGTGTCTCCCTTTTTAACATAATGAATTACTCCGGTTACTGGGGGAATAATCAATTTTTGCCCTGGTTTAATCACAGAATTTTTGGTTAAATTATTGGCCCATAAAACCGTATTCAATGAAACACCAAAGTTAATAGCAATAGACCAAAGCGTATCTTTGTCTTCAACAATATATTCCACAATTTCTTTATTAGTTTCTGGGATAGAAGCGGTTCCAATTAAACTGCCTAACACTTTAGGAGTTACTGTAATTGGGGCGGAAACTCCAATAAGACTGTTTTCTTGAACTAAACATAAATTAGGCGAAAACTGGCTCGTATTGTTTAATCCAGCAAAGAGAAATTGATCATCAAAACTAATTTCTCTATTTTTTATAAAAAGAGAGGAATTGTTATTTTTTAAATTAATTCCAAAAAGAATTATTCCTGATGCTATAGCTAAAATCACTCCTAAACAAAATATAGTCTGTAATTTAAATTGACAGACTATAGTTTTTAAAATTTTATAAATTTTATTAATTTTTGTTTTTTTGTTATATAAAAAACCACTCCAATTCAAAAATTTCTTAGCATTTCTTTTAGCTCTTTCTTTAAATTCCTTTGCTCCTAAAAAAAATTTTCTTAACAAACTATAAATAAATTTGTCTTGCTTTGTCTTTTGAACTAAAAAGCAAGACGGTTCCTTTATAATTAAAAAAACAACCTTTTCAGTTGCTTAATTTAATTATATTAAAAGTTTTTACCAAGTCAAGATACTTTTCCACATAACTAAATCAAAAGATTATCCTTTGTTAATAATATTTTGGAAAATTTTTTTAACATTTTATTATTTTGCCTATTAAATGTTAGTTTTATGCAGTTTTTAAGAAATTATTTATTAAGAAATATATTATGTTATTATGGAAAATAATGGAATTATACTCAAAGATATCAATTAAAAATTTGCTAAAAAAATATCAAATTCATCTTTCAAAAAAATTGGGGCAGAATTTTTTGGTTGATAAAAAAATATTAGAAAAAATTATCATTACTGCTGACTTAAAACCCAAAGATATTATTTTAGAGATTGGCTCGGGAATTGGAAATTTAACTATGGAATTAGCAAAAAAAGTAAAAAGGGTAATAGCCGTAGAAAAAGACGCAAAAATGTGTGAAATTTTAAAAGAAACCCTGAAAGATTTTAAAAATATTGAAATTATTAACAAAGATATCCTGAAAGTTCTCAATTCTCAATTCTCAGTTATAAATTATAAAGTAATTGCTAACTTGCCTTATTATATCGTCTCCCCAGTTATAAGAAAATTGTTAGAGAAAAAGAATCCTCCTCAAGTAATGATTTTAATGGTTCAGAAAGAAGTTGCTCAGAGAATTTGCGCAAAACCGCCTAAAATGAGTATTCTGTCAACTTCTGTTCAATTTTACGCCAAACCGGAAATTATAACTTATGTTTCAAGAAAATCTTTTTTTCCTCAGCCAAAAGTTGACTCAGCAATTATCAAAATCACCCCTTCCACAAAAGTGTCCGATCGGACACTTTTGTGGAAGGGGGAAACAATAGATAAGGATTTATTTTTTAATATAGTAAAAGCAGGATTTAAATATCCTAGGAAACAGCTTATAAACAATTTATCTCGTTTAGACCTTATCTTTTTAAAAAAGCCGGGGTTGAAAAACAGAAAGCTCAAGGATTTAAAAATCAGCCGTAAGAAGATAAAAATTTGGCTCTTGAAAAATAAAATCCAGCCAACCCAAAGAGCAGAAACTTTAAGTATTAAGGATTGGATAAATTTAACAAAAACTTATAACCAGTTTATAGAAGAAAAAAAATAAATTCTTTCTTTATTTTTTCTTTTTTAAGAAGATAAGAAGAAGGAAAATTGAAAAGTTTTTTTATTTTTTTCTTTGCCGAGAGAACGGTAGAAAAGAATAGAATTTCCTCTTTTTTTGATCCTTTTTCCTTTTCCTTTTGAAATAAGGAATAGAAAGAACCTCCCCTACTTTAATCCTTCCCGTTTAAAAGAGGGGGAGGAGAGAAGAGAGAAAAGAAAAGTGAAAAGAATAGAACCTCCATTTTAATCTTCTTTTTCCAGAGGAGGAGGGGGAGAGAAGAGGGAGTTCAAGAAAAGAAAATTAAAAAAAGAAAAGAAGATTAGAAAAGCAGTGATTATAGTTTTCTTTTTATCTATTAATTTTTTTCAAAAATTAGTGTCCTGTGCAAATACTATATTTCTTTTTTTATATTTGCTATAATATTTTATAGAAAGATGTTTTTATCTGCACTTTTGTTTATAATTGGCCACATATTTATATTAATAGCCGGAATTACTGGCGGGCTTTTAGAATTGGCAGCAAAACTTTTAGATTGGATTTTGTATGGAGCTCTTGTCCCTTTTAAATATACTTCTGCTTCTGAAGGAATAATTAAAATTGCCTGGCCGTTGGTTAGAGATTTTGCCAATATTGTTCTTGTTCTCTTTTTGGTAGTTATTGCTCTTGCTACTATTTTAAGAATCGCTGGTTATCAGGCAAAAAAGACTCTGCCTATATTGATTGGGATTGCTCTTTTAATAAACTTTACTCCAATGATTTGCGGTTTAATTGTAGATGCTTCAAATATTGTGATGAATTATTTTTTAAAAGTAGCAGGAGGCGGGAATTTCTTTAGCGGATATCTTAAAGAGGCGTTTAGCGGCACTTGGAATCGTTTAAACAGCGCCGCTAAAGGAGAAATATCTCAAAATTTAGATTTAGTAATTAGTGGTTTACTGCTTATAGCTTTTAATTTAATAGCCACCTTTATTCTGCTCGGCTATGCAATTTTATTTCTGTTAAGATATGTAGCGATTTGGCTTTTAGTAATTCTATCTCCTATTGCTTTTGTTTGTTATATTCTGCCAGCAACTAGAGGTATTTTTAAAAAATGGTGGGACCAATTCATTCAATGGTGTTTTATAGGAGTCACCGGAGCGTTTTTTCTATGGTTGGCTTGTCAAAGTTTATTGGTAATGCGTAGTGCCGCTCCCCCAATGGACGCAGGCTTTACACCTATTGACGTTCTTAAAAATTCTATCTATATTTGTGTGGCTGGTATATTTCTAATCATTGGCTTTTTAGCCACCCTGTCTACCAGCGCAGGAGGTGCAAAAGGAGTCACAGGATTTTTAAAAACTGCGCCTAAAAAGATAGGAGGAGCGATAAGAAGAAGTGAAACCGCGCAAAAAATAGAAACAGGGGTAAAAGAAGGGATAGCAAGAACAAGGATGGGTAAGATGCTGAGAATGAAACCAGGTACTTACAGCGCAAAAAGAAGAGAAGCTATCCGAAAAGAACTGACGCATTTAAGTCCAGATGAACTCCGAGCAAGATTAAAAAGAGGACCGGCTATAGAAAAATCTTTAGCATTTGAAAAATTACTTAAAGAAGAAGAAATTTCAGAAGAAGATAGAAAATACTTTCCTGAAGCAGTAGCTTCCGGAATAATAGATAAAGGCAAGGTACTTAAAAATTATCCACATTGGGCGGCTGATTTTGTTGAACAGATACCCGGAGAATCTGATGAGGAGTACAAAAAACGACAAGCGCAGGCAATACAAGAAACAGTGGACAAAATGAATCCAGAAGATTTTAGAAAAAACATTCATCCTGACGCTTTAAAAAATCTTGATGTATTTTATGCCTTAGACCTGCAAAAAACATCTGAATTAGGAGAAAAAGGAAAACCAAACAAGAAAAAAGTTCTTAGAAATCTTATTATGGACAAAGAACCGGAGATCACGAATGAAATAAACAGATTACGAGCCACTGGAAGACCAGAAGATAGGACAAAGGCAGAAAAGATAGAAAATAACTGGATTCACATTGCTAACTCTCCTAACTATCCCGAGGTCTAAAAATATCTTATTGTCTTGAATTATAAAATATAATAATAATGAGAGGTAATCTGTGCTTGTATTCATGTTTACCTCTATTAAACACCCCGTCAAAGTGGGGTACTGCGAAGCGACATTTAACAGGATAAATTCGCAAGAGGATTGTATTTAAATATTAAACAAGAACTGAACGATTGTATAATAATTTTCAAGGTTCTATTTTATATTTTATAATTCAAACTCATTATGATTTTTAATCCTAAAAAACAAAATATAGTTTTCCCTAAAGAAAGCTCTTCGGTTATTTATGAATTAGTTAAGAAATATAACTTAGAAGAATTACAGAAACAAAAAATAAAACAGATGAGCGAAGCAGATACTTATGAACAAAGAAAAAAAATTTTTAATAGCTTGCCCGGAAGATTGATGGCAGACACGGTGAGAAATGTTGCGGAAGAGAAAATTTCAAATGAAGAAATGATAGATATATTTAAAAAACAATTATCACTTTCTCAAGAACAAGCAAAGAAATTAGCAGGAGAATTAAGAAGAAAAATTTTAATTTTTGCCAAAGAGGTTCCTATTGAAGCTGAAGAAGAATTTTCTCTCACTAAAATGATAAAACCTGCGCCCAAAGAACCGATAAAGAAACCAAAAACCCCTAAATTTTCTAAAACTATAAAATCCAGTCAAAAAATTCCGGAGAAATTTAAAAAAGAAATTTCAGAGAAAAAAACAAAACAAAAAGATATTTATCGGGAACCGATTAAATAAAAAAAATAGGGAAGGAAAAGAATAACATTCTCTCTTGCTATCGCGTTAATAATAAAGGGTGGCATTTATTATACCACCCTCTTAGAAGAGAGAAAATTAAGGTATTTTTAACCTTTTTCTCTCTTCTTCTGAAAGCTCCCGTGTTCCTCCCGGAACACGGACTTTTTTTGCTGTTTTTTGTTGTCTTTTTTGAGGCGGCCAAGGAAATTTAAGTAATCCGATTAATTTTGCTAATCCATTATCTAAATTCCCTCCGCCTGCTTCTATTTTCAGAAAAGCATCACCATCAATACTTTGCTGTCGAGAATACGCTTTCTCGACAGCTTTTTTCCTCTCCTCAGGCGAGGCTTCTTCCAATGCTTTCCCCGCGCCTTTTGCGATACTAGCTAATCGGATTGCTTGCGCTTCTGCTTCTATAGTGATTTTTTTCTTCTCTTGCGTAGCAATATACTCCCTGAGTGTAATTCCCCGATATTCTGGTGGAGGATCAATTTTTCTTGTTTCTATTTTTCTTATTTCTATACCATATCGTTCTTTAAACTCTGCAAATAATCCTCTCTCTCTTATTCTTTGATAAACTATCGTTCCTATTGCATCAGTTTTTTTAATTAAGTTCTCATAATCAGCGGTGGTAATTGCATCTCTAACTGCTGGTTTGGACCGATTAATCACTGTTTCAAGCCAATTTTGCACATTAAACCTTGCTTTATGAGGATTCACCACTCTGATAGTGAAAAATATTTCTACAGTTAAGTTAAGTAATTTGGAGTCCTCTGCATTTTCTATCTTGGCCCAGTAGACATCATCTTTCAATATAATATAATCGAGTTTTTCTTTTGGATGAGGCTGAAGCTCGCCATTCTCTTTTACTCCGGTCCATTGAAAATAATAAGTGTCTATTTTATAAAATGGCCAGAGTCCGTAAAGGTACAAGCCTCCGAATATTCTTCCCCATACGAATCTGCCTTTGCTTTGATTTACCACATTCCAGTCATTATCAAGGCCATATCCCCTCCACCTCATCAATGTTCTATTGAACTCTCCTGCTTTCATTACATTTTTCGCGGTTCCTTCTTTAACAAAAGTGAAAAAAATATTTTTGGAAGCTAGCCAAAAAACCAATCCTACTAATATTATTAACCCAACAATCATTCCTATAAATATCATTTTCCTTACCTCCTTTTCCTTATTTGTTTGTTAAATTTTTTTAACAAGATTTTTCAAAGATCTCGATTCTTAAAATTTACTATATCATATTTAGATTTTTTTGTCAAATTGATAAAGATAGTATAATCCAAAACCTGATAAACTTGGCAAAGATTACATAATTTGATTAATAAAAAATACTCTTATTAGTTTTCTTTTTTTCTCTCCTGTTTATTTTTTTCTCCTTTTTATTTCTCCCTCCTTTTCCTTTAATCCCCTTCTTCTTTGATTCTTCTCCTCTTTTAAACCTTTTTAAACCTTCCTCACCTTAATCCTTTTTCTCAAAAGAGGGGAAAAATAGAGGGAAAGGAAAGAGGGAAGAAATAAATCCTCCTCCTCTTTTTTCTTCTTCAAAAAGGAAGAGGTCAAGAAAGAAAGAAAGATTAAAAGAGCGGCTGTGCTCTTCTTAATTTATTGGAATTTTAAAATGTTAGTTATCCTAATGCAAACTATTGACATAAAGTTCTATTTATGGTATCCCTCCTTTAAGGAGATTCATTAAAAAATAAAAAAGGATTGAATAAAAAGAAAAAAACTTTTAGAAAGGAGGAGGGGAAATGAAAAAGTTTTGGGTTTTAACTTTAGTATTGGCAGTAGTGGTTTTAAGTGGGTGCACTACCACTCAAAAAGGCGCATTATTGGGATCTGGGATAGGATCTGCAGTAGGCGCTATTATTGGTCATCAGTCCGGTCATACTGCTGAAGGAGCAGGAATTGGCGCTGCGGTAGGAGGATTGGGTGGAGCTTTAATCGGAGAACAAACAGCGCAGAAGTTCTGTCCAAGTTGTGGAAGAAGTTTTCCTGCTGATGTGGAGTTTTGTCCCTATTGTGGGACAAAACTAGAATGGAAAAGATAATTTTTAAAAGGTAAAGGGTACAGCAAGCCCATTAGAAATCTTTGATTTCTAACAGGGTAAAAATTGCTGTACCCTGTTTTTTTGTTATAATATCCTTGAATTACGAAATAGGTAATTCAAAGTAAATCCAAAATCCAAAACCCTAAACACCAAATAATTGAAAATAGAAATCAGAAAACAGTAGCGAAATCAGAAAACGGAAAATAGTTTAGTTGTCATCGGTTCTCTATTTTCTGTTTTCTATACGGATTTCGGTTTTCCAGCAACTGATTTCTGTTTCTTAGGATTTTGAATTTTGTGCTTTGAATTTGTTTAGAATTTATAATTTTGAATTTGGCGCTTGTTTTGAATTACATTTTGTAATTCAAGGATAATATATAATTTGTTATAATTGGGATGGGCCGATAGCTCAGTGGTAGAGCACTCCGCTCGCATCGGAGAGGTCTGGGGTTCAAATCCCCATCGGTCCATAATTTAGAGAAACAAGCCGTAAAGTTAAAAGACCATTATACTTTAATATAAATTCGGAAATAATCAGTCAATTCTGTTCAGGATATGTTTTTTTAAATTTTTTTTATTTAAATTCACTGTTTTGACAACCCATAGTTATGGGTATATACTTAATTCAAGAATATATATTTACCCTGTTAAATGCTGCTTTTGCAGCAATTTCGTCTTTGACGAAATTATTTAACAGGGTGAATTCCTTAGCGA
The DNA here is from genome assembly GCA_964444395.1 of uncultured Candidatus Saccharibacteria bacterium. Classification (GTDB taxonomy): domain Bacteria; phylum Patescibacteriota; class Minisyncoccia; order Minisyncoccales; family CAYUHA01; genus CAYUHA01. Next base: position 10,535 of record CAYUHA010000005.1, on the reverse strand, counting down.
ATCAAGGTTCTTGAGCGAAGCGAAAGGTTCTTATAATAAAGTTGTTTATTTATAAACAAGTAAAGTAAATATTAAAGGCGAAATTTTTTTTAAAAAACAATGCACAGATTTTAAAATGGTTAAAGATTATTCAATTTTAATAGGAGGCGCGGCTGGCCGCGGTTCAAGAAAGGCAGGATTGATGATTGCTAAACTATTTTCCGAGTTTGGTTATAGGATTTTTATTTATGACGAGTATCAATCTTTAATTAGAGGAGGTCATAGTTTTTCCCAAATAAGAGCGTCAAAAGAAAAAATTTTGTCTCATAGAAAAAAAATAGATTTTCTCTTAGTTTTAGATGAAGTTACCATCAAAAAGCATCAGAGTGATTTAGACAAAAAAGGAATAATTGTTTATAACAGCGATGAAATTTCTCTTAACAATAAAAAAGGGGTGGGGGTAGCGATAAAAACAATTGTCAAAAAAGCAGGAGGAAGTCGAATAATGGAAAACACTGCTTTAATTTCTGCTTTTGCAAAAGTTATAGGCGTGGATTGGAAAACATTAGAAGGGCTTTTAAAAAGAGAGTTTAAAAAATTTCAAGAGGTGAATTTAAAAATAGCAAGAATCGCTTTTGAAAGCAGTCCTAACTTACTTAAAATTAAAAAATTAAAACAAAAAGTTTTTCCTCTTTTAACCGGCAACGAGGCAACTGCTTTAGGAATGGTAAAAGCTGGTTTAGATTTGTATATTGCTTACCCAATGACTCCGGCTAGCGGGATTTTACATTATTTAGCTGAGCATAAAAGAGAGTTTAAGATAGCTGTCACTCAACTGGAAAATGAAACAGGAATTGTAAATGCAGGCATTGGAGCGGCTTATAGCGGGGCAAGAACCGCAGTTGGAACATCAGGAGGAGGATTTGCTTTAATGACCGAAGGGCTTAGTTTAGCTGTTCAAAACGAAACCCCTTTGGTAATAATAGAAAGCCAGCGGATGTCTCCAGCAACCGGGGTTCCTACTTATACCGGACAAGGAGATTTGCTTTTTACTTTAACCGCTGGGCATGGCGATATTGTAAAATTTGTTATAGCCCCAGGCGATGCTGATGAGGCCTGTTTTTGGGCAGGAAAAATTTTAAATCTTTCTTGGAAATATCAAACCCCTTCAATTTTATTAATAGACAAAGAAGTTTCTGAAAGTACTTTTAGTTTTGATAAAAATATTTTAGGTAAAATTAGATATGAAAAGCCTTTACTTTGGGATAGGAAAGGCGATTATTTAAGGTATAAAAGAACAAAAAACGGGATTTCTCCGCTTGCTTTCCCCGGAGAAAAGAATGTAATTATTAAGGCAAACAGTTATGAGCATGATGAGTTTGGTATTACAGTAGAGGAGGCAGAAGAAATAAAAAAAATGCAAGATAAAAGATTAAGAAAATTTGAAGAGATGAAGAGAGAGACAGAGAAGTTGCCGGCAGTAAATATTTTTGGAAAGAAAACCGCTAAAAAAGCAATTATTGCTTGGGGCTCGACAAAAGGGCCGGCAAAAGAGGTAGCAGAGAAATTAGGGATAAAGATGATTCAACCGGTTATTATTGAACCGTTTCCTGAAAAACAAATAAAAGAAGCTCTAAAAGGAGTTAAAAAAATTATTCTAATAGAGACAAACGGTTTAGCTCAAATGGAGAAAGTTTTGAATTGTTATGGAATTAAGGTAAATAAGAAAATTTTGAAATACGACGCCAGACCTTTTTTGCCCAAAGAAATAGAAGAAAATTTATCAAGATTTTAACATTATGACTGATAAAAATCTAAAATTAGACACTTACGCCAAAAACACTTGGTGTCCTGGTTGCGGAAATTTTGGAATTTTAACTGCCTTAAAGCAAGCGATTTTTTCTTTAATAAAACAAGGGACCCCTAAAGAAAATATAGTAGTAGTTAGTGGAATCGGATGCGGTTCAAAAATCATTGATTATTTAAATTTAAATAGTTTTTCTGCTTTACATGGACGGCCAGTTATTTCAGGAGAAGGAATAAAATTAGGCAACCCTGACCTTGAAGTTATTGTTTCTGTTGGAGATGGAGGAGTTTATAATGAAGGAATCGCCCATTTAATTCATGCTGCTAAAAGAAATAGCGATATTACTGTCCTAGTTCACGACAATAGAAGTTTTGCCTTAACTACCAGTCAGTTTACTGCTACTTCTCCTAAAGGGTTTAAAGGAAGGTCAACTCCTTTTGGAAATATTGAGGAGCCATTTAATCCTTTAAAGTTAATGTTGGCTTCCAAAGCAACATTTATTGCTCGAGGTTATTCGTTTAAAATAGAGCACCTTAAGAATTTGATTATAAAAGGGGTCCAACACAAAGGTTTTTCTTTTATTGAAATCCTTCAGCCCTGTGTTTCTTTTTTTGATACTACTCAATTTTACAATGAGAGAGTTTATGAATTAGAAGAGGACAATTTGGCTTCAGAAAAAGAGGCCTTGGAAAAAATTAAGGAATGGAATTACAACACAGATAAAAGCCGAATTCCTATCGGTGTTTTTTATGAAATTCAAAAACCGACTTACGAGGAACAATTGTTAAAAGGATTAATTCCCTCAAAAAGAGAGAGAATTATTAATTTGGACTTTTTAATTAACTTAATTAAAAACTAACCAAAAATTTTTGGTTAGTTCAAGAGAGGGTTAGCATGTTAGCAGAGAGAAAAAAAGGAGGTTTTTTTAGATTTAGATGGCTTTTTTACTAACCCTCTCTTTAAAATGGTGGGGGAGTTCAGCTGTTGGCTGAAAAGGACATTTTTGGTGTATTAACCAATACACTTGGTTAACTTGTCCTAATACTCCCCCATTTAAAAAGAACTATTATTCGTTGAATTACGAAATAGATTCGTAATTCAAGAAAAAATTCAAAATTCAAAATCCTAAATCCTAAACAATATCAAAATTCAAATGTTCAAAATTCAAAACTGTTTTGGGCTTTGAATTTTGTGCTTTGAATTTGTTTAGAATTTGTAATTTTGAATTTGGTGCTTATTTTGAACTATATTTTGTAATTCAAGAATCTATTAATAAGTGTAAACTTTTTTTATTTGATGTCAAGAGCTAACCCTAAGAAATTAGGAAATTTGGGAGAGAGGATTGCTGTAGATTATCTTAAAAGTAAAGGTTATAGAATTTTAAATAAGAATTGCAAAATAGAGACCGAATTTAGTTCTAGTTTTGGAGAGATTGATATTATTGCTGAATTTCATAAAAAAATTCCATTTTGGAAAAAAGATAAAGCTAAAGAAAAAAAGGTTATTCATTTTGTTGAAGTTAAAACTATTAGCCAAAATGAAAATTTTGAACCAGAAGACAGGGTGGATTTTAAAAAACAAAGAAAATTAATCAAACTTGCTCAGATTTGGTTAAATAAGAATAAAGTTCCTTTTAACTCAAAATGGCAAATTGATGTTATTGGAATAAAAATTAATCCGGCAACTGGCAAGGCAAAAGTTAGACATTTTAAAAATGCGATTAAGAATGTTTTTTAATTGATTTGATTATATATGGATTTGGCATATATGTATATGTATGAATTATAAATTATAATATATTTTTTCCTTCATCTTCTAATTTATGCGATCGCAATTTTTAGAAGATGGTTAGAAAGCAAAGAAGAAAATATATATTTATTTTAAAGAAGAAAATATATATTTATTTTAATGTTTATCTTTTAAATCTCTTTTTCTTGTTTTTTCTCTTTCTTTGATTTTTTCTCTCTCCCCTCTTATCCCCCCTTCCTATCCTTCCCTTTTAAGGGAGGGGGTTAATCAGTTATTGACATTATTTTTAAAATTGATAAGATTAATATTGAAAGTGACTAAATAAAAACGATTGGGATGTCCGTAAAAACGGACACTTTTTGTAAAAACTAGAAACGAAAAGCTAAAAATGAAAAATAAAAGAGAAGAATTAAGAAATATTAAAAAATCATAATTTTTCACTTTTCAGTTTTAATTTTTAACTTGACTGAGCAAGCCGAAGCCCGAAAGGCGAGGCGAGCGAAGGAATATGGATTTAAAAAGTTTTACATCAGCTATAGCTCAAATTGCTGAAGAAAAAGGAATTTCTACTGAGAAAGTTACTGAAACTATTGAGTCGGCTATTGCTGCTGCTTATAAAAAAGATTACGGCAAAAAGGGTCAGATAATAAAAGCAAAACTTGATCCGGAAACCGGAAATGTTAGATTTTGGCAGATAAAACAAGTGGTGGACGAGAAGATGATTTATTCCGAGCAGGAATTGCAAGAGTTAAGAGAAAAAAAAGACAAAGAAAAGGAGAAAAATAAGGAGGAAGTTGAAAAAGAAAAAATTCGATTTAATCCGGAAAAACATATATTAATTAAGGAAGCTAGAAAAATAGAACCAGATATTAAAGTTGGGGAAGAATTAAAGATAGAGTTGGAGTCCAAAGAAGAATATGGCAGAATTGCCGCTCAAACCGCTAAGCAGGTTATTTTACAGAAGTTAAGAGAAGCAGAGAGGGAAGCAATTTTTGAAGAGTATAAATCAAAAGAAGGAGAATTGATATCAGGAATTGTTCAAAGGATAGAAAAAGGAGATGTTTTTTTTGATATTGGCAGGTCATTAGGGGTGTTGCCAAGAGGAGAGCAGGTTGCGGGAGAGATATATCGTCCGGGTCAGCGATTTAAGCTTTATATTTTAAAAGTAGAAGAAACTCCTCGCGGGCCGTTAATAGTTTTATCCCGCGCTTATCCTAAAATAATTTCTAAACTTTTTGAACTTGAAGTTCCTGAAATTTCTGAAGGACAGGTGGCAATTAGGTCAATTGCCAGAGAGGCTGGTTCTCGGACAAAAATTGCAGTAGAATCTAAGGCTGAAGGAGTTGATCCGATCGGGTCCGCAGTTGGACAAAGAGGAACCAGAGTTTTAGCGGTAATTAATGAATTAGGAGGAGAAAAAATTGATATTATTGAATATTCAGAAGATCCAGAAAAATTTATTGCTAACTCTTTAGCTCCAGCTAAAGTTTTAGAAGTAAAAATTAAACCAAAGAACACTGCCTTAGTTATTGTTCCTGAAGATCAGCTTTCTTTAGCAATAGGGAAAGAAGGTCAAAATGTTCGTTTAGCAGCAAAGTTGACTGGCTGGAAAATTGATGTAAGTTCTCCGGAAAAACAGGGAGAAGAAAAAAAACAGGAAGAAGAAAAAGAAGAGGTAGAAAAAGAAGCAAAAAAAGAAAAAGAAGGCGGAGAAGAACAAAAGGAACAAAAAGAACAAAAGGAACAAAAACAAAAGGAACAAAAGGAAGTAGAGGAAGAATCTAAAGAAGAAAAGAAAAAAACAGAAAAAAGTCTTAAAGAAAAAGAAGAAAAATAAATGCTTAATACTTATTCTTTGAATTACAAAATGTAATTCAAAATAAGCGCCAAGTTCAAAATTACAAATCCTAAACAAATTCAAAGCACAAAATTCAAAATCCAAAACAGTTTTGAATTTTGAACATTTGAATTTTGATATTGTTTAGGATTTAGGATTTTGAATTTTGGATTTCTTTCTTGAATTACAAATCTATTTCGTAATTCAAAGATTTATTATCTGATACTAAATACTGTTTATGGAGGTTTCTATCCAAAATCTTCCGAAATCAAAACTTGAGCTTAGAATTAAAATTCCTTTTGAAGAATTTAGTCCTTTTATAGAAGAGGCTATTTTTAATTTAGGAAAAAGTTTTCAAATTAAAGGATTTAGAAAAGGACACTTGCCAAAAGAAATTATTGAAAAAGAAGTAGGACGAGAAAGGATATTAAAAGAGGCAGCTGAAAGGGCATGCAGAAAGAAGTATGTTCAAGCGATTTTAGAGAATAAAATTGAAGCGGTTTCTTCCCCAGATATTAAGATATTAAGGTTTCCTGATGAAGAAAACCAAAAAACTTGTTTTGAGTTTAAGGCTGAATTTTTTGTTTTACCAGAAATTAATTTAGCTGATTATAAAAAAATCGCTAAGCAAGTTAAGAGAAATAAAATTTCAGTTCAAGAGGAAGAAATAGAAAAAGAGTTGAAGTTGCTTCAAAAATCTCGAGCAAAACTTAGCCAAATAGATAGAGAAGCACGCAAAGGAGATTTTATAGAGATTAGTTATCAATCTTCTCAAATTGAAGGAGGGAAGGTGTTTACTGATGGATTTATATTAGGTGAAGGTCATTTTGTTGTTGGTTTTGAGCAGAAGTTAGAAGGAATGAAGGCAGGCGACGAAAAAGAGTTTTCTTTAAATATTCCAAAGTTCAATAAAGAGATAAATTTTAAGGTTAAAATAAATTCGGTGCAAAAAGTAGAACTTTCAGAAATTAACGATGAATTTGCTGCAAAATTAGGAAATTTTGAGAATTTAGCAGCCTTGAAACAAAGTATTAAACAAGGTTTGATTTTGGAGAAAGAAGAATTAGAGTCTCAAAGAGTTTGTGGAGAGATTTTAGAAAAAACCGCTGAAAAATCTAATTTTGAGATTCCTGAAATTTTGATTGAGAGGGAGGTAGAAAATAGATTGGATAATTTAAAGCAGCAGGTTTCAAGAAATTTAAAAATTCCCTTTGAAGAGTATTTAAGTAAATTAAACAAAACAGAAAAGGAAATTAAGGATTCATTTTTAGAAGATTCAAGGAAAACTGTAAGGAATTTTTTAGTGCTAAGAGAAATTGGTAAAAGAGAAAATATTCAAGTCTCTGAAGAAGAGTTGGAGAAAGAGCTGAATAAAACTTTAAGTCATTATTCAAGCGTGGAGGAGGTAAAGAAAAAACTTGATTTAGATCAATTAAAAGAGTATATTAAAGGAGGGATAAGAAATAAGAAAGTTTTTGAAAAACTTTTGAGTTTTCAAAAAATAAGCAATTAGCGTGAATAAATTATTTTAAAATTTTAACATACTAACATTTTAACATTGTAATGTTAAAATGTTTAAATGTTAAAATAAAATATATAATTTATGAATTTATTTCCAACAGTTATTGAAAAATCTAAATATGGAGAAAGGGCTTACGATATTTATTCTCGACTTTTAAAGGAGAGGATTGTGTTTCTTGCCGGACCTATTACTGATGCGCTTGCTAATTCAGTTATTGCTCAATTTTTGTTTCTGGCTTCTCAAAATTCCCAGAAAGATATTCAGTTATACATTAACACTCCCGGCGGGTCTGTTACTGCGGGTATGGCAATTTATGATACTATGCAATATGTGAAATGTCCTGTTTCTACGGTATGTATTGGGTTAGCTGGTTCAATGGGAGCAACTTTACTTGCTTCTGGAACCAAAGGTAAGCGTTTTGCATTACCTAATTCCGAAATTTTACTCCATCAGGTAGCGGGAGGGGTAACTGGAGAAGCGGTAGAGATTGAGATTACCGCAAGGCAGATTATTAAAATCAAAAGCAAGTTAAATAAAATTTTGTCTAAACACACTGGCCAGCCATTAGAAAAGATAGAAAAAGACACTGATAGAGATTTTTACTTATCAGCACAGGAAGCTAAAGATTACGGAATAATTGATAAGGTGATAGAAACAAAAGAAGTTAAAAACATTTAAGACGAACCTTATTAAGATCTTTAATTTAGAGAAGATTGAATAGAGAAGATTGAAAAATAAACAACGAGAACGATCAAAATAAAATGCCCTCATTTTGTGAGGGTATTTTTAAATTGTAAGAGTGTTGTAATTTTGTTTTTGCACTTTTAATAGTATAAAAGGAAGAAGAATTATTTATTTTATTGATAACACATAACATATTTAGACTGCGGTCGTGGTTTAAATATGTACTGGTATTGTTTAAGGTATTATTAATTCTTTATTTGTTATTTTTTTATTATTACTATTTTTTCATTATTACTTTTTTATTATTATTGAGCTATTAATTTAGAATTATTAGATTTTTGTAAAAGCATAGCTGTGCATATTTCACCCACGATCGTGGGTGAAATATGCACAGCTAAAAGGGAAAGAAAATAAAAAAAAAGAAATTAAGAAAAGAGAATTAAGAAAGTGATTATGCTCTTCTTTTTTTATTTAATTTATTTTTTTTAAAATAATATTTTTATGCATATCATTTACAAAACTTTTGGAAAGTTTAAAATTAAAATATATGCTGTTTTTCTGGGTTTTAATTTTTATTTTGAGCTTGGCTCTTTTATTAAAGTCAGCTGATTGGATAGTAGAAAGTTCAGAGAAAATTGCAATTGCTTTAAAGGTTTCTCCTTTTATAATAGGAGTGACTGTGGTTGCTGTTGGTACTTCTTTTCCGGAACTTGCTGCTTCTTTATCGGCAGTTTTTAAAGGCGTAACAGAAGTTGTTACAGCAAATGTCATTGGTTCAAATTTAGCAAATATTCTCTTAATTGTTGGATTTTCAGCAGTTATAGCCCGCCCTCTTATAGTTAAAAGAAGTTTAATTGATTTAGATGCGCCTCTTTTGGCTGTGGCTACTGTTCTTTTTGCTTTTATAATTTGGGATAAAAATGTTGTTTTTTGGGAAGGAGTATTGCTTATATTAGGTTTTTTAATTTATCTTTTATATACATTTTTTCGGCGGAAAGAAAAAGAAGAAGAAAAAATGGAATTTGTTGAAGTTTTACCTTCAAGGGTAGAAAGAAGAGAAAAAGAAGCAAAAATAGAGACAAAAGAAAAAATAGAAGAAGTTTCAGAAGGGCTTAATTTTAAACCATTTCTTTTTTTAATTTTTGGGTTAGTTGGTGTTATTGTGGGAGCTAATTATACTATTGAGTCGGTTTTAAAAATATCAGAGATTTTAAAAGTTAGCCCCTCTTTAATTGCCATTACTGTGGTAGCAGTTGGCACTTCGCTTCCAGAATTAGTGGTTTCGATTCAGGCGGCGGCAAAGAAGAAGTACGAAGTCGCTTTAGGGAATGTATTTGGTTCTAATGTTTTTAATATTTTAATTGTGACAGGCATTCCTGCCTTAATTCATCCTTTAATAGTGGATAAAGCGACTTTTAATATTGGTTTTCCGTTTCTGATTGCAGTTACCTTGCTTTTTGTAATTTCTGGTATTTCTCGTAGGATTCATGTCTGGGAGGGACTGATGTATCTTTTGATATATATTTTATTTATAGCAAAGCTTTATAATTTGTTTTAATTAATTTTTATGACTCTCTTTAAGAAAAAACAGCAGATATCTCGAGCAAGATTTAGGAAAGTATTAAGAAAGGCTTCGCCATATATACCTGGCGCGGGGACCACGAAATATAGCTTAAAGGAGCGTGTAGAAATAGAAAAGAAGGTGTTTAGAGATGACAAATACGGAGATTATATTTCTAAACAAGAATATAGAGATCGGCTTAGAGAATTAAGAAAAGAGAAGTATCGAGCAAAAACTCGGGAGGAGAGATTGAAAATAGACCATTTGATTAGATATTTAAAGGAGCTTGGAGGAGTATAAAATAAAAACAAAAAATAAATATTTTTATTTTTATAATAAATTATGCCAGAATTGCCAGATGTTGAAAATTTTAAGAGATATTTTAAAAAGACTGCCCTTAATAAAAAGATTGTTAATATCGAGTGTTTTGCTAAAGATTTGATAAAAAGAATAAGTTTTAAAGATTTTAAAAATAAACTGATAGGGAAAAGTTTTAAAGATGCTTGGCGCAGGGGGAAATTTTTGATTATAGAAATCAAGCAAATTCCTGAAAAGCTGGTTTTTCATTTTGGAATGACTGGAAGTTTTTATTATTTAAAACCCGAAGAATCAAAAACTAAAAGAGATAGATTTATTAGATTAATTTTTAAATTTGAAGATGGCGATGAGTTGCACTGGTTGAATTTAAGAAAGCTTGGAAGAGTTTATTTGGTTAAAGATTTAAAAGAGATAGAATTATTAAAAGAAATGGGTCCTGAGCCTTTAATGCTTTCTGAAAAAAGCTTTTTAAAAATTTTAGATGAGAACAAAGAAAAAAACATTAAAGCGGTTTTATTGGACCAAAGAATTATTGCAGGAATTGGCAATATTTATTCTGACGAAATATTATTTCAAGCAAAAATAAATCCCCGCAGAGAAATAAAAAGTTTATCTCTAAAAGAGAAAATCCAAATTTATAAAAATATGATTAAGATATTGAAACGAGCTATTGAAGCGCAAATACCTTATCAGCAGATTTCTAAAAAGAGTTGGCTGATCTCTCATAGATACGGCGATATGAGGTGTCCTTTAAACAAAAAGCATAAATTAAAAAAACAAACCATTGCCGGCCGTTCAGCTTATTTCTGTCCAATTTGCCAAAAATAGAACTTAGTTTTTTTACGAATTTTACAAAAGGTTTCGCAAAATTTTACAAAATCTGATTTATAAGATTTTGTAAGATTTGTTGTAAGATTTTTGAAACTTAATATGTTTACTTTTAAGACTAAATTTCTTATCCAGCGCTTTTTTCAAAAAGAAAAAGGTATTGGATTTACTCTTATAGAACTTTTAGTGGTTTTGGCAGTAATTGCCTTGATTGCTTCTGTTGTTACTGTGCACTTGAAAGGAGCCAGAG
>CAYUHA010000004.1:0-23117 GCA_964444395.1 uncultured Candidatus Saccharibacteria bacterium | reverse complement strand
TGACTTTTGAATTTTGAATTAAATCTTGAACATTTGAATTTTGATATTGTTTAGGATTTAGATATTAGGATTTAGGATTTATTTTCGTAGTATTTGCAAAAAATTCATAGTTTCCGTAGCAAATAACAGATTTATGAAATTATTTAATTTATTTAAAAGAAAAAAAGAGATAAAAATTCCTGAAAAAATCTTTGAAGGAGAAGCATTAGAAATAACTGATATCATTGCCCCTGCTTCTATTGAAGTAGGACAAGCATACCTTAGAATAGGAGAAAAATTAACTAAAAGTTTTTTTATTTTTTCTTATCCCCGGTATTTAAGCACTGGTTGGTTTTCTCCGGTAATAAACTTAGACACTCCAATGGATCTTAGTTTTTTTATTCATCCTATCGATGCCGGGTTGATATTAAAACAATTAAGAAGGAGAGTGACCGAAGTGCAAGCAGAAATATCAGAAAGAGAAGAAAAAGGACTTATTAGAAAACCGGAATTAGAAATTGCTTTCAAAGACTTGGAAACTTTAAGGGACCGACTTCAAACTGCCCAAGAAAAAATGTTTAAATTCGGTCTATATATTACTATCTACGGAGACAAAGAACAAGACTTAAGAGAAGTTGAAACCACTTTGCGTTCAATTTTAGAATCAAGATTAATTTATATAAAACCTGCTCTTTATAAGCAAAAAGAAGGGTTTATCTCAACTTCTCCCTGCGGTTTAGACCAACTATCAAACCACACCCTTATGAACACCGGTCCATTGTCTAGTGTTTTTCCTTTTGTCTCAGCTGATTTGACTTCAAATCAAGGAATTTTGTATGGAATCAATCAACATAATAATTCTCTAATTTTGTTTGATAGATTTTCTTTAGAAAACGCAAACTCGGTATGTTTTGCGGTCTCAGGTTCCGGCAAGTCATACGCTGTCAAACTTGAACTCCTTCGTTCGCTTATGTTGGGCACAGAATGCATAGTTATTGACCCTGAAAATGAATACAAGTTTTTATCTGACGCAGTAGGCGGTTCTTATTTTAAAATATCTTTAACTTCTTCTCATCATCTTAATCCTTTTGACCTGCCCATCCCAGGCGAAGATGAAAACCCAGAAGACATTTTAAGGTCAAATATTATAAACTTAGTGGGACTGATGAGAGTTATGCTTGGCGGTCTAACCCCTGAAGAAGACGCGATTATGGATAGGGCATTAACTGAAACCTACAAAGCCAGAGATATTACTCCTGAATCTGATTTCTCTAACATCGAACCTCCTTTAATGGAAGATTTAGAAGCAGTATTAGAAACTATGGAAGGCGCAGAATCTTTAACTAGAAGATTAAGAAAGTTCACCAAAGGAACTTTTGCTACTTTCTTTAATCAACCGTCTAATGTGGATATGAAAAACAAATTTGTAGTTTTCGGAATTCGAGATATGGAAGAAGAATTGCGTCCGACCGCTTTATATATAATTTTGAGATATATCTGGAATACGGTACGTTCAGAGCTTAAAAAAAGAATTTTAGTTATTGACGAGGCCTGGTGGTTAATGCAGACCGAAGACGGGGCTTCGTTTTTATACGGCTTAGCTAAAAGAGCAAGAAAATATTGGTTAGGAGTAACTACCATCACCCAGGATGTTGCTGATTTTATGAAATCAGAATACGGCAAGCCAATAATTACTAACTCTTCTCTGCAACTTCTAATGAAACAAAGTCCTGCCACTATTGAAATAGTGAAAAAAACCTTTAATCTAACTGAAGAAGAAAAACTCCGCTTGCTTGAATCTGCGGTAGGGGAGGGAATATTCTTTGCCGGAAAAAAACATGCGGCAATAAAAGTGGTTGCCTCTTACGCGGAAGACCAAATAATCACCACCACTCCTGAAGAGATAATAAAGATAAAAGAAGCTAAAAAACGATTAACATCGTAGAAAAAACAATAATGGAAAAAGTTTCTATCTCTAAAAAAAATTCTACCCCCAAAAAAGGAAGATGGTTCCAAAAAATTCCTCGCAATATTCTCTTCTCGCCCGGAGGAATAATCTTGTTTCTTCTTGCAATCATAATGGAACTGCTTGATATTTTCCCAGCCCCTTTTGTTGACCAAATATGGGAATTACCATTGGAAATAGTATTTATGATATTGATGGCTATAATAGTTAAACTCCCTTTAATGAATTATTTAATTCCTTTTCTTATTGAGCGCATTCCTGTCTTAAGCGACATTCTTCCTACATGGGTAATCCGAATGCTTATGTAATTAAAATTCCATACTTCTTCTTTGAATAATGAAAATTACATTTAAAAAACTTTTTCTAACAATTCTTCTCTCAATTATCCTAATTACTCTAATTGGCGGTTTTTGTTTTGCTCAAAAAGAATTGGAGGTAAAATACCCAGAAGTGCCGGGAGCAAGAGAACCCGGCTCTGCTCCTGCTGAAACTGCTTTTCCTGAATATGTAAAATATATATTTAATTTTGCCATCTTAATTGGAGGACTGTTGGCATTGTCCACAATAATTTTAGGAGGCAGCAAATATCTAAGTTCAATTGGAAACCCATCAGCAATAGCGGAAGCAAAAAATCAAATCTTCGCCGGACTGCTTGGTTTAATAATTTTACTCTCTTCTTATTTAATTTTATTCTTTATTAATCCTCAGTTAACCACACTCACTCTCCCCAAACTTGAAAAACCCACCACACCCGGCGTAACTCCAATCACTTTTGGCAAACCTACTCTAACCTCTACTGAAATTCCTTTTGGGAAGTTAATTGATGTTAAATTAGAACCTGAAGAAAAAACTAAACAACAAAAAAAAGAGCCAAAAGAAAATTTCAGCAAAAACTATGAAGGAGTTTTAGCTGAAACTAGATTAGCCAGAATTGAAAATACCTCAAAAGAAAACTTCAAAAGTTCCTGGAGGGCGCTAACATTAGGTATAAGCCTAAGATTAGCCACCCTCCTTTGTGGTTGTCATGGATGTTTTAAAGTTTGCGTAGGTTGCCCCGGGCCCTGTATCTGCAAAGGCGACCCCTGTACATTTCTCTTCTATAAAGACTACAGAAATGTAGTAATAAAACCTCTTCAAGCAAAATTAAGAATCCAATTAATTGACCTTGGTTATTGGCATATTAAAATAGATAGAGAAATTACTAAGGGGAAAATTGAAGGCAATGAAAAACTATACGAACAGTTGTATAAAAATAAAAATGTAGAATATTTGGCACGGGTAAAATTTTATCAGCACAAATTGGCGCAGGTTTCAGAAAATGTTAAGAAATTCAAACTAAAAAAACTATTATTAAGAAAGGACTTAAAATTATTAAAAGACCTGGAAGAAAGATTTAAAAAATTAGAAAAAGAAATCCAAAAAGAATTGGCTGGAGAGTTATTTCAAGGAAAAGAAGGGATTTGGGTGAAAGGCATAAACAAAAAAAACCATCTCGCTCTAAACAGCTCCTATCCCTCAACCTCCCAAAATTTTCTGTTAAGCACACTATTAAAATTAAAACAGTATCTTGGAAATGGGTTAATTACCCCTTTAATTGTACAAACAAAACCTAGAGCGGTTTTAGCTGAAAATCAAGAACCTATATTAAGCCCCCCAATTAACAAAGAACTATTAGAACAGCAGATAACTATAAGAAAGGAAGAGGTAGAAACATCTAATAAGCTTTTAAAAAAAGAGTTAGATGGAACTGTTGGGGAAATAAATTCTGATAAATTTAAAAACTTATCAGAAAAAATTATTTCTTCTGAACAAAACATAATTACAATAAAAAGAGAAATAGCCCAAATAGAAAAATTATTACGAAAACAATATCTTACTCAATGCAGGGAACTATTAGAAGAAAAGAAAAAAGAACTAGAAAAAATAAACAAGGAGCTGGAAGAATCAAATCAAAGATTTAAAAATTTTGAGGATGGTTTATTTTCTAACTTGGATAATACAAGGCTTAAAAGATATAAAAACATTAAAAGCGTATTTCTAACAGGTATAACCTTAAAAATTAAATACCAAAACCTGCACCAAGATTTAAAACCAACAGAAGAGTTAAAATCAAAAGAAGTTTTAAAATCAAAAAAGTGCCTAGAATCAAGACCTTTAGAAGAAATAACAGAAGAATTTCAAGAACTGGAGCAGGAATTAATAAGTTTTGAAATATTAGCAACAACTTTATTATCAAAACAAAGAACAGAAGAAGAGGTTAAGATAGGATTAGAAAAAAAATTAACAAGAATAGAAAAAGAAAAACAAACTGAAAAAGAAGCCGCTGAAAGAAAAATTTATGAAACTTTGGAAGAAAAAACCAAAGAAGAATATGAATTTATATCCGGCAAAAAAATAACTCCGGAACTGCAAAGCGAACTAAACAATCTAAAAACCACTGATGAAAAATTTGAAAGATTAAAACAAGAATTAACCGGGGATAAAGTGCGAAGGTTTGAAAATATTTATAAAACCTTGAAAGAAAACTCTAAAAAACAATTATCCTATGCTTTTTCGAGAATAAACGAAAAATTTGACCCGCAAATTAAAGAAGTTAAAGAAAAATTAGAAAAATTGATTGGACAAGGACTCGCAGGTTTTGGAGAATCTGCTTATAAAGAACTAATAGAAGAAGCAGAAGAAGAAATGTTAACCTTTTTAGACCAAACTTTTGATGAAATTTTAAGCATCTTTAACGCAAAAATAGCAGAATTTTTTGGTTTTGATGTTATAGGAACCCTGCAAAAACTAAACCAAATAATAAATGAAATCAGAAATGGATTTTTAGGAGAAATTTTAGAAGTCGCTAATAAACTAAAACAGCTAAGAGAGAATTATTTAGGTTTCTTGAACCCGCTTTTTGGAGCTAATCTTCCTGTTTTAAAAAGTGGGTTAACTAATCTAAACAATGTCACCGAGGACATATTAAAAATAAATGCAGGAAAATTGCGAAAAGTTATACACGCAGATTTAAATAATTTAAGTTATAATCTAAATCATACTGTAGCCGATAGCTCTGAAACCTTAAAACAATTTAAAATTACTGAAGAAAGAAAAATAGAACAAGAATTTAAAGAAATTGGGGAACCTTTTGTGAAAAGAGAAATTGAATTAACCCCTATCTCTTATATAACCCCTGAAGAAATCGGAGGGGAATTGGAAACCCAGTTAAATTATTTACAAAAACAAATATTAAATAAAACCAACAGCTTGCTTCAAGCTATGGAAAATGCCGAAAGAATCTCAAATGAAATTTTAGCAGGAAAAATCTGGAAAATTCCAGAATTAATAGAAGAACTAACAAAGCTAAAAAATGACGCAAAGAATCTGCCTGAGATAAAAATTGGAAGGTTTGCCGGTTTTGAAGAAAATTTAGAACGGGTAAAGCATACTTATTTAACTGGTTTAAGGTTTAATAAAATAAAAATTGAAGAACATCTAAAATGGGAGCTTGAAAGTTTAAAACTGAAGAAAATAGAAATCGCAAGAAAGGAAACTACTGACCCAGAAGAATTAAATAAAAAAATAGCTCAAATTAAAAAAGAATTTGAGCAAAGAACAAAAAACTTAGAAAGCTCTTTAAAACAAATAGTTGAACAAGAAGCTAATCAACAGTTAAATTTAATTAAAACAGAATTCCTAAACAATTTAACTCAACAAGTTGAAAAAAAATTAGCAAAAGGATTAACTGAACAAGTGTCTAAATCTTTAGGAAAAACCGTAGAAAGTTTAGTTGGCGCTCTTGGAGAGAAAAAAAGAACCAGCCCCGGACTAAAAGAAGCAATAAAAGAATTAGAAGAAGCAGAAGAAATGATGAAAACCTGTTACGGATTAAAAGAAGAATCTAAATTTTTTGAATTGTTGGACTGCGACGCTTTTTGGGTAAACAAAAATTTCTTAGAAAACAGAGTAAAACTAATTGAAAAAATGGAAATTGAAAAACCTTGGGAAGAAATAAATGTAGGCGGAGACCCAGCAGTTTTTTATTGCACTCAAGACTTAATCACGCCTGTTCCTGCAAAAATTGAAGGAGAAGCGATAGAAAAACTGATGTCTGAAGTAGGAGAAGAAAAAACTACCGAAGTTAAGGAAGCTAAAATAATCTGCAAATTTAAAATTCCTATAGGCACAGTTATCGATGAAGCAATAGAAATTGCCAAAGATATAAAGCATGAATTAAAGTTGCTCTCTTTTTACAATTTAACTCAACAAATAATTGGCTGGTATATTGCTAACGCGCCCGATGATTGTAAATGTCTTTATTGCGAAGAAGGAGTATGCATCCTAACCCCTCCTCCTTTTCCAGTGTGCGTTCCTATTTGTTGCGGAGGTTCTGCTTGCCCGGACCTAGGCAGAAATCTAACTATAATCCCTTTTAGCTCAGCCAATGTGCTTACTGGATGGTCCACTTATAAAATTATTGGAGATTCAGCTTTTAAAGGAATGTTCCTATGGAATATTTTAGCAAAGAAGGCAATAGAAACCGCAATTAAAGACGAAGACATATTAAAACCTAAAGCAGAAAAACTTTTAATTAAATTAAACAAAGAAACTCGCAAAAAATTAGCTGAATGCACCGTGCCAGCAGAAGACCGGATTAAAGCGCTTTTAGGAGAAAAAACCATAAAAAAGCAAATCTTGGACTGCATCAACGCGTCTGCTTCTTGCACTAAACAAAAAATTAAGGATTGCGATTTTGACTTTTTCTGCGGGGAGAGCATAACACCGTAAAAACTCAAAACCCAAAACTCAAAACGTAAAACTGATTAAAAATACAAAATGCAAATCTCAAAATGCAAAATGATAATGTAAAATTCAAAATGTCCTCCCCCTCCTTATTCCTCCCCCTCCCAAAGGGAGGGGGAGGATATAGGTGGGGAAGGAAAAATTCTTTTTACATTTTGAATTATCATTTTGAATTTTGAATTTTGATATTATTTAGGATTTAGATATTAGGATTTTGGATTTGGTTAGAAATTAAAAATTAAACATTAGACGTTTTAAACACTTATGCTTAAAAAAACCTCTTTAATCGTTCTTCTCTCAATTATCCTAATTGCTTCAGCAAGCGGTTTTTGCTTTGCTAAAAAAGAATTAGAAATAAAATATCCAGAAGTGCCGGGAGCAATAACTCCAGTAACTGCAGGAATTCCTTTGCCTGATTATGTAAAATATATTTTTAATTTTGCCATAATAATCGGCGGATTGATTGCTTTAGTAATGATAATTTTAGGAGGAACCCGCTATATGGCATCTGCTGGAAACCCTTCGTTAATGGCTGACGCCAGAGACCAAATCTTTTCTGCTATAATAGGGCTGTTTCTTTTGCTTGGCTCTTACTTAATTTTAACTACTATCAATCCTCAATTAACAACAGTTACGCCTGTAAGAACGGAAATCAAAGAAGGAATCACTTTTTTAGACAAAGAGGGAGAAGAGAAAACTTTTTTGTCCAGCTATCCAGACTTAGGAGATTTTGAACCGATTAGTTATAAATTTGAAGCTGACCCTGAGGACTTAAAAGTTACGGTTTATCCTGAACGACATTTTAAAGGCAATGGCGCACTGCTTTCTTCAAGGACAGGAAGTTTACCTTTCATCCCAAAATCAGTTAAATTAGAATGGCAATTGCCTGGGGTTTATCTTTGCAAAGAAGATGGCGATTGTCTTTGGACCGACCATGATATTGATATTCTTCCTCCTGAATTTGAAGATAAAATCACTTTTGTTAAATTTAAACATATCACATTTGAAAAAAATGGCGAAAAAGAAACCACAGCTCGTTATGAGGTAATTTTACATGAAAACCGAGGACGATGGGGAGATGCTGCTCGTCCTTTCCTTGCTGAACCTGGTATTAAAAGAGAGGTTTCTCTTCCTTCTGGTAAAGGTATTTCTTCAGCAACAATTAATCTTTTTCCAACAAAAACTTCTTCCGGAGTATTTCAAGGAGCAGTAACCCTTTATGAAAAACCTGACTACAATAATCATAAAGACTGCAGAGAAGGCAAATGTAAAGAATTACAGTTAAAAGGAATAGGGACAAGTAATCTTGATTTTTGGGCAGGATCAATTAAAATCAGTCCTGAAGGAAAATATTTAGCCTTAGTGTGCAATAAACCCGAAGGAATGAAAAATAGACGCTGTGAAGTGTTTAGAAGTAGCCACCCAGCTCTATCTCATACTACTCTTGGTGAATGGTATGGGAAAATAGGCTTCTTAGGTGGCCGCGCAGCTCATATTTCCAGTGTTTATCTTTCCCGAATGAAATAATAATAAAAAACTAACTTAACCAAAATCTCCTTCTATTTTCACTTTTCTTCTTTTTCCTCTTTTATCTTTTTCTTTTTTTCTTTTATATCCCTTTATATACATATCCCTTCATAATCTTATTTTTCAAAAAAAGAGAAAATTAAAAACCTCTCTCTTCTTAATCCTCTCCATTCTAAGAAAGAGAAAAAAGAATAAACAACCTCTCCCTTTAAAAAGAGCAAGGAAAAGGGGAAATCTTTTCCTTACTCCTTTCCGTAAAGTAAAAGGAAGAAACAGAAAAACCTACCTCGTCTCTTAAAAGAAGGGGAGGAATTAAAAAAAGAGGAAAGAACAGAAAAAAGAGAGAAAATGTTTTAAAAAAATCGAGATTATTCTCGATTTTTTTATATTTATCCATCGCTAATTTAAAAAACTTCCAGGTTATTATTTCAAAATATTCATACAGCTCAAATAAATCAAATCAAACATTAACTTGGTTTAAGCTAATATTTCTTTTTATTCACTTTAATTTTTATCTTTCATTCTTGCACATTCTCTTAATGTAAAGATTATTTTTTAAAAATAAAATTTAGAAATATAAAAATTTAATAATCTTTTAAAATTGTTTAAAGCTAAAAACAAGAAACTAACTCCTTATTTTAAAAACAATAAAACAATCAAAAACAAGGCTTTATAATTATTCTCCTTTCTGGCTCTTTCCCAACGCTTTCAGTAATTACATCTTTTCTTTCTGCTAATTCCATATGAATAATTCTTCTTTCATAAGCCGGCATTGGGGGAAGAAGTGCTTCTTTTTTATTTAAAACTACCTGATCTGCCTGTTCATTAGCCAATTCTTTTAAATACTCAATTTTTCTTTTTTTATAATCGTTTATATCGAGATTAACAAAAATCTGTTGGGCAGGCTGTTTACTTTCTCTCCCCGACAGGCTTATTTTTCGACAAAGGATTATTTTTAAAAGACGTTGAATTTCAAGTAAAGTATAACCTCTTTCTCCAATTAAAATTTGGGGTTTTTCTGTTTTTATATCTATACAAATAGTTGAACCCTCAGAAGAAGCAACTTTAACTTCTGCCTCAACATCCATTTTTTTAAAAAACTCTTCGGTCTCTTTTTTTATTTTATTTAAATCCATATTTTCTATAAAATACGAAATTTTTACGAATATACGAAAGTAGAAATTAGTTAATAGAAATCAGAAAACAGTTAACAGAAAACAGAAATCGGTAGCGAAAACAGCGTCATCCTAAGGAACTTAAATTATCATTCTAAAAAGTAAAGCGACTTGTTATTCTAAAAAAGCGAAGCAATTTTGGTCATTCTGAGGTATTAGCCCCCGCCAAAATTTTTGGCGTAAGGATAGACAAAGAATATATTATAATCAGGGACCCTTCGGCTTCGTCCCAGGGTGACTCCTTCAGAGTCGATTCAAAACCCTTCAGTTCTGACTCAAGGCAATAGCCTTGCTGTTGTTTTCTATTTTCTAATTTCTATACGATTTTCTATCTCCCAATAACTATTTTCTAATTTCAATATTTCGTGCATTCGCATACATTTTTAGTATTACATTTTATTCATACTTTTTCTTATTCCGTGATTCTTTAATATAAAATATTGTTGCGCGATTGAAAATAAAGCAGTAACTGTCCAATAAACAGCAATCGCAGATGGAAACTTGCAAAGAATTAAAACCGTAAAAGCTGGGAAAAAATAAAGCATTTGTTTTTGTATTATACCTGAAAACTGCGCATCTCTGTCTTTAGGCTTACTGATTTTATCCTGAGGGGCGAGCATTTTTGCTTGGAAAAATTGTACTACTCCAGCAATCACTGCTAATCCAATAGAAGGTTGAGTAAGATTTAACACTCCTAAAAAAGTAGGGTCAATGCTTCCAGAAAAAGATACAAAATTATAAAGATTGCTGAGTTGTCCTTGTTGAAGACCTCTCCAAAATACCCTATAAAGGGCAATTAAAACTGGCAACTGAAACAATAAAGGAAGGCATCCTGAGAAGGGGTTAATTTTTTTATTTTTGTAAAGTTCTATTATCTCTTTTGTTTGTTTTTCTTTATCATTCTTGTATTTCTCTTGTATTTCTCTTATTTTCGGTTGAAGCTCTTTTAATACCTTTTGGGACTTAATAGATTGAACCGAGGAAGGGTATAAAAGCAAGCGAATAATAATGGTTAAAACAATAATAGCTACTCCAAAATCATGGCCAGGTAAATATTGGTAAAGTAAAATTAAAGCATTAAATAAAGGACGATATAAAATTGTATTAAAAATGTTAATTAATAAATCCATTATTTAAAATCTCAAGCACTAAGCACTAAATAATTGAAAACAGAAATTAGTTAATAGAAATCAGAAAACAGTTAACAGAAAACAGATAACAGAAAACAGAAGTCGGGTTTCGATTTTCTAACAACTGATTTCTGTTTCTTAGGATTTGTAATTTGGGATTTGGAATTTATTTGTGATTTGAAATTTGTAATTTGGGATTTCTTATGGCATATCTACTCCTCCTTTATTAAATGGATTACACCTTAAAACCCTTTTTGTTCCTTTCCATAATCCTTTAATTATCCCGTGTTTTTTAATCGACCAATAAGTGTATTCTGAACAAGTAGGATAAAACCTACAACTTCTTCCAAAATAAAAAGATATAAATTTTTGATAAAATCTTATAATTTTTAATATAAAAATTTTCATAAATTCACAACCACAACTAGTTAGGTTATGACTTATATACATCTGCCTCAATAAAAATCTTATTTATATCTCTCTCAATTTCCCAAAAATTCTTATTTTCTATTCCTGAACAAGCCACTATTACCACATCTATTCCTTGTTTTATTTTTGGTAAATTAAGTCTTAATATCTCTCTTAATCTTCTCTTAATTCTATTACGAATTACTGCTTTCTTGGAAACCTTCTCAGTAACTACGATTCCAAACCGACTTCTTTTTGACTTGTTTATAATTAACTTGCAAAACAAAAAATCGCCTCTGTAGCCCTTTCCTTGTTTAAAAACTCTTTCAAAATCCTTTTTGTTTTTTAATCTATTAATTTGGGGTAACACGTTCCTTCGCCTTTCGGGCTCAGTTAAGTTGAAAATTAAAAGTGCAACTTATACTTTTAATAAAACAAGGAAAATTAAAAACTTTAAACCTTAAGTTTAACTTTAAATTTTGAATTATTAAACAGTTAATCTTTTTCTTTTCTTTCTTCTTCGTCTACCCAAAACTTTTCTGCCCGATTTTGTCTCCATTCTTTTTCTAAACCCATGAGTTTTTTTTCTTTTTCTTTTTTTTAAATGATAAGTAACACTCATAATAAATCTACACTAAATAATAAATAATAATTGATAATTTAAAACAATAATAACATAACTTAACAGATAAAACAATAAACAACTGCGCTATATAAATTTAATAATATTTTTAGATATTTTTAAATAAATTAGTTTAACATTTAAATTTTTCCCTTTATTTTTAAAGAAAAAAAGGGAGATAGAGAGGAAAATTAAAAAAGAAAAGTAATTTATAGTACAGTATATTTATTAAAAACAAAATTTTTCTAAAATATCTTTTAATTTACATATAATATTTTAAATTAAAATTTATCCACAATTCATCCACAACTTATTAACAATTCTAAAAAATTTGAACTAATTTTGTTTTCATTTAAATTATGATATAATACAATATAATACAATTATAAAAACTTTCATTTATTCAAAAACCTTGAATTTGTTATTGAATTACCAAACATATTAAAAAAAACAACCTCTCGCTGAATATAAAGCTCACCAAAGGTAGTAAATTTAAAATTACAAACTCTAAAACCGCACCTTTTATTCTTTAACAAAACTTTAATCAAATTATCATTAAATAACTGTCAAAAGGTGCGAGGTTTAGAACTTCGGATTTAGAATTTAGGATTTCTTGTTTAGAATTTTAAACATTTGAATTTTGATATTATTTAGGATTTAGGGTTTTGAATTTTGGATTTTTCTTGAATCACGAATCTATTTTATAATCCAAAAATTACAACCTATAAAATTTACAACTTATAAAATATAAAATATCATTTTTAAATACGAAATATGACTAAAGAAGAATTTTGGCAAGCTGTTCTTGCCCAAATCCAATTTCATATTTCTCCTGCAAACTTTAGCACTTGGTTTAAAAACACTGGAATCCTTTCTAAGGAAAAAAATTCTATTATAATATCAGTTCCCAATAATTTTTCCAAAGAATGGCTGGAAAATAAATATCATAAACTTCTTTTAAAAATTTTAAATAATCTGGATAGAGATATTAGGGAAATAAAATATATTGTAAACCCGACCAATTATTCTCCTCCAAAAACTTCCCCAACCCCTTCAACTGCCGAACAATTAGATTTTCAGGAACTCACAATTATTAATAAAGAAACCAATCTTAACCCTCGATACACTTTTGAAAATTTTGTAATAGGCTCATTTAATGAATTAGCTCATGCTGCAGCTTGGGCAGTTTCAAAAAATCCAGGGGTTGTATATAATCCTTTATTTATTTATGGAGGAGTAGGGTTAGGAAAAACTCATCTTCTGCAAGCTATTGGTAATAAAATAACCAAAATTTTTCCTCATAAAATAACAAAATATATACCTTGTGAAAAATTTGCTTCAGGAGTGATAAATTCTATAAGAAACCGTAGTATTGAAAAATTTAAAGCAAATCAATGCCAGTGCGATATTATAATCATTGATGATATTCAATTTTTAGCTGGAAAAGAAAAAACCCAAGAGGAATTTTTCCATATTTTTAATTATCTATACGAAAAAAACAAACAAATAGTTCTTTCTTCAGACCGCCCTCCTAAAGAAATTTCCGCGTTAGAAGAAAGATTAAGGTCAAGATTTGAAGGAGGAATGATTGCTGATATAGGTATTCCAGACTTTGAAACTCGTCTAGCTATCCTTAAAGCAAAAGCACAAGAAAAGAAGGTAAATTTTTCAAATGATATTTTTGAATATGTAGCTGAAACAGTGCAAATAAATATCAGAGAATTAGAAGGGGTGCTAAATAAATTAATTGCTCGCCAAAAAATAAACAACAAACCCCTTGATATCGAATTAGTTAAAAATTTATTAAAAACCACTACCAAAAAACAATATAAAGTAATTAATTTTAAAAAAATAATTCAATGTACTGCGGAATTTTATGATTTAAAAGAAAAAGACATTTTAAGCCCCTCTAGAAAAAAAGAAATAGTTAAAGCTAGACAAATTGCAATGTATTTAGTAAGAAAAAATCTAAAATCTTCTTTTCCTTTTATTGGGAGAAAATTTAACGGAAAAGACCATACCACAGCTATTCATTCTTGTAAAAAAATTGAAAAAAACCTAAAAGAAAATGAAGAATTAAATCAAGAAATAAATTTACTTCAACAAAGAATACAAAGTGTATAAATTGAGGATAAATTGGTTAAAAAATTTTTTTAATTTTATTAACCAGTTTTCCACAAATTTTACTACAACTTATCCTAAAATAATTAACGCTTAATTTTAGAATAAAAATATTTAAAGTATATTAACAACAACTACAATAATTTAATTTTATTAATTTATAATTATTATCAACAATATGAAAATTGAAATATTAAAAGAAAATTTAAAAAATGCATTAAATATTACACAAGGATTGACTTCCTCGTCTTTAACTCTTCCTATTTTAAATAATATTTTACTTTCTACTGAAAAAAATTTTCTAAAATTATCTAGTACTAATTTAGAGACCGGTATTAATTGTTGGGTGTTAGCAAAAATTGAAAAAGAAGGAAAAACAACTATTCCTGCAAAACTTTTTAATAATTTTGTTAGTTTTTTACCTGATAAGAAAATAATTTTAACTGTAAAAGATAATATTCTTTTTATAAATTGTGAAAATTATAAAACTCAAATTAAAGGAATTAATCCTGAAGAATTCCCTATTATTCCTCAAGTTAAAGATAAAGAAAATTATTTAGAGGTGGATATATTTTCTTTTATCCAGGGACTTAATCGAGTAATAGAAATTTGTTCTCCAAATCAAATTAGACCTGAACTCTCTGGTGTTTTTCTTTGTTTTCAAAAAAAGTTAATCAAAATAGTAGCCACTGATAGTTTTAGATTAGCAGAAAAAACTTTATTTCTTGAAAAAGAAATTAATCAAGAGTATTCTTTAATTCTTCCCCAGAAATCGGCTCGTGAATTAATTAATATTTTTTCAGAAAAAAAAGGAGAATTAAAAATATATTTTTCTCCAAATCAGATATTTTTTAGTTCTTTATTAAACGAAACATTTCATTCCCAAGTTCAACTTACTTCTCGTTTAATTGAAGGAGAGTATCCTGATTACCAAGAAATTATCCCTAAAACCTATAAAACTCAAATAATTTTACATAAGAGTGAGTTTTTAAATCAACTTAGAGTGGCTAGTTTGTTCAGTGGAAAAGTAAAAGAGGTAAGATTAAAAATAGATCCAAAAATGCAAACTTTGGAAATGTTTACACAAAGCCCAGAAATAGGAGAAAATAGATCTTCTATTCCAGGAAAAATTAAAGGAGAAAAAGTTGAAATTTCTTTTAATTATAAGTTTTTAATAGATGGGCTTTTAAATTTAGAAAGCCAGGAAGTGATTTTTGAACTAAACGGAGAAGATGGAGCAGCAGTATTAAAATCGCTTAATGATCCAAATTATCTTTATGTGGTAATGCCGATAAAAAGTGGTTAATTATTGTTTGTTACGAGAGAGCCAGTCCTGCACCCCTTTTTCCCATAATATATATTGGGGATCGTTGTTGGGGTTTTTTGGAGGAGAACCGAAAGGGTCTTCTTTTTTTATATAATATAAAATACAATGAGGGTGAGAGTTTTCAATTTCTCCATTTAGGATAGGTTTTTTAGTAAGAATTGGTTTTGGTTTTTCAAAAGATTTTTTAGGATATTTTGATAAAGCTTTTTCCATAAAACTATGCCAAATTGGTCCTGCTAATATTACTCCTGGTTTCTTTTGCATTGGAGCGTTATTGTTGTTCCCAACCCAAACTCCCACTACAATTGAAGGAGTGTACCCAATAGTCCAAGCGTCTTTAAAATCCTGAGTGGTGCCGGTTTTAGCTGCTACTTGGTACCTTTCAAAGTAAAGAGCAGATTTTTTGCCAAACATTGGACTTCGAGCTTGATTATCAGAAAGAATATCATTAATCAAATTAGCAATTTTTGTTTTTAATACTCTTTTTGGGGTTTTTTTATTTTCTTCAATAATTTGTCCTTTTAGGTTTTTAATTTTTAATACACTTACCGGAGGAATTTTTAGTCCGCCGGAGGCGAATACCCCATAAGCAGAGGTAATATCTAATAACCTCACTTCTCCTCCTCCTAAAACCAAAGAAAGCCCATAAAAAGAAGAAGGTTGATTAAGAGTGGTAATTCCCATTTGTTGCGCGGTTTTAATAGCATCTCTAATACCAACAAGGTAAAGAAGTTTTACTGATGGGACGTTTATAGATTGAGCTAATGATTGACGAAGATTAACAGGTCCTCGGAATTTTTTATCATAATTTTTTGGAATATATTGTTTAGTTTTATATATTCCAAAATTAGTTTCAACATCCCATAAAATGGTTTTTGGTGTGTATCCTTTTTTAAATGCAGTAGCGTATACAAAAGGTTTAAAAGCAGAACCTGGTTGTCGTCCGATTTTGTAAATAGAAATATTAACCTGAGGATCAAACAAACAAGTTTTTCCAGGTTCACAGTTTTCTGGGTATGGTTTTCCAAAAAAATCCTTTGAACCGACCATTGCTAATATTTCACCGGTATTTGGATCAATTGCTACCAAAGAAGCATTATAAGCGTGAAATTTTGTATTTTTTTTCATTCCTTCTTTGATTGCTTTTTCTGCTATCTGTTGAAGCTCCCAGTCTAAAGAAGTGTAAACTTTTAACCCTTTTTGTTTTAAAAAGTTTTCTCCGTATTTTTTAATTAAATAATCTTTAACAAAAAGTACGAAATGAGGAGCTTTAATTGGATATAAATTTTTAGAGAAATTTATCTTTTTTTGTTTTGCTGTATCGGCCTCTTCTTGGGTTATATAATTATATTTTACCATCTGGTCTAATATATAATTTTTTATTGATAAAAGTTTTTCTTGTTCTTCTCCGTATGGGGAAAGATAACTAGGGGCGCGGATTAACCCCGCTAATACAGCTGATTCTTCTAAAGTAATATCTTGAACAGATTTATTAAAGAAAGTTTGACTTGCTTGTTCTACTCCATAAATATTTGAACCAAAAGAAACTTGATTTAGATAAAATTCTAAAATTTGATCTTTTGAATACCTTCTTTCTATTTCTAAAGTTAAAATAATTTCTCTTATTTTTCTTTTTAAAGTTTTTTCTCTAGTTAAAAAAGAAGAACGAATTAATTGTTGAGAAATAGTTGAACCTCCTTGCACAGGAGCTTTTAATTTTAAATCAAATAGAATTGCCCTTAATATTGCCTTAAAATCAATTCCAATATGATGATAAAAATTAGCGTCTTCGGCGGTAATAATTGCATTAATTAAATGTTTTGGGATTATTTCTAAAGGAACAGGTGTAACTTTTACCTCATTGTACATTTCATACAAAAGAACTTTTCCAGAGCGATCATAAATTCGAGTAGGGTGGGTTGTTATTCTTTCTGTGAATTTTTCCGGAATTGGGAGATCTTTAGTAAAATAAATAAACAAAAACAAAAAACAAGAAGCAAAGAATAAAAAACTAAAAACAAAAAACTTAAAAATAAAAACCACCCTCTTTTTTCTTTTGTTTATTTGATAAATTTTTCGATAATATTTTCTTTGAGCCATAATTTTATTTTAATATTTTAACATCTAAAAGAAAATAAAGAAAAACTGAAATTTACATTTATAAAAGTGGATTTATTTTACTGGATTTGAACTAATTTGGCAAACTTTAAGGTTTTTGGTATGATTAAACATAATACAATTTTATAAAAAATACTAACCTATGAGTTACGAATATTGCCGAAAAATGAAATTAGTTGATGAAAATCAGGAAACAGTAGCGAAAACAAAAAACAGAAATCGGTTTTCGGTTTTTTAACAACTAATTTCCGATTCCTTCTTTTTGTTAACGGTTCGCGCAATTAGTATAAAATTCGCATATTCGTGCTTATGAAAATAGATACAAGTGCTAAAAAAATTAAAGAACTGCTTAATCGAAGTATAGAAAAGGTTTACCCTTCAAAAGAAAAATTGAAACAAGTTTTGATGTCTGGGAAAAGATTGCGAGTTTATTTTGGTGTTGACCCTACTGCTCCTTTTTTGCATCTTGATCATGCAACAAATCTTTTGATACTAAAAAGATTTCAAGAATTAGGGCATGAAGTAATTTTATTAGTGGGTGATTTTACAGCAAGAATAGGAGATCCTAGTGGAAAAGTTTCTCCTAGGCGTCAACTTTTAAAAAAAGAAGTGATAAAAAATTATAAAGATTACAAAAAACAATCTGCTAAAATCTTGGATTTTAACAGGAAAGAAAATCCGGCTAAGATTGTTTTTAACAGTGAATGGTTTGAAAAAATGAAAGTTGAAGAATTAATTGGGTTAATGAGTAAATTGACAGTAGGGCGAATAATAGTAAGAGATATGTTTCAAGAAAGAATTAAAAAGGGTAAAGAAATATATTTACATGAGTTTTTATATCCTTTACTTCAAGGATATGATTCAGTTGCTTTAAATGTTGATGTGGAAATAGGGGGAACTGACCAGACTTTTAATATGTTAATAGGAAGAGATTTGTTGAAAATTTTTAAAGGCAAAGAAAAATTTATTATTACCAAAAAGCTACTTGAGGACCCAAAAACAGGGAAATTTTTAATGTCAAAAAGCGAAGGAAGATATATTGCTCTTAATGATAGTCCTTTTGAAATGTATGGTAAAATAATGAAGTTACCTGATGAAGTTTTAGTGACTTGTTTTCAGCATTGGACTGAAATTAAGATGTCAGAGATTGCAAAGATAGAAAAAGGGTTAAATTTAGGTGAACTTAATCCTAAAAAAGCAAAACAACGATTAGCTAGAGAGGTGGTTACTATGTATTATAACAAAAGGTCAGCGATGGAGGCGGAGAAAGAGTTTAATAGAGTTTTT
Source organism: uncultured Candidatus Saccharibacteria bacterium (assembly GCA_964444395.1). GTDB lineage: Bacteria > Patescibacteriota > Minisyncoccia > Minisyncoccales > CAYUHA01 > CAYUHA01. Next base: position 4,672 of record CAYUHA010000004.1, on the reverse strand, counting down.
AGAGAAAAAAAATTACCTTCTAAAATTAAAAAGTTAAGAGTAAAAGAAAAAAACTGGAATATTTTAGAATTATTAAAAGAAGCAAGTTTAATTAAATCTAAATCAGAAGGAAAGCGTCTTATTCGGCAAAAAGGAGTAAAAATAGAAGGCAAGGTGCAAAAAGATTGGCGAGAAAAAATAAAAATTAAAAAAGGGATGATAATTCAAATAGGAAAGAGAAGAATAGTTAAATTAGTTTGATTAACTAAAAGAAAGAATAAATTTTAATCATTAAAAAAATTGTATTCTGTTCAATTTATAAAAGGTAAAGATTTTGTAAGAGTTCTTTGTAAAGATTTTACGAGTTTTACGGATAAATAGAAATTAACAGAAGTTAAAAAAAAGAAAAAATTAAAAGGTTAACAAGAGGTTAATAAGAAATCAATATAAACTTAATAAGTTTGTAAAATTTTATTAAGTTTATAATATAAGGTTTTATTTTTGTTAAATATAAAATTATAAAATTTTATTAAAATTTTTTATTAAAGATTTTACAAAAACAAAGATTTTATAATAAAAACAAAGATTTTTATAAGAAAATAAGTATTCCTCCCCTTTCCACAAAAGTGTCCGATCGGACACTTTTGTGGAAAGGGGGTAAAAATTTTATAGAAAATAGCTAAAAATAAATATAACTAAAAACAAATATAGCTAAATACAAATATAGCTAGTAAAAATAATATTATAAATATTAAATATAACTAATAAAAATAAATATAACTAAAATTAAAAGTAGAAATAAAATTTATTAAAAACTTTAAAAAGAAAATTTAAAAAGCTTAGGAGTTTTTGGTAAAATAAGATTTATTTTATATTGTTTAAGCTGTAAAATTTCTAAAAAACTATTATTTGGCTAAAAAGTAGCTTTGTTTGTTTGTAGGATTATTTAAAACAAGATTTAGTTATTAACTAAAGAAATTAATTGTTCCTAAAGAGCTTATTTAATATTTAGAACAGCATTAATTAATAAAGCTGGTTTATAGTTTAAATAAATAAAAATACTTTTAATTAATATATAAATTAAAATCCTCGATATTATCGAGGATTTTAATTTGCATTATATCTCGTCATCTTCTGTTTTTTCAGTTTCTTCTTCAGCTTCTCCTTCAGTTTCTTCTCCAGTTTCCACTCCAGTTTCTCCTCCAACCCCTTCTTCAGCTCCTTCTACACTTTCTGTTTTTTCTTCTTCTATTCCTGTGTCCTCTGCTTCTCCTGCGTCCTCTAGCCCTGCATCTTGGTTAATAAAAGGATTTAAAATTTTTTCGTAAATCATATTTGTTTTGATTTTAATTATTATTCTCGACCTTTTTTCATCTCATTTTATCAGAAGTATAAAATCAGAAGTATAAAAAAGTAGAAATAATTTCTACAAAGTTCATTATAGGTTTATTATATGGTTCCAACACGGCTTGTCAAGTTGTTGCGCTGAATAAGGACATCAGTAGCGTCTTAAGGTGTTTCAGTAAAGGAGATAAATTAATACCTGATAATTTTTCCTTTCTATTTTTTCCTTTTTTCTCTTATTTTCTCCTCCCCCTCTCTCTTTTAAAGAGAGAGGGGGCAAATGAGTAATTCTTTTCTCTTAAAAGAGGGAAAGATCTCTTAAAAGAGGAAAAGAGTCGAGGGGAAGAATATATTTTCTTTTTTATTTTTTCTTGTTGAGTTTTAAATATTTAAGGTTTATTCTGTTGTTTCGGTTGAAGCAGTTAATCTTTTCATTTCTTTAACAATATCAACTAATTTCTTGCGAGCGGTGCGAAGACACTGATTTGCTTCTTTAATAAACTGGTGAAGCTGTTTGAAAAACTTGTTAGCGTCAGTCAAACTGGAAATTGCCTGATATTTTTCTTTGGCTTTATCTCTTTTTTCTTTAGCTGTTTCGATTTTTTGGTTAAAATCAGTCAACCAAGTTTCAAGCTGAGAAGTGTCTTTACCAGCTGCTTTCAGTTCATCAATCTTCCCGGCAACTTTTAAAGAAACAGTTTCGAATTTTTCAATAGTCCAACTTAATCTAGCTGCCCAGATTTGGCCGATAATCTTTTTAACTTTCACCCGATGATTTCTCCAGTATTCTCTAATTTCTTTGACTTTTTCTTTAATTTGAACAGGCGAGGCAGTGCTGATTTCTGGTTTTTTATTTTTGAGCCAGTTAATATCTTGTTCAATCTCTGCTATAATTGCTTGTCTTTCACTTTCAGGTAAGGATGGCCGATTAGAAATCCAATTCTTCAAAGATTCTAGTTTTTTAATCAAAACATCAATTGTTTTTTTTAAAAATTTTCTAGCCTGTTCTTCATAAGCAGCTTTATTCTCAGCATTTTTGAGTTTTCTATATTTTGCTCTGGCGTTCACAAATTGCTGGCGAGTAGTTTTCCACCAGTTTACCTCTTTAAGATACTGCTGGCGGGCAGCTTGATATTTAGCTCTGGCTTCTTGATGTCTTTCTCTTAAGCTTTTAGCAGAAACAATTGAGGCAAACAATCCTAAAATCATCACCCCAACTAAACAGCAGATAATGAATTTGTTTAAGTTTTTCATTTTCATAGTTTTTTTTATATATATATTATTTAATAACTTAAATTATATCTGATTTTATTATTCAGTAAGACCTGATAATGAAGCGTCAAGATTATCTAATGAAGCGTCTCCTTCAAATCCTTTTAAATCTGTTAAGTCGTTCGAAATTCCGTCTAACTCAGCAGAAAGTTCGCTTTCCAAACTTTCTACTTCACTAATATCAATACTTGGAGTTGGCGGTAGCTCTTGTTCTAATGGCGTTTCTCCGGATAAAGCCGATAAATCTTCTTCTAATGTGTTTAAGTTTTTATCTTCCGCCACTGTTTCAAGTTCTGAAATATCTTGAGAAAGGTGTTCGGTTTCTTGAGTCAATTCTGCGGTTTCAGGAAATGTGGCTGTTTTTGATTTTTGTAAATACCAATAAATTCCTGCACTGATTCCTATAATTGTTACCGCTATTCCAACTAAAAGATAAACTTTCTTAATCATATCGTAAAATTTAGTGTTTTCTGTTTAAAACTGGAGAATCGACCTTTAGGAAGCAGGACTCTAGCTCGTATCCTGCTCCCTTTAGCTTATTAAGTTGTATAGTTATTTTATATATAATTTTTACTTTTAATTTTTAACTAAACAAAACTGGACCTATCCTGCTTTGAATTAGTTGGCTACAACAAATAGCTACTGCAAGAGCATCTGCTGAATCGTCAAAAGAAAAAGTATTTTCATTTAGATTAAGCAAGGTTTTTATCATTTTTTGGACCTGGCCTTTTTTTGCTTTTCCGTAACCAGTTATAGCCATTTTAACTTGAAGGGGGGTAAACTCATAGACAGGAATTTTTTTCTTTGCTGCAGTAAATAAAATTACTCCTTTTGCCTGACTTACCGGTACAGCGGTTTTTAGATTTTTAAAAAAATAAACATTTTCAACTGCCAGAATATCTGGTTGATATTTTTTTATTATTTTATTAAGCTCTTGGTTTAATTTTTTAAGGCGCTCGCTGTCAGAAAATTTAAGACTGGTTTGAATGACGCCATAATCTAAACACTTTAAATAATTTTTAGTTTTTAATTTTTGATTTTTGATTTTCACAATCCCATAGCCAGTAGTAGCTGTGCCAGGGTCAATGCCTAATATAATCATAATAAATTACAAATTCAAAATTACAAATCCCAAATAAATTCAAAATTACAAATTCAAAATTCTAAACTGTTTTGGATTTTGGTCGTTGGTGCTTATTTGTGATTTGGTGCTTGGTGCTTGAAATTTATATTTAGACTTTTAAGTCTGGATATTAGAGTATATCTCTTGAACCGCATCGTTTTCGTCTAATTCTTCAAACAGTTTTTGGGCATTTTGTTTATCTTTTTCATTGACTTGAATTAAGTTTTTTGTTTTCCATCCTAAGGTTGCTGATTCTATTTTTATCCCTTTTTCTTCTAAAATTTTTTTAACCTCTTCTGTTTTTTCTGGTTTTGTATAAATGTCTAAGTAATGATTAGACGGATAAATATCTTCAGCTCCTGCTTCAATTGCTAAAAGCTCTATTTCTTCTTTAGTTTTAATATTTGGGGCTTGATGTCCGGGGTCTATTGTTATTATTCCTTTTCTTTCAAAAAGCCATTTTACAGAGCCTTCTCCTGCTAATTTTCCATTGTTTTGGTTTAAAATTTGTTTAATTTCATTGAGAGTTCGATTTGTATTGTCAGTAATTCCTTCAATGATAATAGCAATCCCTCCCGGGCCGTACGCTTCATAAATTACTTTTTCAAGTTTTGCCTCTTCTGTTTTTCCAATCCCTTTCTTGATTGCTCGTTCAATGTTTTCTTTCGGAAGATTAAAAGATTTAGCCCTTTCAATAGCTAAACGTAAAGCAGGATTAGTTTCAGGATTACCTCCTTTTTCTTTTGCTGCAATAGAAATTTGTCGAGCAAGTTTAGAAAAAATCTTCCCTCGTTTAGCATCTGTAATGGCTTTTTTATGTTTGATTGAACTAAAATGCGAGTGGCCACTCATATAATTTATATATCTTTGAATTACGAAATAGATTCGTAATTCAAGGAAAATCCAAAATCCAAATGTTCAAGATTTTGAACAAGAAATCCTAAATTCTAAATT
>CAYUHA010000003.1:0-25458 GCA_964444395.1 uncultured Candidatus Saccharibacteria bacterium | reverse complement strand
TTAAAGAAAGATGTTGATTATGAGGTTGATGAAAAAATGCGGACAGTAGTTTTAACTGAACCAGGTATTGAAAAGGTTGAAAGAATTTTAAAAATAGAGAATATCTACCAAGATAAAGGAATAAGATATCTGCATTATTTAGAACAATGCCTAAAGGCTTATGTTCTATTTAAGAGAGACAGGGATTATATAGTTAAAAATGGAGAGGTGATTATTGTGGACGAGTTTACTGGTCGGCTTATGCCTGGTCGTAGATATTCAGGAGGCCTTCATCAAGCAATCGAAGCAAAAGAAGGGGTTGAGGTTCAAGCGGAATCCCGCACATTGGCCTCTATTACTTTCCAAAATTATTTTAGGATGTATGAAAAGCTCGCTGGTATGACCGGTACAGCGGCTACTTCTGCCGAAGAATTTGATAAGGTTTATGGATTGGAGGTGGTAGTTATTCCCACCAATAAGCCAATGATAAGAAAGGATTTGCCGGATAAAGTTTATAAATCCCAGAAAGGAAAAATTGAAGCAGTAATTAAGATGATAAAAGAGAAATATCATCTAGGCCAGCCAGTTTTAGTAGGAACGGTTTCAATTGATAAAAATGAATATTTATCAAAATTGCTTCAAAGGGAAGGAATTCCTCATCAAGTTTTAAATGCTAAAAATCACGAGAAAGAAGGTGAAATTATTGCTCAAGCTGGAAAATTAAAAGCAGTGACTATAGCCACTAATATGGCGGGCCGAGGAGTAGATATAGTATTAGGAGGCAATCCTCCGCATCCAGAGGAGAGAAAAAGAGTTGTTGAGTTAGGTGGGCTGTGTGTGATTGGCACAGAAAGACATGAAGCAAGAAGGATTGATAATCAATTGCGGGGAAGGTCGGGTAGACAAGGGGATCCTGGCTCTTCTCAATTTTTTGTTTCTTTAGAAGATGATTTGTTGCGAATTTTTGGTGGGGACAGGATAAAATCTTTAATGCAGTTTTTAAAAATTCCAGAGGACCAACCTATTGAAGCTAAAATGGTTTCCGGGGCAATTGAATCTGCTCAATCAAAAATTGAAGGAATGAATTTTGATTTAAGACGTCATTTATTAGAGTATGACGACGTAATGAATAAACATCGAAGAGTAATTTATCAAAAGAGAAGAGAAATTTTAGAAAAATTTCAAAACAGGAGCCTTAAATCTCAAATTTTGGAAATGATAAAAAAACAAGGTTTTTCGGAAAGAGATTATGAAAAAAAAGAGAAGGAGCTTGGAGAAGAAAATATGAGAAAAATCGAGAAATTAGTTAGTTTAAAAATTTTAGATTTTCTTTGGATGGAGCATTTAGATAATATGGAGCATTTGAAAGAATCGGTTAGATTAAGAGCATATGGCCAGCAGGATCCTTTAGTTGAGTATAAGAATGAAGGTCATAAAATGTTTCAAAGGTTGCTTGCATTATTTGAGTCAAATGTAGTTTATAGTATTTTTAGGGCTACTGTTGCTCCTGTTACTTCTTCAACTTCAGTAGTTAGTTCTTCAATCTCTGATTCTCGGCAAAAAGTTGATAAAAAAAGAAAAATAGGTCGAAATGATCCTTGTCCTTGTGGTTCAGGAAAGAAATACAAAAAATGTTGTTGGCCCAAATACGGATAATTAAAAGTTTAAATTTTAGAGTGTAATTTTTTTAAGAGCGTTGAATAATTATAAAATGCTTTTATATTGGGCAGAAGTAAATAATTTTTAATTGCTATTATGATTATATTAAAAAGCTTAAATAGATATTTATTAAGCTTAAATAGATATTTATTCTCTCTTAGAATTTATTTTTTGGTTTCTTTTTTGATTTTTGTATCCGGAGTAATAGGAGGTTATTATTTTGCTCAGAATTTCTCTGTGGAAACTAAAGAGGTGATTTTGAAAATAGAAGAAATATTTCAGCCAATATTAGAAATGAATAAAATTTCTCAAATTCTTTTTATTTTTCTTAAAAATGGAATGACTAGTTTTTTAGTAATTTTGGGAGGGTTAATTTTTGGAATATTTCCTGTATTATCTTTATTTTCCAATGGAGAAATTTTAGGAATTTTAGCTTATTTAACTTTTCAAAAGTTTAATCCAGCTGTTTTTTTCTGCGGTATTTTGCCTCATGGTTTAATCGAAATTTTTTGCTTTTTAATTTGTGGAGCAATTGGATTAAAAATTAGCAAAACTTTAATTGACAAAATTTTTAAAAAAGAAGCAAGCATTAAAGATGAGCTCAATTTGGCTCTTGAATTCTTTCTTAAGGTAATTCTAATTTTGTTATTTTTGGCTGCTATTCTTGAGGTTTTAATAACTCCTGAATTTCTAAAATTCTTTTAAAATTTTACTAATCATTTCTATTCAATTAACTTCACGATCGTGAACGTAATTGGATGGTTTGCGCAATGATAAGTAAATTTAAACTATAAGTTTAAACTAAAATATAAAAGATGTGTATAAAAAATAAATATAAAATAAAAATAAAAAAAATAAAAATTTAAAAAGTGAAAAAGTAAAATTAATTAAAATAAAAATTAAATTAAAAATAAATAGAAATATTAGAGCAAAAATATAATAAAAATATAAAAAACTAGAAATATAACAGGAGGGGAAGAATTGAGGAGATAGGAGAGGGAGAGGAAGTAGAAAAAAGGAAAGGGGAGAAGAATTAAACCCCTCTCTTTTTCTTCCTTTTCTCTTTGAAGAAGAAAAGAAGAAAAGAAAGAAAAAAGAAAAGGGGAAGAAAAAGGGATTAAAAGAGTAACTATATTTTTTATTTATCTTATTGGATTTTCCAAAATGTTATTAGCATCCTATGTAAAAATTTGCGTTTTTTTAGATTATGATTTAGAATATTTAACAATAGCTATTTTTGAAATATGAGCCAGAGAAGAAAAACTTTTTTTATAACATTAGGAATTTTAATTTTGGCTTTTTTTGCCTTAAATTTAAGTTATCCAAAATATTTCAACCAAGGAGTGGATTTTTTGAATTCAAAATTTTCTTGGAAATTGCCTCATTTTTGGGAGATACCTTTTAAACTGGGGTTAGACTTGCAGGGAGGTACTCATCTCATTTATCAGGCAGATTTATCCAATATTGAAAAGAAAGATTATACTTCCAGCTTGCAAGGTTTAAGAGATGTTATTGAAAGAAGAGTTAATCTTTTTGGAGTCAGAGAGCCGGTAGTTCAATTTCAAGAAAGAGGAAAGAACTCCCGGTTAATTGTGGAATTAGCAGGAGTAAAAGACCCAAAAGAGGCGATTGAAATGATTGGCAAAACTCCTTATCTTGAATTTAAAGAACAAAGAGAAAAAGAAGAGACCCAAAAGATTCTTGATAAACAGAAAGAAGTTGAAGGCAAAAAAGTTGAAGAATTAAAAGATATTAAAGATTGGCATTTAGCTTTTCAAGATGCTTATTTTAAAGCCACTAACTTAACCGGAAAATATTTAAAAAAAGCTGAGCTCAATTTTGATCAAACTACTTATCGGCCATTAGTTTCTCTTCAATTTAACGACGAAGGCGCAAAGATTTTTAAAGAATTAACCTCAAGAAATATTAAAAAACCTTTAGCAATTTATATTGATAATGTATTAATTTCTGCTCCAGTAGTTCAAGAAGTGATTTCTGGAGGAAAGGCTCAAATTACTGGAGATTTTAGTGTAAAAGAAGCTAAAGAGTTAGTTCGGAATTTAAATGCTGGCGCTTTGCCAGTGCCTATAAAATTAATTTCTCAACAATCAGTAGGCCCAACTTTAGGAGCAATTTCTTTAGAGAAATCTTTAAAAGCGGGAATAATTGGATTTTTAGCAGTAATTTTATTTATGATTCTTTTTTATAGGTTTCCTGGAATTTTGGCTTCTTTTTCTTTATTGATTTATGTAAGCTTAGTTTTAACTCTCTTTAAAATTATTCCGGTTACCTTAACTTTAGCAGGAGTTGGAGGTTTTATTTTATCCATTGGAATGGCAATTGATGCTAATATTTTAATTTTTTCCAGAATGAAGGAGGAATTGAAGCAGGGGAAGAATTTAGAGATAAGCATAATTGAAGGTTTTAGGCGGGCTTGGCCGTCTATTAGAGATGGTAATTTAACTACCTTGATTGTTGCTTTAATTTTATTTGGATTTGGAACTAGTTTTATCAAAGGATTCGCTTTTACTTTAAGTATTGGGATTTTAATTAGTATGTTTTCCGCTATTTTTATCACCAAAAACTTTCTAAGAATTTTTGTAAGAACAAGATTGGAAAAAATAAGATGGATATGGATGTAAGACTGTGAAATACCAAGTTATATGAGAATGATAGGAAACAGAAATCAGTTAACAGAAAACAGAAAACAGTAGCGAAATCAGAAAACAGAAATCGGATTTCGGTTCTCCATTTTCTGTACGGATTTCGGTTTTCTAACAACTGATTTCTATCCTTAAATAATCCGTGTATTTGTAATAAATTCGTAATTTGTAGAAAGAGTATGAATTTTATCAAATATCGTAAAATTTATTTTGTTTTTTCAGGAGTTTTAATTTTGGCAAGTTTGGTTTGTTTAATTCGTTTTGGATTAAATTTTGGTATTGATTTTGTTGGGGGAAGCATTTTAAGGATTGAATACAAAACCCAAAGACCCTCTAATCAAGCGATAAAAAATGCGTTAGTAGATTTGGATTTAGGTGAAGTTTATATTCAACCCACTGGAGAACGAGGAGTTATTATTAGGATGAAAAATGTTTCAGAAGAGACTCGTCAAAAAATTGTCCAAAGGCTGGAAAATACAGGGGAGTTTGATAAGGTTCAAGTTCATTTTGAATCTATCAGTCCTGTAATAGGCAGAGAATTAAAGCAAAAAACTAAGATTGTAGTAATTTCAGCTTTATTAGCTATAGTTTTGTATATTGCTTTTGCCTTTAGAAGAGTTTCCAGACCAGCGAAATCTTGGCAATATGGAATTGTTTCCTTGCTCGCTCTTTTTCATGATGTTTTTATTCCTTTAGGAATTTTTTCAGTATTAGGGAAATATCAAGATGTACAGATAACCATTCCAGTAATTACTGCATTACTTACTGTATTAGGTTATTCTATTAATAATACTGTAGTAGTTTTTGACAGGGTGAGAGAAAATCTTTTAACCGGAAAAGGTGTTTCTTTTGAGCAAACTGTAAATGAGAGTATAAATCAAACTTTAACTCGCTCTATTAATACTTCTTTAACTACTTTATTTGTTCTTTGCGCGATTTTCTTTTTTGGGGGAGAAACCTTAAAATATTTTTCTTTAGCTTTAATTTTGGGAATTGTTTTTGGAACTTATTCTTCTTTATTTTTAGCCGGTCCAATTTTAGTTAGTTGGTTGAATTTAAAAAGAAAATAGAGTTTAAGCTTTTTTAGAATTCTATAAATTCAAGAATATTTTTGAGTTTCTTAATTTTTAAATAAGCAGGTTAGTCCAACCTGTTTTTTTAAAATTTTCTCTTTTCTTTCGGAGAAGACGAAAATAAAATACGTTCTTGCCGACATTAGGTATTTAGAATATATTGGTTTATTCCAAAATTTGACAAAGGGTTTGAGAAATGTTTAAATAATAATTAAGCAAAGGATATGAAGAAATATTTTAATTATAGTCAAATTTGTAATCACCTGCTTAAAGATTTACCATTAAGAACAAAAGATATTCTAGAAAGACGCTTTGGTTTAAAAACTGAAAAAAGAGAAACTTTAGAATCAATTGGCAAAAAATACAGAGTTACCCGGGAAAGAATAAGACAGATTGAGAAAAATGGTCTTTGCAAAATAAGTCCCAAACTTAAGACATTTCAAAAAATTTTTCAATATTTTAATGAACAATTAGTAAATTATGGAAAATTAAAAAAAGAGGACTTATTTTTAAATTCTTTAAGCGGTCCAGAGTTTCATAATCATATTTTATTCTTGTTAAATTTAGAAAGAGGGTTTGAGAGATTTAATGAAAATGATGAATTGCATTCTTTTTGGACTATTGAGCAAAGTTCAGTAAGTTTAGCTCAACAAGTTATAAATTTTATTTTAGATGAATTTGAGAAAAGGGCCCAGCCATTAGCCTTTGAGGAAATTTTTGAAATTTATTCAAGAAAAACTGACAAAGAAGTTCAATTAACTTCTAACATTTTACTTTCTTATATTGAGATTTCAAAACAGATTTCAAGAGGGCCGGAGGGCCAGTTTGGTCTCAGACATTGGCCGGAGATTAATCCGAGAGGGATTAGAGATAAGGCATATTTAGTGCTTAAAAGAGAGAAAAGGCCGTTGCATTTTACTGAGATAGCTCGGTTTATTAATAATTTATCCTCTAGTGTTCATAATGAATTAATTCGGGATTCAAAATTTATTTTAGTAGGCAGAGGAATTTATGCTTTATCTGAATGGGGTTATAAGCAGGGAACAGTAAAAGAAGTGATTTTGGATATTTTATATAATGAAAAGAGGCCTTTAACCAAGGAAGAGATTATGAAAAAAGTTTTAGAGAAAAGAATAGTAAAGCCAAACACTATTTTATTGAATTTAGGCGATAAGGAATATTTTTTCAAAGATTCTCAAGGGAGATATCAAATCGCTTACAAAAAGAAGATTAAAATTAATTAAATAAATAAGCAAATAAAATAATTTGCTGTAGGAAAGAGGATAATCTTTCCGGCCTATGGAGACATTTATAGAACTTTTTAAAACTGTAGACTGGACTATAGGAATTAATATAATATCTACTGTTTGGAATATTTTTAAAGTATGGTGGTGGCTGACGCCCCCCATAATTCTTTTTTTTATTGCGAGGAAATTTTATTTAAAATGGAGGCGGAAGCAATGGTTTAGCACAGTCAACTTTGTTTTGCTTAGGGTTAAAATTCCAAAAGAGGTGCACAGGCCCCTTCGAGCTATGGAACAGATTTTTAGTAGCATTTGGGGAATTATCTATGACAGCCCAGATTTTAGAGAAAAATGGATTAAGGGGAAAGTGCCTCTTCCTATTTCATTAGAAATAGTGGGAAAAGGAGGTGAAGAAACCTGTTTTTTTATAAGAGTTCAAGATGTAAATCAAGATGCCATTGAGAGTGTTATTCACTCTCAATATCCGCAAGCAGAAATTTTACCAGTTGAAGATTATGTAAAGAGTGTTCCTTTAGAGCTTCCTAATAAAGATTGGGATTTGTGGGGTAGAGATTTTATTTTATCAAAAGAAGATGTTTATCCCATAAAAACCTACTCAAAGTTTTTTGAAGAAAAACCAGAGGTAGATGTAGAAAAAAAAGGAAAGAGACTTGACCCTCTGGGTCCTTTATTAGAAGGTATGGCTAAACTCGGTCATGGAGAACAAATTTGGGTTCAGTTTATTATAAAGGCAGTTACTAATGAAGATAATAATTATATTGATAGAGGGAAAGAATTAGTTAATAAATTAATTAAAAGAGGTTCAAAAGGGAAACCAAAAACCATATTAAGAGAGGCGTTAGAGGTAATGATTACTGGAAAGCCACCGGGATTCTCTGAGGAGCAAAAAAGCGAACAGCCAGTTATTACCGGCGGAGAAAGAGATGTAATCGCTGCTATTGAAGAGAAGATAGGAAAATTAGCATTTGAAACAAATATTAGAGTTATTTATCTTGCAAAAAGAGATGTTTATTTTGCTCCCCGAATAAAAGCAGTGATTGGTTTTTTTAATCAATTTTCCACTAGAAATCTTAATAGCATAAAGACCCTTAAAAAAACCAGCACTAGCGTTGATTACTTTATGGCTAATTATAGAACCTATTTGAGAAAAAAGAATATGTTTAAGAATTATAAAGAAAGAGCGATGATTGACTCTAAAAATGCTTTTGTTTTAGATACAGAAGAGCTTACCACTATGTATCATTTTTCAGGAAGAGAGGTTATATTTGCTCCTTTTGTTCCTCGAGTGGAAATAAAAAAAGGAGAAGCTCCTCCGGAGTTGCCCACGGAGTAATCATAATACTAATCTACGAATGAAATGCTAATCTACAGACTGCAAATATTACCAAAACAGAAATCAGTTAACAGAGAACAGAAAACAGTAGAGAAATCAGAAAACAGAAATCGGGTTTCGGTTTTCTGTCTTCTGAACGGATTTCGGTTTTCCAACAACTGATTTCCGATTTCTCTTTTTTTATTAGCAGTTCGCATAATTAGCATAAAATTTACATATTCGCATTATAATTTATGGATAATCAGATAACTTTTTTCGCTGAAACAACTTTTCGCAACCAAAGAAGAAGATTTGGGATAAAAACTGACGATAGGCGTCGGCATATGTATATAGTAGGAAAAACCGGAATGGGGAAAACCGTGATGATGGAAAATATGGCTATTCAAGATATTCAAAATGGCCATGGGGTTGGTTTTGTGGATCCCCATGGAGAAGCGGCGGAAAGGCTGTTGGATTTTGTTCCTTCTTCACGCATTGATGATGTAATTTATTTTGACCCGTCTGATTTAGATTATCCTATGGCGTTTAATATTATGGAAAAGGTTGATGTAAAACATAGACATTTAGTTAGCGCAGGATTAATGGGAGTATTTAAAAAAATCTGGCCAGATGTTTGGTCGGCCAGAATGGAATACATTTTAAATTATTGCATTTTGGCTTTACTTGAATATCCTAATTCAACTTTGCTTGGAGTAAACCGAATGCTTGCCGATGCCGATTATCGAGAAAAAGTAATAGAAAAAGTTACAGATCCGGTAGTGAAAGCTTTTTGGATCCAGGAATTTTCTCGCTATACTCAACGCTATGAAGTTGAGGCTACTGCGGCTATTCAAAACAAAATTGGTCAGTTTATTTCTTCTCCTTTAATACGGAATATTATTGGTCAAGTTAGAACCTCCATTAATATGAGAGAGGTTATGGATAAGGAAAAAATTTTAATTTTAAACTTGTCAAAAGGAAAAATAGGAGAAGACGCTTCTCGGCTTCTTGGAGCCCTTTTAATTACTAAATTACAGTTGGCAGCGATGTCGAGGGTGGATATTCCAGAAAGCGAACGAAAAGATTTTTATCTTTATGTTGATGAATTTCAGAATTTCGCCACTGAATCTTTTATTAATATTTTATCTGAAGCAAGAAAGTATAGATTAGTTTTAACTTTAGGGCATCAATATATCGCTCAAATGGAGGAGGAGGGAGTTAAGGAGGCGGTTTTCGGCAATGTTGGAACTATAGTTTCTTTTAGAGTAGGAGCGGAAGACGCTGAATTTTTGGGGAAAGAATTTACGCCTGAGTTTACTCCTCAGGACTTAGCTAATTTACCGAAATATAATATTTATTTGAAGTTAATGATTAATGGAGTTGCCAGTAGACCTTTTTCTGCGGAAACTTTTCCTCCGGAGCCATTGCCTGAAAAGTCATATAAAAAAGAAATTATTGAGGCCTGCCGTCGAAGGTATGGAACACCACGTGCGGTAATTGAAGAAAAAGTTTCTAGATGGTTAGGCGAAGTGCGCCCTTCTTCTGTTACCCAAGAGAGTGCTCCTATTTTATATGACGCTAAGTGTTCTCTGTGCGGAAAAGCAACTAAAGTAATTTTTCCTCCAGATGGAAAACGACCTGTTTACTGCAAGTCCTGCCTTAAAAAGATTCAAAGAGAAAAAGGAGAAGATGGGGAGTTTGTTTCTTTAGAAGAAGCAGTAGAAAAAGAACCTATTCCATTTTCTATTAAAAAAAAGAAAGAGGAAAAACCAAAACCCAAAAGAAAAACAGTAAATATGGAAAGATTAAAGGATATTTTAAAAGAATCCTTAAATATAAAAAAAGAAGAATCAGAAGAGCGAGAGGAAAATAATTCAAAAGATAAGAATCACAATAAAATTAAGAAAGGGATATTAAAACCGGGAGAAACAGTAAAATTTTAAATTTTAAATTTCCAATTTCCAATAAAATTCCTATTCTCAAATTCCCATTTTAAACAATATTAGTATTGGATATTAAATATTCGGAATTTTGCTGGAAATTGATTGGAAATTTTTTGTTAATATGCCTAAGACCCTTAAAGATTTTGATTTACAAAATAAAAGAGTATTAGTTCGGTGTGATTTTAATGTTCCTTTAGACGAAGAAGGAAATATTTTAGATGATTTTAGGATTAAGAAAACTATTCCTACTATTGAATATTTAATTAAAAATAAGGCAAAAGTGATTTTAATAAGTCATCTCGGAAGGCCGACAGAAAGTTCAAAGTTCAAGAAATATAGTTTAAAGCCAATCGCTTTAAAATTAGAGGAATTATTGGAGCAGGAGGTTCACCCTGTTAAATCCCCGCTAAAGCGGGGTGCTCGCTCTTTAAGCGAGCAATTTAACAGGGTAAAGTTTTTAGATGATTGTATAGGAGAAAAAGTAGAGAAAGAAATAGATAAAATGCAGTCAGGTGATGTGGTTCTTTTAGAGAATTTAAGATTTCATAAAGAAGAAGAAGAAAATGACTCGGCTTTTGCTAAAGATTTAGCTAAATTGGCAGAGATTTACATAAATGAGGCTTTTTCGGTTTGCCATAGAAATCATGCTTCAGTAGTTAGTTTGCCAAAATATTTACCTTCGGGCATGGGTATTTTGCTTGAAAAAGAAATTGAGATATTGACTGATTTGGTAAAAGCTCCGAAAAGACCTTTTTTGGTAATTATAGGAGGCAAAAAAATAGAAACTAAAATCAAATTTATTCAAAAATCTCTGAAAATTGCTGATTGGGTTTTAGTTGGAGGATTATTAAGGAGAGAAATTGAGGGGAAGAAGATTTCTTTTGAAAACCAGCAGAAAATTGTTTTTCCTAAAGATGTAATTACAGGAGAGTTGAATGGTGAACTTAAGGTTAAAGATTTTGAAAAATTGGATTCTGGAGAGGAAATTTATGATATTGGCCCTCAAACCCAAAGGATTTTTAAAGAAAAAATAGCTTTAAGCAAAACAGTTTTTTGGAATGGCCCTTTGGGAATGTTTGAAGAAGATAAATTTTCAAAAGGAAGCAGATTTATAGTTGAAGAGATTTTAAAAAGCGGGGCCTTCTGTGTGGCGGGAGGAGGAGAAACTATTGAATTTTTAAATAAATTTAATTTGGCTTCAAAATTTAACTATATTTGTACTGGCGGCGGAGCGATGTTAGCATTTTTAAGCGGAGAAAAGCTTCCGGGGATCGAAGCGCTACATTAGATAACAGAAAACAGAAAACAGTTAACAGAAAACAAGAAACAGAAAACAGAAAACAGTAGCGAAATCAGAAAACAGAAATCGGATTTCGGTTTTTCTGTTTTTCCTACGGATTTCGGTTTTCCAACAACTGATTCTGACTTCTTTTTTATTAGCAGTTTACGTTATTAATATAAAATTAGCATATTAGCATTTTATTTATGGAAATTAAAAATCTAAAAAAAGCCGCTAGTCGTATCATAAAAGCAGTCAAAAATAAAGAAAACATTATTCTTTATGGCGATGCTGACCCAGATGGAATGATTTCAGTAGTTATTTTAAAAGAAGCTATTAACACCTTAGGAGAAGAAGTTTTAGCAGTGTATTTTCCAGACAGAGAAAAGAATGGTTATGGAATAAATGAAAGAGGTTTAATTAATTTAAAAAAATACGCCCCGGCTCTTTTTATTGCTTTAGATGTTGGAATTACTAATTTTAAAGAAATAGATTTAGCAAGAAATTTAGGGTTCGAAGTAATAATTATTGACCATCATCAGATTTTAGACAATAAACTTCCTAACGCTTCTATTATTGTTAACCCAAAACAAAAAGGAGACAAATATCCTTTTAAAGAATTGGCTACTTGCGGGATAACCTTTAAACTTTCTAAACTTCTTTTAAAAGACAATTTTTCTAAGAATTTAGAAGAAAGTTTTCTTGAGCTTGCTGCTATTGGCACTATGGCAGATTTGATGCCGCAAACCGATGACAATAAAGAAATAATAGAACAGGGATTGATTGTGTTAGAGAATACCTTTCGGCCCGGGTTGAGAGTGTTTTTGGAGATAGATAAGGTTAAAAAAGAGTTAAGTTCTACCAGAGAACTTGCTCAAAAAATTATATCTGCCTTAAATTCAGGAATTTCTCAAGACCATTTAAATGAAGCTTATTTACTTTTAGTTTCTCCTTCGCTTGAACAAGCTAAGGAATTGGCTGAAAAGTTAATTAAAAGAAGTTATCAGAAGAAAATAGAAATTAAAGAGGCAGCTGAAAAAATAGAAAAAAAAGTTCTAGAAAAAGCTATTTTTCAAAAAGTGAACATTGAGAAGCAACCGGTTATTTTTGAGGGAGATTCAGCTTTTTCTTTTATTTTGGCTGGCGCGGTAGCTTCAAGGATTTGTAATAAATATAAAAAACCAACTTTCATTTTCAAAAAAAATAAAAGAGAAAGTATTGGTTCAGTAAGAATGCCAAAAGGTTTTGACGCAGTAGAAGCAATGAAAAACTGCTCTTCTTTTTTAGAAAATTATGGAGGTCATGCTCCTGCTGCTGGTTTTAGAATAAGAAACAAGAATTTAGAGAAGTTTGAGAAGTGTTTAAATAAATATTTTTCAATGCAATACTAATTAGGAATTTTATATGGATTTGCGAATAAAAAGCCATGAAATACGAAAACGATACGAAATTATAAGACAGAAATCAGTTAACAGAAAACAGAAAGCAGTTAACAGGAAACAGTTAACAGAAAACAGAAATCAGATTTCGGTTTTCCGTTTTCTGTACGGATTTCGGTTTTCCAACAACTGATTTCTGATTTCAATATTCTGTGTTTTCATAAAAAATTCGAAATTTAATTTCGTAGAAAATTATGAAAAAACTTATATTATATACCGATGGTGGTTCTCGGGGTAATCCCGGTCCGTCGGCAATTGGAATAGTGATTTGTAATGAGAGAGGGCAAGCTATAAAAGAGTATTCTGAATATCTTGGCAAAGCTACCAATAATGAAGCGGAATATCAAGCGGTTATTTTTGGTTTAAAAAAAGTCAGAGCGCTGTTTGGAAAAAAATTGACTAAAAATTCAGAAATTGAGGTGAGGTCAGATTCTGAACTTTTAGTTAATCAATTAAATGGCAAATACAAAGTTCTTGAACCGAAGATTCAGTCTTTATTTTTAGAGCTCTGGAATTTAAAGTTGGATTTTAAAAAAGTTAAATTTAAGTCAATTCCCCGCAAGAACAATAATTTAGCTGATAAATTAGTGAATGAAGAATTAGATAGACAGGGAAGAATTAATAGATTGATTTAAAGAAATTTTGGAAGAATTTTATTGTAGGGTGCTTTTGAACTACAAAATACAATTTAATACATAAGATGGCAATATTTTTGGCGCGGGAGGTTATTTTATTTCCTCCCCTTTGTTTAAAGGAGGAGGTTTTTTTGTTTCCTTCCCTTCTTTGGAAGGAGAGGGTTAAAAAAAGAGAGGTCTTATTTCTTTTTCTCTCCAATTTTTAATTCTTCCTCTCTTATTGATTCTTCCTCTTTTTTTAATTCTTCTTCCTTTTTAGGAAGCAGAGAGAAAGAAGGTTATCTATTTTTTTCGTTTCTAAAATCTACAAAATTTTTTTTACAAACAGCGGACATACAAGT
This sequence comes from uncultured Candidatus Saccharibacteria bacterium, assembly GCA_964444395.1. GTDB lineage: Bacteria > Patescibacteriota > Minisyncoccia > Minisyncoccales > CAYUHA01 > CAYUHA01. Next base: position 11,870 of record CAYUHA010000003.1, on the reverse strand, counting down.
TCATAAATTTGCGTTGATTAATAAATTCATTGTGTTTTGATTTAGAATTTTATTTTGGATTATAAATTTATTTCGTAATTTAGGGTTATGATAAAAGTAGTATAAAGTAAATTATAAATAAAATCATTTTAATTTTATGTTTTTTATGACATTTTTAGTAAGGCCTTTAAATGCGCTTAATAGAATTAGGTTTGATTAAATTAAAAGCGCATTTATAAAAAGGATTTTATTTTTTTAACAACTTCTTTTAAGGAAAGAGCTTTTTCTTTTGTAAAATATCCTATTCTTTCTCTTTCTAAAGAAAATAAAAAAGCAGAACAATTGAGTTTTTTGCCTATTTCATCTGCAATAGCGCGGATGTATGCTCCGCCCAGAGTTGTAATTTTAAAATTTAAAATAGGCCATCTATAAAATATTATTTCAACGTTTTTTACTTTTACTTTCTTAGTTTTTTTAATGAATATATTTTTTCTAACTAATTTATACAGAGGTGTTCCATAATATTTGCTTGCAGAAAAATAAGGGACTTCTTGCTCTATTGTTCCTACAAAAGAGGATAGACATTTAGAAATTTCTTTCTTTGTCGGCTTTTTTTTGCATTGTGTTTTTGTAAATTCTCCTTCTACATCTAAAGTGGAAGAGGAATATCCGAATCTTAAAGAAGCAATGTAGGTTTTTTCCCAAGTTTTAATTTCTTCAAATTTTTTTGTTGCTTTGCCAAATAAAAGTAACACCACCCCTGAAGCGAAAGGATCTAAGGTCCCTCCATGTCCTATTTTTGTTTTAATTTTTATTTCCTTTTTAATTTCTCTTATCAAATCAAAAGTAGAAAAACCGATTGGTTTATAGGCAGGAACGATAATATTTAGTTCATTTTTCATGATTATTTCTATTTAATGATTGTACAGTTTTACCACATTGTTTACAAATAATTTTACAATGAAAAGAATTTTCATTCCCTTTTTGATTCTTCCTTATTTTTATTTATTTCCCCCTTTTCTTTTAAAGAGGGAGAATATAGACGGGCGAGGGAGAAATATAAGAAGAAAGAAAATTTAAATACAGAGATTAAGTAGGAATTGCTTAATTGTTAACAACCTAGCGAAATTTTATATATAATTATATAATATCTAAAAGTTCAAATTTCGAGTGATTTTGGCTTATGAAAATTACTATTATTTACGATAATACAAGTTTTAGAAGAGATATTCAATTTAACTGGGGTTTTTCTGCTCTGGTGGAGATAGAAGCAGGTGAACGTAGCCATCAACATAGATTTGTGCGATTATTATTTGATACCGGCGCTGATGGAAGAATTTTGCTTTCCAATATGAAAAAATTAAAGATTGACCCTTTATCTATTGAAGAAATTTTTATTTCTCATTTGCATTGGGATCATACCGGTGGGCTTTCTGAGCTTTTAAAAATAAACCCGAATATTAGGAAAATTTATGTTCCTTCATCGATGGGATTAAAAAACGAGGTAATTTTAAAAGAACCTAAAAAAATTTATGAGAATGTTTTTTCAACAGGCGAACTAGAAGCGATAGAGCAGTCAATGGGAGTAATTACCGAGAAAGGCATTGTTTTGATTGTTGGTTGTTCTCATCCTTATATGGGGACTATTTTAGAAACTGCTGAGCAGTTTGGCAAACTATATGCAATTATTGGAGGAATGCACGGATTTTCTGAATTTAATTTATTTAAAGATATAAAATTGATTTGTCCTACCCATTGCACTCAATATAAAGAAAAGCTTAAAGAACTTTATCCTAAAAAATATATTGAGGGAGGGGCAGGGAGAGTAATTAAAATTTAAAAATATACTACAAACTTGTATATTTTTCCCTTTTTATTGTTTCTTTTTAACCCTCTTTTTAATTCCATTTTTTAATCTTTTTCCTCTCTTTTTTAGTTCTACCTTTTTTTAATTTTGCACGGAAAATTTGACAAATTGTTTAAAATTTAGTAAGCTAAATTTGACCCCAAGTAGGCAAGGCAATCGCTTCCGCTTTTGCGGGAGAGGAAAGTCCGAACACCTCCTGTCCATTAAGTTTTTTATGAAATAGTGGGCGGGAAAGTAGGTAGTCGCTAACAGCGACCGAGAGAAATCTCAGGGAAAGTGCCACAGAGACAAGACAGCCAAATTACAATCTAAATAAGGGGAAATCTCCTTATTTGATGTTAAGGCTTAAGGTGAAAAGTGAAAGAGTAAAATCTTTCTCGGCTATGAGTGATCATAGACCGTGGTAAACCCTACCTGGTGCAAGAGCAATTTTTACAGCTCGCTTGACCTTGATAGTAATATCAAGGCTAGATAGATGATTGCCGCCCTGCCTTCTATACTAAATAAAGTTGATAATTTAAAGACAATAATTATTGCTTTATTGAATTTGGTAGAGAGGGTATAAAGTTTGGAGGGCGGGGAACAGAATTCGGCTTATTGCCTGCTTGCTTCTACCTGAATAAAGAATAGAAATTTGCCCCCAATCTAATTTAGGTATGGGGGTTTAGGTTTTTAATGGTTTTTTTTCGTTTTTCTGTTTAATAACCGCGCAGATTTACGCTTATAAGATTGCATCAGAAGGAGAATCCTCTTTTTAATCCTCCCCCTTCTTTTTTATCTCCTCCCCATCCTTTGGAGGGGGAGGAGAAAGGAGGGGGAGGTTCTATTCTCCTCCCTTGGAATATATTATGCTCTATTTGATTTAGCTTAATACTTAAAGGTGCTGTTTAGTTGTTGATGTTTTCATGTATAGAAGCAATTGAGTTTAAGGGTTTGATAAGTTAAAATAAAAGCGATTATGTGGAATCGTCTTTTTAATTCTCAGACCAAAACTATTAGTTCAGCTGCCGGAATTTTAGGATTATCTGCCTTAATTAGCAAAATATTAGGATTATTTAGAGATCGGCTTTTAGCTGGTTATTTCGGAGCAGGTTCTCAATTAGATATTTATTTTGCTTCTTTTAGAATTCCGGATTTGGTTTATAATATTTTAATTGCTGGGGGAATAGTGGTAGCTTTTCTTCCCTTGTTTTCCAAATATTTTTCAAAAGACAAAGAAACTGCTTGGCAGTTTACTAATTGTGTGTTAAATATTTTTTTATTTTTGCTTATTTTGATTTCTTTAGTTCTTTCTATATTCACTCCTTTTTTGATTAAAATAATTGCGCCTGGATTTAATTTAGAGCAAAAAACTTTGGCTATAGCTTTAACTCGTTTGATGTTTTTAAGTCCAATATTTTTTGGATTGTCCAGTATTTTTTCAGGAGTCCTGCATTATTTTAATCGATTTCTAATTTACAGCCTATGTCCGATTCTGTATAACTTGGGTATTATTTTTGGTATTATCTTTCTTACTCCTTTATGGGGTGTGTTTGGTGTTGCATTGGGAGTAATTCTTGGAGCTTTTTTTCATATGGCAATTCAGATTCCATCGGTTGTAAACTGTGGATTTAGATATAGGCCTATTTTTAATTTTAGACATCCCGGTATTAAAAAAGTTTTTTTTCTTATGGTTCCCCGAATATTTGGAATGGCTAGTCAGCAAATAAATCTTATAGTTATTACTGCCATTGCCTCTACTTTATCAGTGGGTTCGATTGCTATTTTTAACTTTTCTAATAATTTGCAATATCTCCCAATTGGGATTATCGGGATTCCTTTTGCTACAGCTAGTTTTCCAATTTTGTCTCGATTTTGGGTGGATAATGAAAAGGAGAAATTTATTGAAAAATTCTCTTCAATTTTTTGCCGAGTTTTTTATTTAATAATTCCTGTTAGTATATTAATGATTTTACTAAGAGCTCAAATTGTAAGATTAATTTTAGGAACTGGTCAATTTGGCTGGCTGGAAACTCGACTTACTGCCGCTTCGTTAGGATTGTTCTGTTTAGGGACTTTTGCTATAGCTTTAATTCCTTTAATTTTTAGAGTTTTTTTTGCTTTTCAAGACACTAAAACTCCTACTTTAATTGCTATAAGTGCAATGTTTTTAAATATAGGGTTAAGTTTTGTTTTTACTTGGTTTTTGAAGTTTCCTAATTTTTTCAGGACTTTTATGGAACAATTTCTTAAACTTGAAGAGATTGAGGATATTTCAGTGATTGGCCTGCCTTTAGCTTTTTCTATTGCTGGAATTTTTCAATTTATTTTGCTTTTATTTTTCCTTTATAAGAAAATAGGTGATTTTAAGTTAAAAGAGATTTGCAATTCTTGTTTAAAAATAATTTCCGCCAGCATTTTAATGAGCGGAGGAGTGTATTTTACTCTTCATTTAATAGCGCCGTTAGTGAATATGCAGACTTTTTTAGGGGTTTTGATTCAATCAGCTGTAGCCGGTTTAACAGGAATTTTTATTTATTTTATAATCACCTGGGCTTTAAAATCTCCAGAGCTTAAGGCAATTGTGCCCTTTTTAAAGAGAATTAAAAAGTAATAGAAATAATGTGCTTTATGCTTCAGAGTCAAATTAGAAATTTTAGCATAATTAGTCATGTGGATCATGGAAAGTCCAGTTTAGCTGATCGACTTTTAGAACTTACTGAAACCGTTGATAAACGGAAGATGAAGCCTCAATTTTTGGATATGATGGATTTGGAAAGGGAAAAAGGAATTACTATTAAAATGCAGCCGGTTCGAATGAAATGGAAGTTGCCAGAGAGTTTGAAAAAAACTTTTAACTTTGAATTTTTAATCTTAAATTTAATAGATACACCCGGTCATGTTGATTTTAGCTATGAAGTTTCCAGATCTCTGGCTGCAGTAGAAGGGGCGGTTCTTTTAGTTGATGCGGTTAAAGGGATTCAAGCGCAAACTTTAGCAAATTTAGATTTAGCAAAAGAACAAAATTTGGCAATTATTCCAGCAATAAACAAGATTGACCTAAAGAATGCAAGGACAGAAGAGGTTAATCAAGAATTAGCTAATATTTTAAATATTGATAAAAAAGAAGTTATAAGAATTTCTGCTAAATACGGCATTAATATTGAAGAAATCTTGGAGGCAATAATTAAAAAAATTCCTTGCCCAACAGGAAGTCCTCAAAAACCTTTAAGAGCTTTGATTTTTGATTCTAAATACGATTCTTATAAAGGAGTAATAGCTTATATTCGAATAATTGATGGAAGTTTAAAGGCAGAAGATGAGGTTTATTTAATGAGAGCTCAAATTAAAGGAAAAGCAAAAGAGATAGGTTATTTTAGTCCAGAATTTCTTCCCCAAAAGGAATTATTAACTGGAGAAGTGGGTTATATTGCTACCGGCATTAAAGAGCCCGGAGCGGTAAAAGTTGGAGACACTATAATAAGTTCAAAGTTTAAAGATCAAAGTTCAAAGTTTAAAAACGAAAAGTCAAAAGTTATAGAAATAAAGCCGTTGCAAGGGTATCAAGAACCGAAGCCGGTAGTTTTTGCGAGTATTTATCCTCAAAATCCTGATGATTTTGATATTTTAAAAGAAGCTTTAGTTAAATTAAAATTAAATGAACCTTCTTTAACTTTTGAATTGCAGTCTAAAGAAGGTTTAGGAAGAGGTTTTCTTTGCGGATTTTTAGGATCTTTGCACGCTGAAATTATTATTGAACGGCTTTTTCGGGAATATGGGTTAAATTTAATAATTTCCGCTCCAAATGTAGTTTATAAGATTATAGATAAATTCAATAAAGAAATTTTTATAAAATCAGCTTCAGAGTGGCCGGATTTATCTAAAATTAAAGAAACCCAGGAGCCTTGGGCTTGTTTAGAAGTAATCACTCCAATTAGTTCATTAGGAAAGGTGTTAGAGATTTTAGAGAGATTAGGAGGAAATCATATTGAGACCAAATATCTTAATCCAGAAAAATCTATTTTAATTTATGAAATTCCTTTAAGAGAAATTATTTCTGGATTTTATGATAAACTTAAGGGAGTAACCCAAGGATACGGTTCAATGAGCTATAAAATTTTAGAATACAGGTCCCAAGATTTAGTAAAGCTTGAAGTTTTGATTGCTGGTAAAAAAGAAGAGATTTTTTCAAAAATTGTTAAAAAGGAAGAGGCCTTTAAACAAGGCCAAAAAATTGTTAAAAAATTAAAAGAGATTTTACCTCCACAGCAGTTTTCAGTAGCTATCCAAGCAGTAGTAGAAGGACGAGTTATTGCCAGAGAAACTATTAAAGCCAGAAGAAAAGATGTTACTGCTCCATTATACGGTGGGGATGTTACTAGGAAAAGAAAACTTTTAGAGAAGCAAAAAAAAGGAAAAAAACAATTAAAAGAGAAAGGTCAGGTTAGAATTCCTTCAGAAGTGTATTTAAAAATGCTAAAGTAATTACAAGGTGAAACTGATTACACAAGATTAACTAAAACTTTATCGAAGCAGAGGGGCAAGTAAAAAGCCAACCATGCTTAAAATTACCATAGATATTAAGGCTATCCAGATTATTTTAGAAATTTTATGAAAAGTAGTTTTTTTCATATTTTATATGATAACAAATTTTAAAAAAAACAGAAAGAGAGTTTACCATTCGCGAGTCTCTTTGTTGTTTTTTGCTATATTAACATTAGGAACAGTAATTTTCTTAATTATTTCCAATCTTAAAATAAATCAAAAAAGGCAGAAATTGAATGCGCAGGTAGAAATTTTAAAAGAAGAACTTCAAACATTAAAACAAAAGAATCAAGAATTAAAAACAAAAATTTTTCAATTTACTGATAAGGATTTTCAAGAGGAAGAGATTAGAAAACAGGGATACAAAAAACCCGGGGAAGAGGTGACTGTGATTTTGTCTCAGAAAAAAACAGAAAAAGAAGAAGAAAAACAAAAAAAGAATTTTTGGCAGAGATTTTTAGAAAAATTGAACTTCTAATCTATATACGCCTTAATTTAGAGTAAAATTAATTCTTTTTGAGCCGCCTTAGCTCAATGGTAGAGCAATCGCTTCGTAAGCGATAGGTTGTCAGTTCAAATCTGACAGGCGGCTTAATATAAAAGGGTGAGGTAAGTATTTGATTTGCTCCTAAATAAATAGAGATAATAAGAGATAATATTTAAATTTAGTAAATAATAGAAATAATATTTAGTAATAGAAGATAATTTTAGAGATAGCAGAGATAAGATAGTAAAGAGATAGCAGAGATAAAATAGCAGGGAGATAACAGAGATAAAATAATAGAGATAAAATAGCAGAGATAAGATAGCAGGGATAAGATAAGATAAGATAGTAAATAAGATAGTAAATAAGATAGTAGAGATAATTTTATTTTATAAAATCATTTTTATAAATTTATAAAATCATCCTTTTCTACAAAAGTGTCCGATCGGACACTTTTGTAGAATGAGGAATTTACCTTTTAATTATGTGTAGATAAGAATTTTCAAACGAATTTGCTTTTTTATTGCTTTGTAAGGTTCAACCTTACAACTTTTTGTTTTGTAAGGTTCAACTTTACAACTTAACCTTACAACTTAACCTTACAACTTTCACAACTTGCAACTTGTTTTTCTTTTTAATTTTTTCCTCTATATTTCTTTTTTTCTCTATATTTCTTTTTCTTTTCTCTATATCTCTTCTTTCCCTTCTATTCTCTTTTTTTCTTCTCTTTTTCTTTCGGGTAGTTTTACTTTTTTTGGTTTTTTTGATAGAATTCTGAATAGAAGATAAGGTTTTTTTATTGCTTGTCGCATTATACAGCGTGGGATAATGTCCAAGAACTTTAATTCACTAATGTGTAAAAATATATAATTTTGCTTGAATTATGATAAATTTTGAAGAAAAATTAAAGGATTTACAAGAAAGGTTCCATCATTTGATGGACTGTCTTTGACTTATCTAAAAAACGACAAAAAGTTAAAGAACTAGAAAAAGAAATCCAGAAACCTGATTTTTGGAAAGATCAACAGCAGGCGGTTAAAATAAATCAGGAATTAGCAGAATTAAAGCAAGAAATAGAAAATTTGGAAAGTTTAGAAGAAGAATTACGTGATTTAAAAGAGTGGGTAGGATTGGTGGAAGAAGACAAGAGTTTGGAAAAGGAATTTGAAGAGAGGTATAAAAAATTTGAGGCTAAAGTTAGCCAGCAAGAGTTTAAAGTTTTTCTTTCTGGGAAATATGATAAAGGCAATGCTTTGCTTTTTATATACGCCGGAGCAGGAGGTCAGGATGCTCAGGATTGGGTAGCAATGCTTTTAAGAATGTATGAAAAGTATTGTGAAAAAAAAGGATATAAGACAAAAATTCTACATCAATCATTTGGAGAAGGAGGGGGACCGGAAGGAAGAATCGGTATAAAGTCAGTTAGTTTAGAAATTAGAGGAAATTATGCTTACGGATTTTTAAAAGGAGAATCGGGAGTTCATAGATTGGTTCGGATTTCTCCGTTTTCGGCTCAATCTTTGCGCCATACTTCTTTTGCTTTAGTAGAAGTTTTACCAGAAATTTTAGAATTAAAGCAAGAAGAAATTAGAGTTGACCCTAAAGATTTAAAAATAGAAACTTTTCGGGCATCTGGACCGGGAGGTCAGTATGTGAATCGTAGAGAGAGCGCTGTAAGAATTACTCATTTACCTACTAATATTAAGGTGGCTTGCCAGTCAGAACGTCTGCAGGGGTTAAATCGCGAAATCGCAATGAAAATGCTTTATGCTAAACTTTATCAATTAAGAGAATTAGAAAGACAAAGAGAATTGAAAGAAATAAAATCTGTCCGAAGAAGGCAAGTATCGCCTTCCAGCGGAGATGAGCAAATTAGCGCAGAGTGGGGAAATCAAATTAGGTCTTATGTCTTGCATCCGTATAAAATGGTTAAAGATTTAAGAACAGGCATTGAACTTTCTAATGTAGAAGCGGTTTTGGATGGAGACTTAGATGAGTTTATAAATGCTGCGCTAAAACTTAAAGCTCAAAATTTAAAGTGTGAAGCCAATGCGTAAAAATCAGAGTTTAATATAAAGAGAAAGTAAAAGTTTTAAGTTGTCCCGATTTTGTCGAGGATTCTTGATGAAATCGGAATAATTTTGAATTTTGAATTTTAAACTTTGAGTTAACGTAATGAAATGATTTCTTTCAAAAATATTAGCAAAATTTATCCTCCTAAGACGGTGGCATTAGAGAATGTCTCTTTTGAGATTAAAGAAAAAGAATTTGTTTCAATAGTAGGAAGGTCAGGAGCAGGGAAGACCACTTTACTCAAATTGCTTTTGGGCGAGGAAAAGCCGACCAAAGGCGAAATTATTTTTGACGGTCTAGAGATTTCTAAAATTAAACCAAAATATCTTCCTTATCTTCGCCAGAGAATAGGAGTGGTTTTTCAGGATTATAAATTATTTCCCAGTAAAACTGTTTATGAGAATGTTGCTTATGTGATGGAGATAATGGGCGCAAATGAACAAGAAATTGAAAGAGATGTTCCTCAAGTTTTGAAAATTGTCGGCTTAATTGATAAGGCTTATAATTTTCCTGAAGAGCTTTCAGGCGGGGAACGTCAGAGAGCGGCAATTGCTAGAGCATTGATTCATCGTCCTGAAGTAGTGATTGCTGATGAGCCTACTGGTAACCTTGATCCTTATCATACCCAAGACATAATTCGGCTTTTAAATAAAATTTATGAACTTGGAACAATGGTTATTTTAGCCACTCATGATAAAAATATAATTAATTCATTAGGCAAAAGAGTGATAACTTTGGAACAGGGAAGAGTAGTTAGAGATGAAAAAAGAGGAAGATTTATAATTTAAAACTCAAACGCGAAACTTAAAGCGCAAAGCTCAAAGCGCAAAGCTGCAACTCAAAACCTAAAGCTAAATTTAGTTTTTAGCTTTAAGCTGTAATTTTTAATTTTTAACTTTGAATTTTTAACTTGACTGAGTCGCCGAAGGCGACAAAGGAACATGTTTACTTCTTTTAAACGAATTTTAAGATCTGGTTGGATTAGTTTTCTGCGGAATAGCGGTTTAAGTACTGCTACTATTTTTATTATAGTTATAATCATTAGTTTAATTACTTTTTTATTTCTTTCGCAGGGAGTGGTTAATTATCTGATTAATTTTTTGCAGGAAAAAGTTGATATTTCAGTTTATTTTAAAGAAGATTCTTTAACTGAAGATGTTTTAAAAATTAAAGACGAACTTTCCAAATTTTCAGAGGTAAAAAGTATTGAATATATTTCTTCAGAAGAGGCGTTGGAAAGATTTAAAGAAAAACATAAAGATAATCCGATTATAATAGAATCGCTGGAGGAAGTGGGAAAAAATCCCTTCCTTTCTTCAATAAACATTAAAGCATTTAATCCTGAACAATATGAGATAATTTTAAACTATTTGAAAGATAGTCAATTTAATGGATTAATTGAAAAAATTGATTATTATCAAAGGAAGCCGATAATTGAAAAACTATTTTTTATAAATTCTACTGTTAACAAAACCGGAGTTATTTTTAGCGTAATTTTGAGTTTAATCGCTATATTAGTGGCTTTTAATATGGTTAAGCTGGCTATTTACAGCTCAAGAGAAGAAATTAAAATGATGAGATTAGTCGGCGCCTCCAGTTGGTTTATCAGAGGTCCGTTTATGATTCAAGGGGCGATAGTAGGTATTTTTTCTGTTTTAATTACTATTTTAATTTTTAGTTTGCTTTGTTTTTTTCTAACTCCAAAACTTCAAACATTGTTGGTCGGTTTTAATTTATTTGAATATTTTACAAGCAACTTTTTTACTATTTTATTGATTCAGATTATTGCCGGGGTTGGGTTGGGAATAATCCCAAGTATGATTGCAATAAGGAGGTATATTAGAGTGTAAACTTAAAAGTTAAAACTTGAAATTTTGATTTGAAATTCAAATTTTAAGTAATTTTTACTTAAATCTCAAGATTTTAAATATTATATTTTTTGCGGGGTGGTGTAATGGTAGCACCCGAGATTCTGGCTCTCGTGATCTAGGTTCGAGTCCTAGCCCCGCAGCCAAAAAGCAATTTAAATTATAAGTTAACTAATTCAGGTTTGCCCCGTCATTTAACGAGACGCCCTGTCGAATGACAGGGCGAGTCCTAGCCCCGCAGCCAAAAAGAAAAACGAAATCCAATAGATTTCGTTTTTTTGATTCAAGAATTAACTTTTCTCAAACTCTCACTATCATTTTACCAAATTTTATATACAAATTAAAGAAAAGAAATTTAAAACTTAAAGAATCGGCAAGCGGGGGACAAAGCCTCTGTCTGTTTTAAAAATATCTTGCTGACCCCTTTCGCTCGCCCCGCCCCGCAAAGTGGGGCGGAGCTCGCTCAAAAGATTTTTAAGATTTTCACAAATGTTTTAAAAAACTTCTATTTTTCTACTCGCTTATTCCTTCAACGCTTTTTTTGATATTAGTTTTTTTACTTGTTTTTCCTGAACGAAATTCAAACTTTTTTAAGAGAATCTTGATGCTGGTTTTTGTGCCAAGCTGTGCGGAACACAAGATGGGAAATTTTACCGAAGATGAGGTTTATTTACCTTTTTATACTTGTTTATTTTTTATAATTTTAATAGATGAAGCAAAAATAGAAGGTATCCAATTTTTTTTGGCAAAAGAATTTAAATTTGCTTAATTTATGGTATAATATTTAAAAAAGAAATTAAAAAATTAACGAGTTAACGGATTAATGGATTATGAGAATAAAAAAATACTATAATATAAAAATAAAGCGCAAAACGCAAAACTCAAAGCGCAAAACTAAAGCGTAAAGTGCAAAGCGCAAAGCTTAAAACTACAGCTCAAAGCGTAAAAGTGATTAAATCCTAAATTCAAGTCAAATAAATCTCAAATGTTAGATGTCAAATGTTAAATCTAATAAAATGAAATTCAAAATTAAAAATTGATATCAAATTAAGGACTTACAAGTTTTCTTTGGCAG
>CAYUHA010000002.1:0-29229 GCA_964444395.1 uncultured Candidatus Saccharibacteria bacterium | reverse complement strand
TGAATTTGTTTAGAATTTGTAATTTTGAATTTGGTGCTTGTCTTGAATTACATTTACTAATCCAAATGTCAACCAAATGTCAAAAAAAATACCTGTACATATTTTACCTGCGGTCGTGGGTGAAATATGTACAGGTAATATATTTGTTTTATTGCTTGCTTATTATTTTATAGCAAGATTTACTTAATTAGCTTGATTTAATATAATTAATTAGGATTAAGATATAATCCTAATTTTAATTATGTATGAATTTTTGAATTACGAGATAGATTTGTAATTCAAGAAAAAAATCCAAAATCCAAAACACTAAACACCAAATAATTGAAAATAGAAATCAGTTAACAGAAATCAGAAAACAGTAGAGAAATCAGAAAACAGAAATCGGATTTCGGTTTTCTAACAACTGATTTCTGTTTCTTAGGATTTTGAATTTGGCGCTTATCTTGAATTACAAAATGTAATTCAAGGCTATGAAGTATGAATGGATATTTTTTTTCAAGGACTGTGGATAAAATTAAAAAGGATAAATTTTTAGCTAACAGCACTGTCTTTTTTATTGGTTCTCTTTTATTTAGTTTAGGTGGCTATTTTTTTCATTTTTTGATGGCAAGAATGTTATCTGTTAAAGATTATGGAGAATTGCAATCTTTAATTGCTGTTTCCACTATCGTGGGTATTCCTTCTGCTACTCTTTTAACTAGCTTAGTTAAGTATTCAGCGCATTTTAAGGCAAGACAGCAGATGGGGAAAGTTTATAGTTTATTTTCAATTTTTACTAAAAAAATACTGCTTGTTGGTTTAATTTTTTTTATTATTTTTGTTCTTTTTAGCAGAGTTATTGCCGGTTTTTTAAATTTAAGCTCTGTAGTTCCAGTGATAATTTTCAGCTTCAGTTTTTTATTTATTTTTTTATATTCTGTCAACAGCGGGGTTATTCAAGGATTGCAGAAATTTAAAGATGCCTCAATAATTTCAGTTGCTTCGGTTGTTTTTAAAATAATAATAGCAGTTTTATTAATTAAAATAGGATTTGGGATAAACGGAGCGGTAGGAGGAATAGTATTAGCAGGCATAATTGGATATTTAATTAGCTTCTATCCGATAAAATTTTTATTTAAGCAAAAGAAAGAGGAAATTGAAACCAAAGAGATTTTTAAATATTTTCTGCCGGTTTTTTTTACTCTTTTATTTACTGCTTTATTTTATAATATAGATATCATTTTAGTTAAGCATTTTTTTCCTCCTCCTGTTGCCGGACAATACGGGGCATTAGCCCTGCTTGGACACATTGTCTTTTTTATTGGAGGACCAATATCAGTGGTAATGTTTCCTACGGCGGCAGCCGCCCATAGCAACAACAGCGACCACAGCAAGGTGTTTAAGAAAACTATTTCTTTAATGGGGTTAATAGGATTGGGAGTTTTGTTTTTTTATTTTCTTTTTCCAGGGCTTATAATTAAAATTTTGGTGGGGAGCAAATTTTTATCTATTAGCAAATTTTTAGGATGGTTTGGGTTTTCTATGTTTTTATATTCTTTAATTAACGCTTTTTCGCGGTATTTTCTTGCTATCCATAAAACCAAATATGTCTATCTAATAGGCATAGGAGTATTATTGCAGGTAATTTTAATTTCTATTTGGCACAGTAGTTTATGGCAGATTGTTTGGATAATGAATGTCGTGATGGCTATTACATTGGCATTGCTGATAGGTTATTATTTTAAATGCGCTAAAAATTTAAAGCCACAGGAGTTAGAAAATAGTTAAAGGAAATAATAGTAAGTTAAATTCAAAATCCAAAGCACCAAATAACAAATAAATTCCAATGACCAAAATTCAAAATTCAAAACAATATGACCTAGAAGGAAGAACTCTTGAATTTAGTAAAAGAATTATTCGTTTATCCAAAGCATTGCCAAAAAATACAATAAATTTTAGATTAGCAGACCAACTTATTCGTTCAGGAACATCAATAAGAGCTAATTATCGAGAAGCCAATGAAACAGAAACCAAAAAGGATTTTAAGTTTAGAATTAGAATTTGTAGAAAAGAAGGTAAAGAAACTATTTATTGACTAAATCTTATTATTGAAGCTAATCAAGATTTTAAAAAAAGAATAAAGCCTTTATTACAAGAGACAACAGAGTTGGTTAAAATATTTGCTTCTATTTTAGAAAAATCAAAATAGTTTTGAACATTTGAATTTGTAATTTTGGATTTATTTAGGATTTGTAATTTTGGATTTTGTGCTTAATTACTATGGGTATTGGAAATTAAAAAGTTTCTATTTTCTAACAACAATTTTTTACCAAAATACTATGTTTATCTACGAATCTTACAAGAGTAGAAGCATTTCAGTAATAGTTCCTTTTTATAAAGAAGGAGAGCAGATTAAGAAGAATATCAAAATTTTAGAAGATGAGTTAAAACAACATTTTTTAAATTATGAAGTTATTGCGGTTTCTGATGGAGGAAAAAACGAAACCTATCAATGGATTTTGGAGTTGAAAAATATTTATCCTCGTTTAAGAGTTTATGAATACGGCAAAAACAAAGGAAAGGGTTTTGCCTTAAAATACGGCTTTGAAAAATCCAAAGGTGATTATATTTTTTTTATTGACGCCGATATGGAAATTCATCCAAAAGAAATTAAAACTTTTTTTGATTTAATGAATAAGCATGATATGGACATAATAATAGGTTCTAAGAGGCATCCTCAATCGGAAATAAATTATCCTTTTATAAGAAGATTTTTAAGCAGGATTTATCAGTTTATTATTAAAATATTTTTAGATTTAAATATAAAAGACACTCAGGTTGGTTTAAAATTATTCAAAAGACAGGTTTTAACTGACTGCCTTCCGCGAGTTTTAGTTAAAAAATACGCTTTTGATTTGGAGTTATTGACTGTTGCCAACCATTTGGGATATAAAAAGATTTTAGAGGCGCCGATAAAATTGGATTTTAAGAAAAATATAACTTCAAATCCAATAAAAGATTTAATCCATACTTTTAGAGTCGGCTGGCCATTATTGGTTGACACTTTAGCAATTATTTACAGATTGAAAGTTTTGAAGTATTATGATAAAGTGCAATATAAAGTACAATAATGCTGATTTACGAATGAAATGCTAATCTACAGACTGCGAATATTGCCGAAAAAAGAAATCAGTTAACAGAAATCAGAAAACAGTAGCGAAATCAGAAAACAGAAATCGGATTTCGGTTTTCTGTCTTCTGAACGGATTTCGGTTTTCCAACAACTGATTTCCGATTTCTCTTTTTTATTAGCAGTTCGCATAATTAGCATATTAATTCGCATATCCGCATTATAGGATTAGCAGTTCGCATAACATAATTAGCATATTAATTCGCATATTCGCATTATAATTATATTTATGGCAAAAGTATTAGTCACTGGGGGAGCCGGATTTATTGGCTCTCATCTGGTGGACAGATTAATTAAAGACGGCCATCAAGTTACGGTAATTGATAATCTTTCCGCTGGGGCAGAAGAAAATATAAATCCTGAAGCAAGATTTGTTAAGGAAGATATTAGAAATTTGAATAACATTAAAAATTATTTTAAAGGACAAGAGTATGTTTTCCATTTGGCTGCGGTTAAAAGAATTCCACAATCAATTGAAAATCCTATTTTAGTCACTGAAACCAATATTATAGGAAAATTGAATGTGCTTTTAGCTTCTAAAGATGCTGGAGTAAAGAGGGTTGTTTATAGTTCTTCTTCATCCACTTATGGAACAAACAAGCCTCCTCATAAAGAAACGATGCCTCTTCATTGTTTAAGCCCTTATGCTTTAACCAAACATGCTGGAGAACTTTATTGTAAATTATTTTCAGAATTATACGATTTAGATACTGTTAGTTTAAAATATTTTAATGTTTACGGTCCAAGAATGAATTTGAAGGGAGGCTATGCAGCAGTGATTGCTGTATTTTTGCAGCAGAAAATTAAAGGAGAGCCGTTGACTATTATTGGCGATGGAGAGCAAAAAAGAGATTTTACTTATGTCGACGATGTGGTAGAGGCGACCATAAAAGCAATAGAATATCCAAGAGAGTTTAATGGAGAAGTAATCAATATTGGCCGAGGGGAAGGGCATACTATCAATCAATTGGCAAGATTGATCAGTGATAAATTTGTTTATCTCCCCCCTAGAAAAGGTGAAGTGAGAGAAAGTATTGCAGATAACTCCAAAGCAAGAAAGCTTCTCAACTGGGAGCCGAAAATTAGCTTGGAAGAGGGATTAAAAAAAATAATGACGGAGTGGGGGTTGCTAAACCGCTGAATGGCTAAGCGTTTAACAAATCAAATAATGAGCTAATTTCCCGCAACTTAAAAAGGAGTTACCCTGAGGCGAAGCCGAAGGGTTTCGTAGTTTTTAAAGGGGTAAGGGGTTTTTTATCGCTTCGCTTTTTCAGAACAACAAATCAGTTTTGTTTTACTGTTCAGAATGACAATTTAAACTTTTCAGAGGAATGACATTTTTTGTGATCAAGAAGTTTACCTCCCTTAATTAATAACAGCTGTACATATTTGAACTGCGGTCGTGGGTGAAATATGTACAGGTATTTATGAAATTATATATAGATTTAACTCTGCCCAAAAGATGATTGTTTAATAATAGAATTTGCCTTGTCCGGTTTATCTATTAAGAATTCAAGAAAAAAGAATTATGGTTTTATGCTAACTATAAGTAAGAATAAGAGGACTTGTAAATTATTTAGATAATGAAATAGAAGTTAAAAAAGAGAATGATTAATAAATAATAAATATAATAAAAATAAATATTATAAAAAATCAAATTCAACATTTAAGATTGAGTATTTTAGTGATAGGAGATTTGATGTTAGTTGTTTGAATTCATTAAGATTTATGCTTTTGGTTATGAGAAATGATTACATTTTGTATAGGATTAGTGAGTATGATGAAGTTTTGAAAAATTTTTAACTTAATGTTAAAAATTTTGCATTTTCCGAGATTTTTTATTTTTTCTAAATTCTTTTTTTACAGCACCATCTTGAAATTATTTACAGATTAAGAATTTTAGTATTATAATAAAAAGTAATTACAATCACTAAGTGAATGAATATTTAACGAACAATTAAACGAATTTAAGTGAATAATATGAAGATATTAATTTTTTGTCTTCCAGGGATTGGCGACACTTTAATGTTTACCCCTGCTTTGGAGCTGTTAAGAAAGAAGTTTCCTCAAACCCAGATAGATTGTTTGACTATGTTTGAAGGCTCAAAAGAAGTTCTTTTAAATAATAAGAGTTTAGATAATGTTTTTTATTTTCCATTAATAGATAAACCGAAGATTGAGGGTATTAGATATTTGCTTAATTTAAGAAAAAGAAAATATGACATAAGTATAATGGCTTTCCCTGCTTATAGAAAAGAATATAATTTTGTGAGTTTTTTAGTAGGAGCGAAAAAGAGAATTGCCCATAAATTTAAGAAAGGATATTTTAAAGAACTGACTTTTTTAAATAATTGCTTGGTAGGAGTAGACGAAGAGAAACATAATATAATTAATAATTTAAATCTTTTAAAGGCGTTAAATATAAAATGGGAGAAAGAGATTGATTTAAATAACATAAAATATCATTTAAAATTATCAGAGCAGGATTTGGATTATATTGATAAATTTTTAAAAGAACAAGAAATTGACAAGCGAAGTTTACTTATTGGGATTCATCCGGGAAGTATTAATTCAAGAATAGGTTTTTTGAGAAGATGGATGCCGGAAAGATACGCTGAGGTCGCAGATGAATTTGTCAACAAATATCAGGCAAAAATTTTTGTTTTTGCCGGGCCTACTGATATAAAAGATGCAGAAGAAATCAAGTATTTAATGAAAAACAAGCCGATAATCATTAAAGGATTAAATTTAGGAAAAGTAATGGCTTTTATCAAAAATTTAGATTTATTGATTGCTAACGACTCAGGATTAGGACATATTGCTGCGGCGTTAGATATAACTCTTGTTACTTTATGGGGCCCTACCAATCCAAAATGGAGCTTACCTTGGAATAAAGAAAAAGTTTACTTAATAAGAAAAGCAAAGTTCCTTCCTTGGTATAATTATTATCTAAAAACGAAAGTTCCAAAAGGAAAAGAAAAATTAAGCGGAATGGAAGAAATTCAGGTTGAAGATGTCCTAAAAACAGTAGAAAATATTATTAGACAAATAAAAAACAAATAAAAAGTTTTAATATTATGAATAAAAACAAAGAACTTCCTTCAATCACTTTTGTTGTGCCCACCCTTAATGAAGAAAAAAGGATTAAAAAATGTTTAGATTCTATTTTTTTACAAGATTATCCAAAGGATAAAATTAAGATTATTTTAATAGATGCTGGCTCCGTGGATAGAACCAGAGAAATAGCTGCTCAATATAACTGTAAAATCTATTTTAACGAGAAAAAATTCGCCGAACCCGGTATGGTATTAGGATATAAAAAAGCAAAAAGTGATTATGTGGTTTTTATGGCCGCTGATAATGTGATTTCTGAAAAAAACTGGTTAAAAAAAATTGTTAAGCCATTTTTATATGATAAAAAAAATATTTATCTTTCCTTTAGCAGAGTAATAAACGATCCTAAGGACAATGTTTGGAGTAGATATCTAAATATCAATACCGATCCATTCAATGCTTTTATTTATGGTAACGCTTCACATCCTTTATTATTTAAACATCAATATTCTATAGATATTGAAAGGGATAATTTCATTATTTACAAATTTAACACAAAAGAGTTTCCTTTGATTGCTTTTGCTCAATGCGCCGTTTTAAAAAGCGGAATTCCAAGAGACAAGGATTCTGAAGATGACGATATTCTTCCTGTAATTAAAATAATAAACAACAGTAAAAAGATAGCATTTGTTAAAAATACAGGGATATATCATTATTCTTTGAACGGTTTTAAAGATTTTGTTTCAAAATTTAAAAAAAGAATTTATGTTTCAATGAAGTTTTGTAATTATAAAAAGAAAGAACGATTTATGGGTTTTAAAAGAAAGATTAGAAAATATTTTTGGATTTTATATAGTTTATCAATTATTTTTCCTTTAATTACAGCAATAAAATTTTATATAAAAACAAAAGATAGGGCAGTTTTTTTACATCCTATAGCTTGTTTTGTTCAGACTGTACTTATTTTTTATAATTTATTAATAATTAATATATTTAAAAAATAATGAAAAAAATAAATCTTGCATTAATTGGTTATGGATATTGGGGGCCCAATATAGCTAGGGTGCTGTCCGAATTAGAGGATTGCGAACTTAAATATTGTGTGGATTTAGTAGAGAAGAATTTAAAGAGGGTATCAGATAAATATCCAAAGATAATAACATTAAATAATTATCAGCCGGTTTTAGAAGATAAAGAAGTAGATGCAGTATTTATAGTTACCCCTACTAAAACTCATTATCAGATTGCAAAAGATTGCCTTAATGCCAATAAACATGTGTTTATAGAAAAGCCAATAGCTTATTTAGTTAGTCAAGCAAAAGAATTGGTTGATATCGCGAAGAAAAATAATCTTAAGTTAATGGTGGGGCATATTTTTTTATTTAATCCTGCAGTAAGGAAAATAAAAGAAATTATCGAAAAAGGAGAGATAGGAAATATTAGGCATTTAAATTTCCAGAGAAGGAATTTAGGGCCAATAAGGAGTGATGTGAATGTAATGTGGGATTTAGCTCCTCATGATGTTTCTATGTTGTTATATTTTTTAGGGAATATTAAAGTATCAAGTGTGCAGGCGGCTGGTTCTGCTTTTCTTAGGCCCAATCTTCAAGATGTAGTATTTATGAACATTAAATTTCCTACTAATATTATTGCGAATTTTCTTTTGAGCTGGCTTGATCCAATAAAGATTAGGGATATTACCATAGTTGGAGATAAAAAAATGATTTTTTTTAATGATGTTATTCCTACAGAAAAAATAAAAATTTTTAATAAAAATGCAGATATTTTAGAAAAAACTCAAGATGTTTCATATAAGGAATGGAAAATAGCCTTGAGGTCTGGAGAAATAGATGTTCCAGAAATAAAACAAACAGAACCCCTAAAAGAAGAAATTTCCCATTTTCTTAATTGTATAAAAGAGGATAAGTTGCCTTTTACTGATGGAGAAAATGGTCTTAAAGTGGTGGAGATTTTAGAGGCTGCTCAAAAATCTTTAGAAAATAATTCTAAATTAATAAATTTATAATGAAAAAAGTAATAATACTTGGAAATAATACTATTGGAGTAGAATTAACTAAGCATTGTTTGGAGCACCCCCAAATAGAAATTTTGGCAGTTCGGCCAGAGCCGAATGATAAAGGCGTGGACAATTGGCAGAAATCTTTATTAAAATTTTGCCTTGATAATAGAATAAAAATTTTAAACGAGAGAAAACTTTCAAATGAAAGATTTGTTAAAAAAATAAAGAATTTTAACCCAGATTTTATATTTTCTTTTCAGTGTAGATCTATTATCCCAAAGTCAATTATTAATATTCCGAAATATGGAATAATTAATTTGCACTTTGCTTACTTACCAAAATATCGAGGTTGTTATCCAATTGCTTGGGCATTACTTAATGGAGAGAAAGAAGTAGGGGTAACTTTACATTACATTGATGACGGAATAGATACTGGGGATATAATTTATCAAGAGAAAATACCAGTTTTGTCAAAAGATACTGCAAGATCGATTTTTGATAAGCTTACTAATTTAGGCATATTAATATTTAAAAGAAAAATTGATGATCTTTTGCGTTTAAATATTCAACCAAAGAAACAATTAGATAGAGAGGCGATTTATTACAGTAAATATTCATTAGACTTTTCTAAAAATTTTATTAATTGGAATCAAAATAATATCCTTGTTTATAATTTTATAAAAGCGTTTATTTTCCCACCATATCAATATCCTCAAACTAGATATAAGAATAAAACTTTTAGCGTTAGTAAATGCAGGTTGTCAAAAAGAAATTTTGTTAAAATTCAACCAGGAACAATAATTAGTTTGAGTAATAATAAAATAGTTGTAGCAACAAAAAAAGGTTATATTGATATATTAGAAGTAATATATAAAAATAAAAAAATTAGCAGTTTGGAATTAGCAAAAGTTTTAAAGTTAAAAAACGGCGATATCTTTTATTTTTAATTAAAATAAGTTATGAAAATTAATTTTGTAGATATTCAGAGACAATATCAGCTTTATAGAGAGGAAATAGACAAAGCTATTCATAGAGTATTAAATAAAAGTAATTATATCTTGGGAGACGAAGTAGAGAAATTCGAGCAAGAATTTGCTGATTATTGTGAAACAAAATATTGTGTTGGTGTAGCTTCCGGCACAGATGCGCTTATACTTTGTTTAAAGGCGTTAGATATCGGCACAGGAGACGAGATTATTACTGTTCCTAATACTTTTATTGCAACAGCTTTTGCTATTTCCGCGGTAGGTGCCAAACCAGTTTTTGTGGATTGTGATAAGGAGACTTATAATATAAATATTGACAAAATTGAAGAGAAAATTACCTCAAAGACTAAAGCTATTATCCCTGTGCATCTTTATGGTCAGCCAGCCGATATGGATCCTATATTAAAATTAGCAAAGAAATATAATTTATTCATTATCGAAGATGCATGTCAGGCTCATGGTGCTAGGTATAAAGGTAAACGAGTTGGCGGTTTTGGCGACATAAATGCTTTTAGTTTTTATCCAGGGAAAAATTTAGGAGCTTATGGGGATGGAGGAGCCATAACCACTGATAATGAGAATTTAGCTAAAAAAATAAGAATGTTAAGAAATTATGGGCAAGAAGTAAAGTATCATCATTTAATTAAAGGAACCAATTCTCGTTTGGATGCCATCCAAGCGGCAGTTTTAAGAATAAAACTAAAATATTTAGATGAATGGAACCAAAAAAGAAGAGAGCATGCTCAAAAATATAATGAACTATTATCTAATATTAATGTAAATATAGAATTACCTAAACAATTAGAGAATGTTGAATCAGTTTATCATTTATACGTTATACGAGTTAAGAAGAGAAATGAGCTGTTAAAGTATTTAGTAGATAAAGAGATCTTTGCAGGAGTTCATTATCCTGTTTCTATTCATCTCCAGCCGGCGTATAAAAATTTAAATTATAAGAAAGGAGATTTTCCTATAACTGAAAAATATTGCAAAGAAATTATTAGTTTGCCAATGTTTCCAGACCTTAAAGAAGAAGAGATTGAATATATTTGCAAAGAAATAGAAAGATTTTATGTAAAATTCTTAGATTAGTAATATAATATAATTATTTTTTTAAAGTTTCGCAGTTTAGTATTTTAAAATATTCTAGATTAGAATTAAATTATAAACTTAATTAATTTAATTTATTTAGCTTCAATCCGAATAAATAACTATGAAAAAGGCATTAATTACCGGTATTACAGGGCAGGACGGTTCATATTTAGCTGAGCTATTATTAGAAAAAGGTTATGAAGTTCACGGTATTATTCGTCGGGCCAGTACTTTTAATACTGGACGAATTAATCATATTTTTCAGGATCCTCATATTAAAGATGCGAGAATGTTTTTATATTATGGCGATTTAGTTGATACAGGTAATATTGAAAAAATAATTAAACAAGTTGAGCCGGATGAAATTTATCATTTAGGGGCCCAATCCCATGTCCGAGTTAGTTTTGATATACCCGAATATACTTGTAATGTTGACGCTTTAGGGACGCTCCGAATACTTGAGGCAATAAAAAATTCTGGTCGGTCTATAAAGTTTTACCAAGCTTCGTCCAGTGAAATGTTTGGAGCTTCCCCACCTCCTCAAAATGAGAGGACTCCTTTTCATCCAAGAAGCCCTTATGCAATAGCTAAAGTTTTTTCTTATTATATGACTCAACTTTACCGGGAAGCATATGGAATTTTTGCATGTAATGGAATTTTGTTTAATCATGAAAGTGAGCGTCGTGGCGAGACTTTTGTTACTCGCAAAATTACAAGAGGTTTGGCAAGAATAAAATTAGGCATAGATGAGAAATTATATTTAGGAAATTTAGATGCAAAAAGAGATTGGGGCTATGCAAAAGAATATGTTGAGTGTATGTGGCGAATGCTTCAACAAGATAAACCGGATGATTATGTTATTGCCACAGGAGAGGCTCATTCAGTTAGAGAGTTTGTAGAAGAAGCGGCGAGAATTTTAGGATTTGATTTAATTTGGCAAGGCAAAGGATTAGAAGAAAAAGGAATTGATAAGAAAACAAATAAAATAATTATTGAAATTGATCCAATTTATTTTCGTCCAGCAGAGGTTGAGGTTTTAATTGGTGATGCTTCAAAAGCAAAAGAGAAGTTAGAGTGGGAACCAAAAATAAAGTTTAAAAATTTAGTTAGAATAATGGCAGAAGCAGATATTGAGAGGGAGAGGGTAAAAAATTAAAAGTTTTTGAGTTTAAGTTTATGATTAAATTAATAAAATCTACTTTTTATAATGAAAAAGAGACTAAAGAAAAATTAGCAGATTTTATATTAAAAACAGATATTTTGAGTATGGGGGAGGAATGTAAAAAGTTCGAGCAGGCATTCGCAAAAAAACAGCAGAGAAAATACTCTCTTTTTGTAAATAGCGGGAGTAGCGCTAATTTAGTATTAATTCAAGCATTGCTAAATCTGGGAAGGATTGAAAAGGGTGATAAAATTGGTATTTCTGCGTTAACTTGGGCAACAAATATAATGCCCATTATTCAGCTTGGATTAATTCCTGTTGTATTAGATTGCGAAATAAATACACTTAATATTTCAAGTGATATTTTAGAAAGAAATATTGATGAGATAAAGGGGTTATTTTTAACAAATGCATTGGGTTTTTGTGGCGACATTGAGGATATAAAGCAAATTTGTTTGGACAGAAATATTCTTTTTCTTGAAGATAATTGTGAATCGTTGGGGTCCAGAATTAATGGAAAATTGCTTGGGAATTTTGGTTTTGCTTCAACTTTTTCTTTTTTTGTAGGCCATCATATTTCAACGATTGAGGGGGGTATGATTTGTACTGATGATGAAGAACTGTATAATATGTTAATTATAGTTCGAGCACACGGCTGGGATAGAAATTTATCAAGTGAGAATCAGCAGAAAATAAGAGACAAAAATAAAATTGATTCTTTTTTCGCAAAATATACATTTTACGATTTAGCTTATAATTGTCGCCCAACTGAGATAAATGGTTTTTTAGGAAATTTACAAATACAATATTGGGACAAAATTGTAGCCAAGAGATTTGAAAATTTTAAAAGATTTCAAAGGCAGATAGAAAAAAATGATGATTTTATTCCACTAAATGTTAACCATATGGAGTTAGTTTCAAATTTTGCAATGCCAGTAATTTGTAAAAATCAACAATTGTTCAAAATTTATAAAGAGAGATTTATAAGAAATAATATAGAGATTCGCCCAATTATCGCAGGCGATATAACTAAACAACCTTTTTATAAAAAATATGTGGCGGATAATCAAATTTATAGAAATATAAATGCAGAATTTATTCATAAAAATGGTTTTTATTTTGCTAACAACTCGGAGTTAACTGAGAAAGAAATTAATCTACTTTGTAATTTATTGAAAAAGTAATATTTGAACTGAACAAAATAAAAATATGAGTTACTGGAAAAACAAAAAAGTATTAGTAACTGGGGGAGCTGGGATGGTAGGAAGTTATGTATCAGAAATGTTAGTGGGCCTTGGTGCTGATATAACAGTAACAGTTGTTGATAATTTTTCGAAAGGCGTTAAAGAGAATTTAGAAAGAATAAACAATAAAATAAAAATAATTGAGGCAGATTTAAGAAATTTAAAAGATTGTTTCAAGGTGAGCAAAGGTCAGGATATTATTATGAATTTAGCAGCAAGAGTAGGAGGAATTAAATATAATAGATTACATCCAGGAGTAATGTTTAGAGATAATATTTTAATTTCTTCTAATATGCTTGACGCTGCAGTTAAGAATAATATTAAGAAGTTTTTAGTGGTAAGCTCAGCTTGTGTTTATCCTCGAAATTGTAAAATTCCAACTCCTGAGAGTGAAGGTTTTAAAGGTACTCCGGAGCCGACTAATAGTGGTTATGGTTGGGCGAAGAGAATGGCTGAGTTTCAAGCACAAGCTTATAATAAAGAGTTTGGATTATCTGTAGTGATTGTCCGTCCATATAATTGTTATGGTCCTAGAGATCATTTTGATAAACAAAACGGGCATGTGATACCTGCTATTATTAAAAGAATATACGACGGAGAAAATCCTTTGATAGTATGGGGGTCAGGAGAACAATCAAGGTCCTTTTTATATGTGGAGGATTTTGCAAGAGGTTTAATAGAAATTACACAGAAGTATTCAGGATGCGATCCTATAAATTTAGGTACAGACGAAGAAATAAAAATAAAAGATTTAGTGAAATTAATTATAGAATTAACAAAAAAAGATACAAAAATACAATTTGATAAAACAAAACCGGATGGTCAACCAAGGAGAAGTTGTGATGTTACTAAATTAAGAAAAGAGATTGAATTTGTTCCAAGGTTTACTTTAAAAGAAGGTTTATTGAAGACTATTAATTGGTATAAGAAAAAATTTAATGTTCAATAAATCTTATTTAATTATAACCCATGTATTAGCAACAGGACCAGGTGAGGCTTTAGAGGAGTTTTTAAATAAGAATAACACAAAAAAAGTTGTGATTATCAGGCATCCATTCAACTTTCTCGATCACAGGGCATCATTTGTTTATGAATATAAAAATGGTAAGAAATTGAGAGAGGAGAGGGGCAGGGATTGGAAATTTTTACCTGAGTTATTTGTTTATATTAAAGATATTTTAATATCATTAATTTGGGGGATAAAATTTGGGAAATATGATATATGTATATGCGCAGACAACTTAAATAGTTTTGCTGGTATATGGTTAAAAAGGTTTGGGGTTTGTAAAAAAATTATTTATTATACTATAGATTATAATCCAAAAAGATTTAAGAATAAGTTATTAAACTCAATCTATCATTGGGTGGATACTTATTGTGTTAAAAATTGTGATTTTGTATGGAATTTATCACCAGTTATGGCTAGAGAAAGGGAAAAAAAGGGAATAGATAGAAAATATTACAATAAACAATTGGTTGTTCCTATTGGAACAAATCAGAACGCTAAACGATGTAAATTTGAAGCTATTAATAGATATCAGTTATGTTATATGGGTCATTTAAAAAAGAAGCAAGGAGTTGATTTTTTGATTAATTTAATGCCTGAGGTTATTAAAAAAATTCCGAAGGCTCGCTTGTTAGTTATTGGCGGCGGAGAGATGGAAAATAAGCTTAAAGATTTAGTGAAGGAGTTAAATCTAGAAAAAAAAGTAGAATTTACTGGTTTTTTAAAAAGCCATAAAGAACTAGAAAATTTGATAGCTAAGTCTGCTATTGGTATTGCTCCTTATGTTGATGATGATGCAACTTATACAAAATATACAGACCCAGGTAAGCCAAAGGTATTTTTAGCAGCTGGAGTACCATTAATAATAACTAATATTGTTTACATTGCAGAAGTTATACAAAAGAAGAAGGCAGGGTTTGCTGTAAAATTTAATAAAAATGAATTTATTAATAAAATTATAAAGCTACTTAATAACGAGAAATTATTAAAAGAATATAAGGATAACGCCTATGCTTTAAGTAAGCAATTTGATTGGGATGTAATTTTTAAAAAAAATTTAGAAAGAATATTATAATAATTAAAAAAGATAAAGAATGATTTTTTTTAACGGAATTTTGTTAAGAGATATAAATACAGCTTTAAAAAAATTATATTAACGGTATGAAGTTGGTTTCTATAATTATTCCTAATTGGAACGGCAGAAGATATTTAGAAAAATGCTTTAGTTCTTTGAAAAAGCTTAATTATTTAAATTATGAAATTATCTTGGTGGATAATGCTTCAAAAGACGATTCTGTAGAATTTACCAGAAAAAATTATCCTCAGGTTAAAATAATCCAAAATAAAAAGAATTTAGGATTTGCCGAAGCGAATAATATTGGTTATCAAAATTCTAAAGGAGAGTATATTTTGTTTTTAAATAATGATACAGAAGTAAAACCGGATTTTTTAACAATATTAGTTAAAGAGATTGAAGAGGATGAAAACATTGGAGGAGTTCAGCCAAAGATATTGCAAATGGATAATCCTCAGAACTTGGATTGTATTGGAGGATTTCTAACTTCCACTGGAGTGCTTTATCATTTTGGATACGGGAAAGCCGCTGATGATTTAAAGTATAACCAAAAAATGGAAATTTTTTCTGTAAAAGGCGTCGCAATGCTATTTAGGAGGAGAGTTTTAGAAAAGGTCGGCTTGTTTGATAAAGATTTCTTCGCTTATTTTGAAGAAACAGATTTATGTCATCGGATATGGATGGCCGGCTATAAAATTTTCTATATACCGCAAGCAGTTATTTATCACAAAGGAGGAGGTACTGCTAAAAAAATAAGAAATTCTATTATAGAATTTCATTCTTTTAAAAATAGAATAAATTCTTATGTTAAAAATTTAGGATCAATAGAATTATTAAAAATTCTGCCATTACACCTGTTTCTTTGTTTAATGGTTTCAGTAATTTCGTTTAAGTATTGTACAGCGATCCATAAAGCAATTTGGTGGAATATTTGGCACTTAAAAAAGGCTTTAAGAAGGCGAAGAAAAATTCAAAAAGATATTAGAAAAATTAAAGATAGAGATTTTATACCATATCTAAAAAAGAAAGTTAGGCCTTCTTATTATTATTATCTTTTTAAAGGTTTAGAAAAATATGAAGATTAATTTTAATTTTAGGTAAAATTAAATTTAAATAAAATAAATTTATGGATAAGTGTATTTATGAGAAAGATTATTTTAAAGATTATTATCCCAATAATTTAGAAAATTCTACTTCAAAAGGCATACAAAAAATCAAAAATTGGTTTTTTGGATGGTTTAATTATCTAAATAAATTTATTAATTTGGAGAATGGAAACAATCGGAAAGTATTAGAGATAGGTTGTGCTATGGGCGTATTTTGTTCAATTTTGAAAGAGCACAACTTTGATGTTTACGCTGGAGATGTCTCTTTTTATGCAATTGAGCACGCTAGAAAACTTTGGCCAGGAATCAAATTTTATAGATTTGATATCCAAGAAGGAATACCGATTAACGAGCAATTTGATATAATTTTTTCGTTTGAAGTTTTAGAGCATTTAGAAAATCCAGAGAAGGCGTTGAGAAATATATATGATAAATTGTCTCCAAATGGGATATTAATTTGTTCTACACCTCCGCCCTATAAGAGATTTTTGGAAATAAAAGGCCATATAAATGTAAAATCTAAACAGGAATGGCAAGAAATTTTAGAAAAAGTCGGTTTTCAGAAAGATAATATTAAAGTAAAACAGGTTGGCTTTATGCCATTTTTATATAGATATTCTAAAAAACTAAGTCTAGTAATGCCTATTAAGGTTAATTTGCCATATTTTATTTCCACTTACTTTTTACTTGTAAAGAAGTAGATCATTTTAGATTTGTTAATAACAAATTATGTATATATTAGGTATAGGGAAAATTCATAATTCCACTGCTTGTCTTTTAAAAGATGGAGAGATAGTTGCTGCGGTTAGTGAGGAAAGATTTAATCGCAGAAAAAATACAGAAGTTTTTCCGATCGAAGCAGTTAATTACTGTCTTAGGTATGCAGATATAAAAATTGAGGATGTGGACTTAATAGTTCATTCGTTTCAGCATGTAATTTCTCCTGAAGGCGAAAATACAAAAAATTTATCGCCTTTTATAAAAGCAATTAAACTACGGTCAAGCTTAACCGTCTTCTTAAGAGAGTTAATTAATAAAGCTTCAATTTCATTCCCAGAGCTAAATAGGGTTTCTCGATTTGTTTATAAATATTTTAATAGCAGTTATTTTGTTAAGTCTCTATATTTAGAAAAGTTTAAAAAATATGTAGCCGAAAAACTTAAAACAAACCCATTAAAAGTTGTTGCCGTAGATCATCATACTTGCCATGCTTACGCGCCTTATTTTGGATTTGTGTCAAATAAAGAGAAGGAAGTTTTAGTATTAACCTGTGACGCTGAGGGTGATTTTCTGTGCGCGACTGTAAGTATTGCTCAGAATAATAGAATAAAAAGAATATCAGAAACTGAAGGAGGTAATTCTTTAGCAGCATTCTATGGTGCAATTACTAAATATTTAGGAATGAAAGTTAATGAACATGAGTATAAGGTTATGGGGCTAGCTCCATATGCTTCTGAATATCAGATTAAAAAAACTTATCAGGTTTTTAAAGATTTATTTTGGATTGATGATGATTTAAGATTTAGAACTAAAATTCCTTCCGGATGTTTTTATGATTATTTTTTAAAAAAACTGAAAGGTTATCGATTTGATGGTATAGCGGCAGCAGCGCAGAAGACCATTGAAGAAATTACCGTAAAATGGGTTAAGAAAATAATTAGGAAAACAGATATACATAGAATTGCTCTAGGCGGGGGTTTATTTATGAATGTAAAGATGAACAAGATATTAATGGAATTACCGGAAGTATCAGAGGTTTATATTTGCCCCACTGCCGGCGATGAGTCTACAATTATTGGAGCAGGTTTTTGGGGTTATGAGAAATTATGTAGAGAGAGAAATATAAATTTTAATCCTAAAATTATTGAAAATCTTTATTTGGGACCATCATTTTCTTTAGAAGAAATAGAGGATTCTATTAAAAGTAATAATTGCAGAGAGAAATATAAGGTAGAGTTTTTTGATGATATAGAAAAAAAGATAGCTGAATTATTAGTTTCTGGGAAAGTGGTTGCCAGATTAGCAGGACATATGGAGTGGGGAGCAAGAGCTTTAGGGAATAGGTCAATTTTAGCTGATCCGTCAAATTCGAATATTGTTAGAATAATAAACGACCAGATTAAAAATCGTGATTTTTGGATGCCCTTTGCACCTACTATTTTATCTGAAAAAGCAAAAGATTATTTAATAAATCCTAAAAAAACATCTGCTCCTTTTATGGTATTAGCATTTGATACCACTGACTTGGCTAAAAAAGAATTAAAAGCCGCTCTACATCCATATGATTATACTTGCCGACCACAAATTTTAGAAGAGAAAGATAATCCTAAATATTATAAAATTATTAAAGAATTTGAAAAATTAACTGGGATAGGAGGGGTTTTAAATACTTCTTTTAATCTTCACGGCGAGCCGATTGTATGTAGTCCAGATGACGCTCTTTCAGTATTTGAGAGATCAGGTTTAGAATATTTAGTATTAGAAAATTATTTAATCAGCAAGAGATAATATTAAAGTTAAAATCCTTAATATATAAAATATATAAAATATTATAATATGTTATCCAAGTTTAGATATAAAGATACGTCAAGATATTTAATAATTTTAGATATCTTTTTTTTATTACTACTGTCAGTAATTCCATTTTTGGCTTACAATAATGTAATTATTCCTGAGACAGATTTGGCGTATAACATTAGTCCTTCCCATGCTTTCTTCAACCGTCTTTTCTTATGGGATAATAGTGTTAATCTTGGTATTTTTTTATTTAATACTGTTGATTTCTATAATTTTTTTAATATTTGTTTGCATCAACTAAATATCCCTCCTCAACTGACTAAACAGATTTGGTTAAGTTTTCTATTATTTGTTACGGGATTGTCAATGTATTATTTTATTGGCGTATTCTTTGAAAAGAAGAATAGGTTGCTTAAGTTGGTTTCTTCAACGGCTTATATGTATAGTTTATATATGGTAAGAATGATATATCTAACGAGCACATTTCTTCTCAGTTATATGATGTTGCCCTTATTGATGGGATTGTATATTAAGGGTTTAAGAAGTAAAAAACGATACACATTTTACGCTGTTTTAATAGGATTATCCTCTGTTATTCTTTCAAATATCAATTTTACTCTTATTGCTATCAATATAATTGCTATTTTTCTTTTTCTTTTAGTTTATATTTTTGTTCAAAAGAGAGAGAACTTGTTAAGGATATTAAAATTTAATATTTTGATATTAATTTTTACGCTGTTAATTTCTTTTTGGTGGATTGTTGCTTATACATACGGTGTTGTTACGAACTGGGAAATTACTGCCAGAGCTTTAAATCTTGAAACCCCAAAAATGTACAATATAATGTCCAGCTATTTAGAAAGCTTCAGATTGTTGGGTGAATGGAGTTTTTATGGTGGTTATAAGAATATTTTATATTTTCCTTTTTCTCCGTTTTATATAAAAAATAATCTTGGGATATTAAGCTCTTTTTTATTAACAATTATATCTATTTGTGGGTTATTGTTTTTGGCTAAAAAGAAGGAGAAAAAAATTCTTTATTTGCTCCTTCTCCTTGTAGTTTTCCTTCCTTTGGCAGTAGGCGCTTATCCTATAAAAAATCCTACCCTAACAGGTAAAATTTATTTATGGTTTTATAAGAATATTCCATTATTTTCTATATTCAGGAATGGATATAAATCTGTAGCTATTATTGCCTTTGTTTATGCAGTTCTAATTGGATATTTTACTTGGTCAATATGTTTTTTTTTAAAGAGAAAACTGGGGAGTGTGAAGAAGATTCTATATAAAGTGTTATCTGGTATTTTTGTTCTTTTAATTTTTGGTCTTATTTTATTAAATTCTTTTCCTTTATGGACAGGAAAGTTATTTGACAAGAACAGGATACTTAAATCGATACCTCCATATTGGTATAAAACAGCGGAGGGTCTAAATGCTAATTCTTTAAATTTTAGAATTTTTTATCTTCCTGATCAGTATTTTCCTGTATATTATTGGGGACGTCCTATAACTGATGTTGGAGTAGCTTTAATTGATAAATCTCATATTCAAACTTATACCTCTTCAATACAAAGAGGGCCTATAGGTTTACTTTATGATAGTGTTTCAAAAGAAAGCAATCTTGATAGTTTTGTTAAAATGCTTTCCTTGGTTAATACTGAATATGTTATTCAAAGAAACGATATAAATTGGGAGTATTATAATGTCGAGTCTCCGGATAAAATAAAAAGAATCCTTAATAGTATGGATGGTATACATTATAAAAAAAGTTTTGGGGAGGTGGATTTGTATCAAATTGATAAGGATTATTTTCTTCCTTATATTTATTCTCCTAAAACTTTAGTTATTCCAGAAGGAGATATAAATACTTTTCCTCAAATAGTGTCTTCACTAAATTATCAAATTTCTCCGGCAATATATTTTAAAGACCAAAATAAAGATAAGATTCACAGGATTGAAAATTTTGCTAAAAAGGTAAAAGAAATAAATGAATTTCCTATTTTAGAATTTAAAAAAGTAAATCCAGTAAAATATATTGTTAGGGTTCATAATGCAAGCGAAGATTTTCCTTTGGTGTTTTCAGAGAGTTTCAATAAGGGGTGGCGCGTGTATCTCGCGCGAGTTCAAGGTTCAAGGTTCAAAGTTCAAAGTAAAGAATTAGGAAATTATAAAATTTTAGAGGGGAACGAAGAAGACCAGGCGACGAAAGAGGAGTTGGCTGGGTTTATTGAAAAAGGATGGGTTTCTACTCTTGGTGATGGAATCCCAAAGAAAAAATTAGGAATTTTTTCAGGGGCAAGGGGAAAAGAAATAAAACATTATAAGTACCTGGATAACGGCAAGAAGGTTTTGGACCATATTGAGAAATATAGAATAGATTTTATTTCAAAGAATTTTAAAGGAACAATACAAAACAATAATTTGCCATCGGGGCGTATCTGGGACACTTGGTTTAAAAAACCTATAATTGATGAGGAAAATCATTTTACTGCTAATGGTTATGCTAATTCGTGGTGGATAGACATAAAAAACATCAAATCTCAAAAATCAAACTTCAAATCTAATTCAGATGGAAGTATTGATTTTGAATTGATTATAGAGTTTTGGCCCCAGCGACTTTTTTATTTGGGGTTACTTATTTCTGGGATAACTTTATTTGGATGCGTGGGATATTTGGACTGGGATTGGCAGAAAAAAAGAAAGAAAAAATTAATAGAATTGTCTAAGAATGAGGAAAATGAAGAATAACTTAAATGGGTTTAAAATCAAAAATCTACTTCCATATATAGGACTAATTTCAATTATTGTCCTGCCTTGGTTTTTTAAGTCAGGGTATTTATTTTTTACAGATATGGTTTGGGGGCCGAATATGTCCTTATCTCATTGGACCTCTGGTTGGTTTTATTTTGATTTAATAATCAAAATATTAAGCTTTGCAATTTCAATTAGTTTATTGGAAAAATTGTTTATTGTTTTTGTATTAAGCGCTGTGGTTTATGGCGGATATAGGATAGCAAGAGCGTTTACTAACAATAAATTAATTTTGTTTTTAGGTTCAGCTTTTGCTTTGTTTAATCCATTTGTTTATGACCGTCTGATGTATGGACAGACTGGAGCTACTTTATCTTATGGTTTTCTTTTAGTGGTATTTGGATATTTATTAAAGTATTATTTTAAGCCATTGAATAAAAAGCCGTTATTTTTAGCTAGTATTTTTGCCGGTTTTTCTTTTTGGCCCTCTCCTCATTTCGCTTTTTTTATCATTTTAATTTATTTAGTTTTTGGGGTTTTAATTTTTGTAAAATTAATTTCAGAAAAGAGACAAAAACAAATATTTAAGGTTTTTAAATATTTTATTCTAAGTGTTTTAATTGTTCTGGCAATAAACTTTAATTGGCTTTATGGAGTATTTTTTGGAAATTCTAATATTGCTCAGACTGTTGGCGAAACAAGTACCAAACAGGACTTATTTGCTTTTAAAACTATAGGCAGCACCCCGTTTGAGACAGTTCAAAATGTTTTCTTAATGTCAGGATTTTGGGGAATGGCTCAATTTCGCTACGAGAGTTTAAAAGACATAAAAGAAAATTGGGGCAGGAGTTTTTATTTTTTACTGCCGATTATTATTTTGGGATTGATTTATAATTTCAAAAATGGAGAGAAAAAAAGATTAAATTTTGCGCTGATTTTTATTTTTATCACTGCTTTTATTTTAGCGTTGGGAATAGCATTGCCTTTTACTTCTAAAATTACTCTTTGGTTGTTTAATAATGTTCCATTTTATAAAGGATTAAGAGAACCGCAGAAATGGGTAGCGGTAATAGCAGCGATTTATGAAATATTTTTAGTTTGTGGTTTAATAGAGTTGTTTAAAAAGAGAATTGTAGTTAAGCATAAACAATTAATAGCTTTTTTAATATTTTTTATAATTTTACTGCAGGCGCCATTGTTAGTTTGGGGAGGCGCTGGCCAGATAAAATCAACAAATTATCCTTCTGACTGGTATGAAGTTGATGATTTGATTATCAAAGACAGCTGTTGCAAAAGCAAAATTTTATTTTTGCCTTGGCATTTGTATATGGGATTTAAATGGGTGGGAAATATTATTGCCAATCCTTCCCCAAGATTTTTTAAATGTCCGGTAATTTATGGCAAAAATATGGAATTTGGAGGGATTTATGATAGAAGCGATGACAGAGAGAGTGTAGCAGTAAGAAAATGGTTGTCTTCAAGAGGGAAGACAGATTTATTAAAAGACAATGAAATAAACATTGGATACATAATTTTGGCTAAAGAAGTGGACTGGAGAAATTATTTGTGGATAGAAAAACTTTCTGGAATAGAATTTGTAAGAGAGACAAAGAACTTGAAGGTGTATAAAGTTGAGCGTTAAGGGGTTACGGCAACGAAGCCCGTATCGTGAGACGTTTAACGGTTACGTAAATAATAAAGTTAGACGATAGACGTAACCGCTGAACGAAACGGGCATCGTAACCTTTAAACGTTATACCTTTTTATGAAATTTCCTAAAAAATCTATAAAAATCTTAAAGCTTGTTTTAAATCACATTGCAGAAATTTATTTATATTTCTTCGCTTTTTATATTATTTGTTTAATTCTGTCTTGCTTTTTTGTTCAGTGGAAATTATTTTTTAATTGGACTGCTTTTCATATTAGTGTTATTGTTTTAGGGATTTTGAGTTTATTTAGCGATAAGTTTAGAAAATTTATTTTTTCGAAAAAGGAATTGCTGAAAAAAATGCTTAAAACCAGAAAATTTTCATTATTAATTGTTGAAGAGAAAACAATATTCAAGAAAGGAATAAAGAAAAAAAGAATTAGATTTAATTTTAAAAGTTTTTTAAAAGGAATTTATGAATTTTTGAAAATATTGTTTGTTTTGTTTTTTAGTTTTTTATCGGAGGCAGGGAACATTTTATTAAAATTTGTTTTTACTAAATTAAAAAGAATCAAAAAAAGTGATTATTTAAAAATCGGCATAATTACAGCAATTTTAATTTTTTCTTTGATAAAAGGAATTAAACCATTAGATTTTTTAGTTTTGGGCTATGCTTTGATTTCTATTTTATTTGTTTTAGACAGCAGAATTTCTGTGGTGGTCGCTTTATTGCTTTTAACTTCCTGTCCAGTTTTAATAATTTTTAAAAAGACAAATATTGCCGAAGCGTTGGCAGTCTACGCTTATTATTTTTTAGTAATTACAGCGATAGTGCAGATTATAGAGTATAAAACAGAAACTAAGCATAAATTAAAAGAGAAATCAACAAGAGTAGTATCCTGTAACAATGAATACTAAATAATAATAAGAGTTCAATTATTTAGTATCACGTTTAATTCGTATCATTCATATGATATATTGGATCTTATTTGAGTTTTCCACAGGTTGACATATTGTTTTGAAATAGAATTTATGATATTGTAATAAAAAATAAATAAAAATAAATAAGGTGTGGAAAACTTTTTACCTTGTCAAATAATTTGCAGAGCAAATTAAATTTTAGATTTTATTTGAGAGGGTGAATATATTAAAAAAATATATTAAAAATAAATAAAAATAAATAAATAAATAAATATGGCAAAACAAATAAAGAAGTTTTTCAGAAACGAAAAATCAGTTAGTAAATTAATCTTTAGCGTCCTTATTATTGGATTGGCATTTTTAATTATTGGGCAGGGAGTATATGCTTATTTTTATAGAACTTTGGTAAAAAACGGATGGGGTTATGGCTATGGTTATGGACGGCATAATAGCACTTGGGGGTATGGATATGGTTATGGATATGGCTACGGAGATCCTACTACTTGGCGAGGTTATGGTTTCTGGGGTATAGACGGCAAGGCAACTTCTGTAAGCGTAACCGCAGTTGCCAAAACCAGTTTGACTGTCAGTTATTACACTGATTATATAGCGCAAAACAGAATAGAATATGGAACCAGTGCTTCTGCAATGGACAGCGCTACCAGTTGGAGTTCTTGGCAGGAAGGCACAAATACTATCACTGTTTCAGGTTTAAGTTGTGGAACTACATATTATTATAAAGTAGCAACTAGAGATGCTAATGGAACCGTTTGGTACAGCACTGATACTTATCATTCAGCTTCAACCGCTTCTTGCGTAAGCGGTAGTTCAGGAGGGGGTTCATCCGCACCTTCATCAGAAGAGCCAACTTCTATTACTGAAACTGGTAATATTACTGCGTCGGAAGGCGGTGAGGTTACATTAACTAATACCGATGGAACTACTGCTACAGTTAATATACCTGCTGAAGGAGTTAGTTCTGATGTTACTGTTACTATCACTACTGTAGGTGCCAGCGAGGTAAGCTCTCCTCAAACCGGATGGTTTATGGTAGGAAATATAGTTTATGATATCAGCGCAGAAGACGCTGAAGGAAATGCAGTTACTGATTTGTCCAAAGCCGCGACATTAACCTTCACTTATACTGATGACCAGATAGCTGGTTTGGACGAAAGTACTCTTAAGGTGTATTATTGGGACGGAGACCAATGGGTAGGATTAGAGAGTACAGTTGATGCTGACAACAATACTATTACTGCCACTACTACTCACTTTACCTACTTTGCAATAATGGGACAGAAGCCGGCAGTATCAGCAGAAGGATTGACTGTTGCCCAGCTTAAAGCCAAGATTAAAGAAATTATTAAACAGCTTATTGCTTTGATTCAATCCTTAATTGAAAAACTTCAGGAGCAATTAGCTGAACTTCAAGCAGGCAATATTTTAAATACAGATTTGAAGCAAGGAGACAGAGGTGATCAGGTAAAACTTCTTCAAACTTGGCTGGCAAAAGATTCAGAAGTTTATCCAGAGGCAATTATTTCTGGTTGGTTTGGGCCGTTAACTAAAGCTGCGGTGATAAGATTTCAAGAAAAATACAAAGATGATATTTTGACTCCGTTAGGATTAACTGAAGGAACTGGTTATGTAGGAGAAGCTACTAGGGCTAAATTAAACCAGCTTTATAAGGGTCAGTAATAATAATAATAAAAAATCAAAATCTAAACGTCCCGCGACAAAAGCGGGACGTTTTGGTTTTATTTTTAAGATTAACAGAATTAAAGACAACTAAAACTACAGATAATTTGTTATTAATTTGCTTATTTCCTCTGCAGAATTTGGTTTAGCTATTTTAAGGGCATTGTTTTGCATAATTTTTAAAGAAGAATTATTGTTTATCAGTTTAGTTAGTTCCGGGACAATATCTTTAGGTTTGGCCGCAGCCACTGCTGCTCCTTTGTCAAGAAGATATTTAAAATTACCGGACTCCTGTCCTCTAACTCCTTTAGTGATAATCATTGGAAGACCAAAGCAAAGCGCTTCGCTGATAGTTAATCCGCCGGGTTTGGTAATCAACAGGTCGCTTATGCTCATTAATTGGGCGATGTGATTCGTATAACCAAATAATTTTATGCTTTTTTTTGTTTTGCCAAGAATTTTATATATTTTTTTGTAAAGCTTTTGGTTTTTCCCGGCAACAATAATCATAGTGATATCTTTTTTTATTCGGTCAATATCTGTAATGATTCTATTTAAGGGGCCAATACCATAACTCCCACCCATAATCAATACACAGAATGATTTATCCTTTATTCCAAATTTTTTTCTTAATTCTTGACGGTTTGCAGGTTGAGTGAATTGAGAATTAACTGGTATGCCTATTATTTTGATTTTTTCTTCAGCTATACCTCTTTGTATAAGTTTTTCTTTCATAGCTTTTGTGGCCACACAATAAATATCTACTTCTTTGTAAATCCAATATGTGTGCACATCGTAATCAGTAATAACTGCTATTAGCTTAAAAGAAAAATTTTTTTTCTGTTTAAGCGTTGACAAAAAACCACAAGGCAGTGCTTGAGTGCAGACCGCTACTTTAGTAGGAAAAGAAACAAAAAGTTTTTCAAATTTATCTAAACTATTTTTATTAATTATTTCTTTGAATTTTCTAATTCGCCTTTCAATATTAACATTGTCCCATAAAAAATCATAAAATCTACTTAGCTTAGTTGCTATAACTATGCAAGTTTTATGAATCACTTTTTGCAGATGAGGATAGGAAAATTTCAAAGCTTCAATATTCATTATTTCAACGTTTGGAGCGTGTAGGAGAAGAGCTTCGCTGATAGCTTGAGCTGCTTTATGGTGTCCTGAGTGCGGGTTGGTATATAAAAATAGGACTTTTTTATTTTGACCCATAAGGAACGCTTTGAGATTTTTAATCGGGGATGCCAGACTCGAACTGGCACTCTCCTCGTCCCAAACGAGGCGCCTTAACCAATTAGGCCAATCCCCGAAGATTGTTTTGATTATTGATTGAATTTTTAATTTAAAAAATTTCAACCAGCAGAGCAGACAAGAAGAGTTCTTACCAGCTCCGAATTCGTGCTGATAAATTTATTTTAATTGAGAATTTTTTTAAGTCAATCCTTTTTTTCACCTCTTTTCTTTTTTATTTCTTTTCTTTTATTTTCTTTCTCTTTTTTTCTTTTTTCTTCCCTTTTTCCTTTATTCTCCTCTATATTTCCCTCTCCCTTTGGGGAAGGAGGGGGAGATTTGGGGGAGAAGAAAGAGAAGAAAGAGAAAAAGATGGAAGGTAAGAACCTTTTTCTTCTGTTTTCTCTCTTTTTTATTTTATTTCCTCTCCCTTCCTTTGGAGGGGAAGGATTAAGAAGGGGGAGGTTTTTATGGAGGGGGATTAAGGTAGGGGAGGTTCTTAATTTTCAGATATTTTTGAACTTATGGGTAATGATTAACAGCGTAGCTATTTTTCTTTTTTTGAATGTGTAATATAATAAATAGTAATGAATTTTAATTTTAAGAGAATTTTAAAAGAATTGAACGTAATTTATCAATGCAGGTATTACAAGCTTCCATTGTGGCAGTGTCCTCAATTTCTCTTTTTAGTAATGGGGGCAGTTATTATTGTTTCAATTATTACTGCTTATGTGGCTGGAATGCGTTATATTACTGACCCTCTTTTGATAGTTTTAATTGTGCTTGGGGTTGCCGCGGTGTTCCTTATTATTTCTTTTTTGGTTATTCGTGGTTTTGAGAATTTAGCTGAGACCAATCGAATAAAAACAGAATTTGTTAATATTGTTTCTCATCAATTGCGCGCTCCTCTTTCTAATTTTAAATGGGCGATTGATTATTTAATGTCAGAAGATGTAGATAGGCAGGAACAGCTTGAACAGCTTAATAGTTTAAAAGAAGTTAATGACCAGATGATAGAGTTGGTTTCTAATTTATTAACTGTTGCGAAAATTGAGCAGATCAAGATTCCTTTAAAGAAAAATAAAAGTTCATTAGAAGATTTAACCAGGGAAGCGATTAAGGGACTTAAACATTTTGCTGATGCAAGCAATGTGAAAGTGGAATTTAAACCTGAAAAAGATATTCCTTTGATATATATGGATTCCAGCCAAATTAGATTAGTTATTGATAATCTTTTAGAAAATGCAATTCGCTATTCTTCTACTCGTTCTGTTGTAGAGCAAGGAGAAATAAAAAAAATTAATGGAAAAGTTGAAATTTCTATTTTTAAAAAAGCAGGGAGTTTATATTTTGAGATAAAAGATAATGGATTGGGTATTCCGAAATTAGATCAAAAATATATTTTCCAAAAATTTTTTAGAGCGAAGAACGTTTTGAGCCATCAGCCTAAAGGAAATGGATTAGGATTGTATATTGCCAAGGCAATTATTGAACAATCAGGAGGGAGAATTGGTTTTAAATCAGAGGAAAACAAAGGGTCGATATTTTGGTTTAGTTTACCAATAAAATAAAAACATAACATAATGCGAATACGCGAATTTAATGCTAATTATGCAAATTGCTAAAAGAAAGAGAGGTCAGAAATCAGTTGCTGGAAAACCGAAATCTGTATAGAAAACGGAAAACAGAAAACCGATTTCTATTTTCTGGTTTCGCTACTGCTTTCTGATTTCTATCAACTAATTTCTTTTTGACAATATTAGCAATTTGTAGATTAGCATAAAATTTGTAGATTAGCGTTATATTTTTATGAAGACTATCTTATTTATTGAAGACGAATCTATTCTTCAAAAAACTTTTGAGAAAATATTTAAAAAGGAGGGATACAAAATGATTTCTGCTTTAAATGGAGAGATTGGCTTAAGATTGGCTCAGCTAAAAAAGCCTGATTTAATTTTACTTGATTTAATTCTGCCTAAAATTAATGGGTTTGAAGTTTTAAGGAAATTAAAAGAAAACAAAAAAACCAAAGATATTCCGGTTATTGTATTAACTAATCTTGAAGAGATGGCAGATATAGATAGGGCTATTGAATTAGGAGCGAGAACTTATTTAGTTAAGGCAAATTATAGCTTAGAAGAGGTGTTGGAGAAGACCAAAGAAGCCCTTGAAGAGTAAAATCTCAAAATTTAAATTTCAAATCTACAGTTTAAATTTTAAATCTTTTAAAGAGTTTATAGTTTTGACTTTTAAGATTTGACATTTGAAATTGAGCGAAGCGAATATGCAGGTAGAACCTCAACAATTAAAAGCATTTTTATTGGATGCCGGATTAATTACTCCTGCCCAATTTAAAAAAGCTCAGCAAAAAGCAAAAAAGACCAACCAGAAAATTGGCGATGTTTTGATTTCAGAAGGACTTATTACTGAGGAAGAACTAATTAAATTAAAGGCCTATATTTTAGGGATTCCTTTTGTTGACTTGGAGAAAGAGATTATCTCGCCTAAAGTTTTAAGAATTATTCCAGAACCGGTAGCCCGTTC
>CAYUHA010000001.1:34456-34858 GCA_964444395.1 uncultured Candidatus Saccharibacteria bacterium | reverse complement strand
GTAATTTATAATTTGAGGTTCACTTTGAATTACGAATCTATTTCGTAATTCAAAGATATTATCAACTGTGTTTGAGTTTCAATTACCAAAAAATTTGAAAAATAGAAAAATAAGAACAAAATTCAAGGAGGATATTGAACCGCAGGAAGTTTTTTTAGACAAGCTTGCTCAAATGAGAGAAGAAGAAATAGGAATCTCTCAGAAAAAATTAGAAGTTCCTTTTTCAAAGAAAGTTTTTCAAATCTTCTATGCTTTGTTAATAATTTTAGTTTTGATTTTTTTTGGGAGAACTTTTCAACTTCAAGTAATCCAGGGTAAAAGATTTTCTGCTTTGGCTGATAATAATAGATTAAGAATTTACCAAATTAGACCTGTTCGGGGAGTAATCTATGATAAAAATTT
>CAYUHA010000001.1:0-34446 GCA_964444395.1 uncultured Candidatus Saccharibacteria bacterium | reverse complement strand
TGTGGAGGGAATTATCTTATGAATTTGCTAACCAATTTAAAACAAATGGTTTTCAATAAATCCAGTTTTGATTTAATTTGTGATAAGCGGGATCTTCCTTTAAATAAGCAAAAGAGATTAGAACTTATAGAGAAAATTTCTAAGATTATTAAAAAAGAACCCAAGGAATTAGAAAAAGAAATTGAGGAATCTAAATTTAATATTGTCTCTATTTTTGAAAATTTAGATTATGAAACAATGGTTTTACTTCTATCCAATCCTGTTTTTTCCGGCAAAAAAGAGGTTTTTGGTTTTAAAATTGAAGAGAATGCTGTTAGAGAATATCCTCAAGGTTCAAGTTTTTCTCATTTAATTGGTTATACCGGAAAAATAAATTCTCAAGAAATAGAAAATTTTAGAGATTATTCTATTACCGACTATATCGGCAAGACTGGAGTTGAAAAATTTTATGAGAAAATTTTAAGAGGAAAGCCGGGAAAAATTCAAGTAGAAAGAGACGTTTATGGAAATGAAAGGTCAAAAAAAGTGTTATCTGAACCCGAACCAGGAAAAAGTTTAGTCCTTTGGTTAGATTCTTCTCTTCAAAAGAAACTTGAAGAAGAATTAATTTATACTTTAAAAAGGACCGGCGCAAGAAAGGCGTCAGCAGTAGCGTTAGACCCAAATACCGGCGGGGTATTGGCTTTAGTAAATGTTCCAAGTTTTGATAATAATTTATTTTCTCAAGGAATTTCTAAAGAAGATTATCAAAAAATTAAAACTAATCCTTTTAAACCTCTTTTCAATCGGGCTATTGCTGGGTTATATCCCACTGGTTCTACTATTAAACCCTTAATTGCTTCTGCCGCCTTGCAGGAAAATTTAATATCAGACAGAAAGATAATAAACTGTCAGGGAAAACTTATTGTTCCAAATCCTTGGGACCCGAAGCATCCTTGGGTATTCCATGATTGGAAAGTTCATCATTTAACTGATATAAGGAAAGCGATAGCTGAATCCTGTAATGTGTTTTTTTATATTATAGGCGGAGGATATAAAAATTTTAAAGGATTAGGGGTTGAAAGAATTAAAAAATATCTTGAATTGTTCGGATGGGGAGCTAAAACTGGAATTGACCTGCCCGGAGAGAAGTCAGGATTAATTCCCGACATTTTATGGAAAAAAAATTATTTTAAAGAAAAAACAAGCAAAATTTGGCGTATAGGCGATACCTATAATCTTTCTATTGGCCAAGGATATCTTCAGGTTACTCCATTGCAGGTTGCTAACGCTTTTTCAGTTATAGCCAATAAAGGAACTTTATATAAACCGCAAGTGGTTAAAGGAATTGTAGAAAGTTCGAGGTCTTTTGATGAGGATGTAAAAGATATTAATAAAAAAATTAAGATTATTGAGCCTCAGATTTTAAGAAAAAATTTTATTAGTTTGGAAAATCTTCAGATAGTCAGAGAGGGAATGAGGCAGGCAGTGACTTCTCCTACTGGTTCAAGTTTTATGTTAAATTCTTTACCTGTAAAAGTCGGAGCGAAAACCGGGACCGCCCAAACTCCGAAGAAAAATCATTATCATAACTGGATAACTGTTTTCGCTCCTTATGATGAACCGCAAATAGTGTTGACTATAGTGATTGAAAATGTAAGAGAAGCGCAAGTCGCTGCTCTGCCAGTAGCTAAAAAAGTATTAGAAAGTTATTTTACTATTGACAAAAAATAAATAATATGCTATTTTATTAATAGCAACTTGGAAATTGAATAAGGAAGGAAACGAAATAAAATAAGGAAAAAACAAAAGGAGGGGAGGAATGAAAGAATTAAGTTTTAGCAGTAATAGTTGTTTATCCCAAGAAGATAGGGAGGTACTAAAGGAGATGCTTCCTGATGGAACAACCTCTGAGACAGAAAAGAAAAGTAAAGTAGCTCGTTTCATTTGTTTTGGAAACGGAAGAAAGAAGATAAAATTGAACATCCACGATGTTCCATTGTGGATGTTAAAGTAGTAAAAGGAGAGAGTGAAAATGAAAAAGATTACGGTGGTTTTAATGACAGCTTTTTTGGTAAGCAGTATTGTAAGCACTTCAGCAAAAGCCGAGAGTGTGGCTGTATATTGGGAAGCGCGTAGTTGTTACGGAGATACTAAAAGAATGCTCCTACACGCAGTGCAGGAAGCATTCTGTGAAGCAGGCTTCCAGGTATACGAACCTAATCAAAGGTCCTACAGAAAGAAGACAGAGGTTATTGATATTGATGTAGATTATATAGTAACTATTGTAGGAGCCAAAGTCACAAAAAGGAAAAAATCAGGCTCTACATTGAATTTCCCCGCATTAAAAATATGTGGGGAGGTAATTAATTTTAGCACCAATCCTAATTTCCGTTATTATATAGCAGAGATTAGGATAAAAGTGAAAGAAGCCCGGACTCAGCGACTGATAGGGTTTGGGACAGGAACAGGACAGCATAGTTATATAAGCAGCTTCCGAACCCGAATCCGTAGAGGGAGAAGTGGCTCCCTTTACGAACGATTGATAAGCGGAGGAAACAGCTTCGGCTATAAAAGCCGAAGCTATGAAAATGCAAAATATCTCGCCGCAATGCAGGCGGCGAGAGATGCCATTGGGAGTATCCATTGGTATAAATAATGGATACTCCAAAGCTCTGGATACAGGCAAATATATAATATAATTTATATGCCTAATCCAGGGCTTTTTTCTTTTTAAGCAAGAACCTTTTTTTAAGCAAGAACCTTAAAAAATCTATAAAAAATAAGAAGCTGTACATATTTAGGATGCGGTCGTGGGTTAAATATGTACAGCTGTTGTTTTAAGTTATGGGCCAATATTACCAATATTACCAATATTATTTTATATTTTTATATTATTTATAGTAAATTACAGGGTTAATACCTCAAGCTAATACCCCGAAGCTAATACCTCAAAACTGATATTTCAAGTTATAGAACTAATATAGAACTAATACCTCTTTATTCTCATTCCACAAAAGTGTCCGATCGGACACTTTTGTGGAATTTGTGAGATTAGTAAAATATAAATAGTAAAATATAAATTAAAATATAGATTAAAATATAAAATTAATATGAAATATAAATGAAATATAAAATTAATATAAAATTAACATAAATAATAAAAATTTTAATTAGATTCAAGAATTTAGCGCAACATTATGGTATTATGTTATAAAAAGTTAAAGCGTTGAATTCTATGAAAAATATTATGGTTTAACCTTTAAGGAAAGAGAAGAAATTAAATCAATAAAATTAGTAATGAAAATAAAAAATAAAAATTAAAAAAATAAAAATTAAAAAAAATTAATAAAATATAAAATAAAAAATACGAAGATTTTGTGCGAAGATTTTGGTTGATTTAATTTATGGAAGTAGCATATAAT
Source organism: uncultured Candidatus Saccharibacteria bacterium (assembly GCA_964444395.1). Lineage (GTDB taxonomy): Bacteria > Patescibacteriota > Minisyncoccia > Minisyncoccales > CAYUHA01 > CAYUHA01. The sequence goes on along the minus strand of CAYUHA010000001.1, from coordinate 31,042 downwards.
TTTGACCGATTTTTTATGATAAGCTACAATAAATAGTAGAATTTAAAACTCAAAAGTCAAAATGACAAATAATTTCAATGAATTTCTATAAGTTTCTATAAATTTCTGAAATTTATAGAAATTTGCTTCGCGAAATTTATAGAAATTTATTGTTTGATTTTTGATATTTTATAGCTATGTCTAATTTTTCTGAAATTCGCAAAAATCGTTTAAAGAAACTGGAGGCTATAAAAAATGCCGGATTTTCAGCTTATCCAATTAAAACAAAAAGAACTCACGAAATAACTGAAATATTAAAAGATTTTGATAATTTTTGCAGGTTAAAAAAGGAAGTAATTTTGGCAGGAAGGATTCGGTCTATTCGAGAACATGGCGGCTCTACTTTTTTGCATATTGAAGATGGCAAAGCTAAAATTCAATGTTACTTTAAAAAAGATAGATTAGGAGAAGATTCATATCAGTTTTTCTTAGATAATTTTGATATAGGAGATTTTATTGAGGTTAGGGGAGAATTATTTAAAACTAGAAAGGGAGAAAAAACTCTTGAAGTTTTAGGTTTTAAGATGTTAGCTAAAGCTTTGCTTCCTTTGCCTGAAAAATGGCATGGATTAAAAGATATTGAAGAAAGATATAGAAAAAGATACTTAGACTTGATTTTTAATCCAGAAGTTAAGAAAAAATTTATAATTCGTTCAAAAATTATAAAGGAAATAAGGAGTTTTTTAAATGAACATGATTTTTTAGAGGTAGAAACTCCGATTCTGCAATCAATTTATGGAGGGGCAAAAGCAAGGCCATTCAAAACTCATCTAAATGCTTTAAATTTGGATTTATATTTGCGAATCGCTCCAGAGCTTTATTTAAAACGACTTTTGGTAGGAGGATTTGAAAAAGTTTATGAGTTAGGAAGAATGTTTAGAAATGAAGGCATAGATAAATCTCATAATCCGGATTTTACTATGCTGGAATTTTATTGGGCTTACGCTGATTATAAGGATTTAATGAAATTCACAGAAAAAATGTTTGAGGATTTACTCAAGAAGATATTTGGAGGGTTAAAGATTAAGTATCAGGGAAAGGAGATAGATTTTAGTACTCCTTGGCAAAGAGTTGAATTTACTCAGGTTTTAAGAAAATATACTAAAATAAATTTAGATGAAATTCATATTTTAGCACTAAAAAAAGAGGCAAAAAAATTAGGGATAAAGGTTGAGGAAACAGATGATAAATCGAAAGTTGCGGATGAGATTTATAAAAAGGTTTGTCTTCCGAACATTTGGAATCCGACTTTTATAATCCATCATCCTTTAGGGGCTTTTCCTTTAGCTAAGCAGTTAGAGCCCACAAAGAATGATATTTTAAACAAGCCAAAATTAGCTAATTTTCAGTTAATAACAGCGGGATGGGAACTTATTAATGCTTTTTCTGAACTTAATGATCCATTGGAACAGAGAAAAAGATTTGAGCAACAGGAAAAGTTATATAAAAAAGGACTCCAAGAAGCTCAAAGAATAGATAAAGATTTTTTGACTGCATTAGAATACGGTATGCCCCCTTCTGCAGGTTTGGGAATGGGAATTGACCGTTTGGTAGCTTTATTAACTGATTCACATAGCTTGAGGGAGGTTATATTATTCCCCACAATGAAACCAAAAGATAACCCAAAACACGGAACTCAAGACGCAAAATCGAAGCGTAAAACTTAAAATTGATAAGATAAAATCAAAAATTTTTAATTTTAAGTTGTGATTTTGAAATTTGAGTTTTGAGTTTTTGAATAATTTTATGTTAGATATTAAATTCATTCGTGAAAATCCGGATTTAGTTAGGCAGAACTGCAAGAATAAACAGGTTAAGGTTGATATTGACCAGCTTTTAGATTTAGACAAAAAAAAGCGAGAAATTTTAGCAATTTTAGAAAATTTCAGGGCAAGAAAAAATAAAGCAAGCAAAGATATTGCTTCTGCTGTAAATAATAAGGAGAAAAAGAATATTATTTTAGAAATGCAGAAACTTGATAAGGAGAGTGATAAAGTTCAAAAAAAATTTAAAGAAATCGAGGAGGAATTTAATAATCTAATGTTTCAGGTCCCAAATATGGCTTTAAGGGATGTACCGATAGGAGAAGATGAGAAAGATAATGTGGTTATTAAAGAAGTAGGGGGGAGAAGAAAGTTTGATTTTAAACCAAAAGATTATCTGGAAATTGCGGAGAAGTTGGATTTAATCGATGTTAAAAGGGCGGCAAAAGTTTCAGGTTCTCGTTTTGGATATTTGAAGAACGAAGCAGTTTTGCTTGAATTTGCTTTAATAAATTTAGCTTTTGATTTATTAGTTAATAAAGGATTTATTCCTATTGTTCCGCCGGTGATGATTACTGAAAAATCTATGGAAGGTATGGGATATTTGGCTCAAGGAGGGGAGCAGGAAACTTATCACTTTGAGAAGGATAAATTGTATTTTGTAGGCACTTCAGAACAAGCCATCGGGCCGATGTATGCAGATGAAATTTTAAATAAAGAAGATTTGCCTAAACGTTTTATAGGGTTTTCCACTTGTTTTAGAAGAGAAGCGGGCTCTTATGGTAAAGATACAAAAGGAATTTTACGGGTTCATCAATTTGATAAAGCTGAAATGTTTAGTTTTTGCGACCCGGAGAAATCCAAAGAAGAACATCAGTTTTTCTTATCAATAGAGGAAAAATTAATGCAAACCTTAGGAGTTCCTTATCGAGTAGTTCAAATGTGTACAGGAGATTTAGGAGTTCCAGCAGCGGCAAAATATGATATTGAAGCATGGATGCCGGGTCAAAATCAGTACAGAGAAACACATTCTTGTTCAAACTGCACTGATTTTCAGGCAAGGCGGCTGAATATCAGATATCGAGATAAATTTAATAAATTAAATTTTGTTCATACTGTAAACGGCACCGCTTTTGCTATTGGCAGAACATTAATAGCGATAATTGAGAATTATCAAGAGAAAGATGGCTCTGTTTTGGTGCCCAAAGCTTTACAGAAATACTTGAATTTTAAAATTATCCCGCGTACATCCTCGTTTTAATCTATGTTTGCTCCGCTAATAAATCCTTCATAGCGGAACTCAATTTTTGCAAAAGGACTTGGGTATTTGAGGAGGTAAATTTGTTTCTAAATTTAAAACTAAATTTAAAAAATGAAAACTTTAATAATTTTACATGGCTGGCAAAGTTCAAAAGAAAAATGGGAAAAGGTAAAAAATAATCTTGAAGAACAAGGAATAAGGGTAATCCTGCCGGACTTGCCTGGTTTTAAAAGGGAAACACAGTTAAGTAGAGCTTGGAATTTAGATGACTATATTGAATGGCTTAAAAATTTTTTAAAGCAATACGAGAACCAGTCTCGTCTTTTTTTGAGCGAGGCAGGTTTTCAATCGTTTTTTTTATTAGGTCATTCTTTTGGCGGAAGGATAGCAATAAAATTTGCCGCAAAATATCCAGAGAAATTGAATGGTTTAATTTTGGTTTCTTCGGCAGGGATAAGACATAAAAGGGTTTTGCTTCAAAATTTATATCATCGTCTGATTTTTGCTATCGCAAGATTTGGACGAATGTTTTCTTTTCTGCCCTTTTATCAATTTATTAGAAAAATATTTTATAAATTTATAGTTAGAAAAACTGATTATATTCAAGCTCAAGGAAATTTAAAAGAAACTTTTAAAAAAATTATTGAAGAAGATTTGACTCAATATTTATCCCAAATAAAAACTCCTACCTTAATTATATGGGGAGAAAAAGATAAAATAACTCCATTAAAAGATGCCTATTTAATGAAAAAAGAGATTCCAAATTCAAAATTAGAAATTTTGAAAGATATTAAGCATACCCCATATTTGGAAAATCCGCAAATTTTAGCTGAAAAAATTAATCAATTCATCCAATGAAGATTTTATTTTTAATTTTTTGGTTTTTATTTTTTACAAAATCCTTGTTTTTTTGGGCGTGGTTTTGGCAGTTAAAAGATTATCATATAAGAAGATTTAAGGCGCACTTTGAGACCCAGAAAATAAAAAAGATTATCTCTACATTTTGGCAAATAAGAATTCCTAAATTTACTAAAAAAATAATTATTATTTTATTTTTTGGAATATTATTAGAAATTTTATTTGCTTTTTGCCTTTTTGTGCTGCCTTTGAGAAAATTTTATCTTTTTCTTTTGTTTTCAGTCATTTTGGTCCCGATAATCTTTTCTCTTTTTATTTTGTTTTTTCAAGCTCCAGTAGAATTTTTTAAAAAAAGAATTATTAAAAAGGCAAAACGAAAGAGAGATAAATTTAAAAATCTTTTAGTAATTGGAATAAGTGGAAGTTACGGCAAGAGTTCAGTAAAAGAGTTTTTGTCTACTATTCTTTCTGAAAAATTTAATGTTTTGAAAACAGAAAAAAATATTAACGCTGAAATCGGAATAGCGCAAACTATTTTAAATAAATTAAATGAAAATCATCAGGTATTCGTGTGCGAAATAGGCGCTTACGAAAGAGGAAAAATCAAGCAGGTTTGCGGGTTTGTTAAGCCCAAGATAGGAATTTTAACAGGAATAAATTCTCAGCATCTTTCAACTTTCGGTTCTTTGGAAAACATTATTAAAGCAAAGTTTGAAATTATAGAAAGTTTACCAGAAAATGGAGTAGGTATTTTGAATTGGGACAATGAATATATTAAGTTCAAGGTTCAAGATTCAAAGTTCAAAGTTAAAGTTAAAAGTTTAAAGTTTTATTCAGTTAAGGATAGATTGAATGTATGGGCTAGAAATGTAAAAGTAGAAAGAGGAAGGATTTCTTTTAAAGTTTTTTCAAGGGATGGAGACTTTGCTGATTTTAAGGTCAATGTCTTAGGTGGGCATAATGTTTTAAATGTTTTGGGCGCTGTTGCAGCGGCAAAAGAGCTTGGAATGAATCTTAATGAAATATCTAATGCCTGCAGAAAAATTAAAATAGAGCAAGGAGCAATAAAATTGCTGAAGGGGATTAACGGATTAAATATTATTGATTCAAGCTATTCAGCAAATCCTGAAGGAGTTATTGCTGATTTGGATTATTTAAATCTTTGGCAGGACCCCGAAGGAGTCCGCCGTTACTATGGCGGACCCTACGGGGCAAGCCCCAAAGGAGAGCCTTCGGCTTCCTACGGGGCAAGAAAGAAAATAGTAATAATGAGATGTTTAATTGAATTAGGCAAATCAGCAAAGGATGTTCATAAAAAAATAGGTAAAAAAATTAGCGAGGTTTGTGATTTGGCAATTATTACAACAAAAGATTATTTTAAAGAATTAAAAGATTCTGCTATTGAAAATGGAATGAATCCTGAAAGCATTTTATTAATAAAAGATGCAAAACAAATTGCGGAAAAGATTAAGCAATTTACGAATCCGGGCGATACAATTCTTTTAGAAGGCAAAACAAAAAAACAATTAATTGATTTATTGATATATGAGAGAAATAATTATGAGAGAAATAATAGATAAAAAAATCTGGGAAGATTTTCTTTTAGATTGTAAAGAAAAAACTTTCTTGCAGTCTTGGAATTGGGGAGAGTTTAATAAAGAAATGGGAAGCAAGATTTGGAGATTGGGATTATACGGAGAAAGCTCAGAGTTCAAAGCTCAAAGTTCAAAGCCGCAATTTCCGCCGAGGACAAGATTCGTTGGAAAGGATAAAACTCAAAACCCGGAACTTATAGCAGTAGCGCTGGTAATAAGAATAAAAGCTAGAAGAGGGACTTTTTTATTGGTGCCACACGGGCCGATAATCAATAATCGGGTATCAAGTATCAAGTATCAAGTATTAGAAATTTTGTTAGAAAAATTAATAGAGATTGCAAAAGAAGAGAATTGCAGTTTTATTCGGATAAGTCCGATTTGGGAAAGAACAAAAGAAAATGAAAAGATTTTTAGAGAATTGGGATTTAGAAATGCGCCAATTCATATACATCCTGAATTGACTTGGAAATTGGATATTACTATTCCGGAACAAGAACTTTTGATGAATATGAGGAAAACTACCCGTTATTTAATCCGCCAGGGTTTGAAGAATCAAGATATTGAAATAATCCAAGATAATTCTGTCAGAGGGGTGGAAGAGTTTAATAAGCTTTATCAAAAAACGGTTGACCGTCAACATTTTATTCCATTTTCTTTAGATTATTTAAAAAATGAGTTTTTAGTTTTCAGTCAAGATAATCAAATTTCTGTTTTTCTAGGAAAATATAAGGGGGAAATATTAGCTTCAGCAATGATAATTTTTTATCAAGATAGAGCTTTTTATCATCAGGGAGCCTCTTGGCAAAAATATCCTAAGATTCCGGTTTCTTATTTACTGCAATGGGAAGCAATAAAAGAAGCTAAAAAAAGAGGATGTCAGATTTATAACTTCTGGGGCATTGCCCCTGTCTGCGTAAATAAAGCTCGAATAGAAATAATTAATAAAAATCACCCTTGGTATGGGCTTAGTTTGTTTAAAATAGGTTTTGGCGGGTACAAAAAAGAGTATGTAAAAACTCAAGATTTTGTAATTTCAAAAAGATATTGGATAAATTATATTATTGAAAAAATGAGAAGAATCAAGAGAGGACTATGACTATCCATAATAACTATAACAACGAATAACGAATAATGAACAATTGTTATTAAATCCTAAGCACAAAATCCTAAATCCTAAACAAATTCAAATGACCAAAATTCAAAACGAATTTAAGCGCAAAACTCAAAACTCAAAACGCAAAACTGATTAAAAATACAAAATCAAATCTCAAAATGCAAAATGATAATGTAAGATTCAAAATGTCCTCCCCCTCCTTATTCCTCCCCCTCCCAAAGGGAGGGGGAGGATATAGGTGGGGAAGGAAAAATTCTTTTTACATTTTGAATTATCATTTTGAATTTTGACTTTTGAATTTTGAATTAAATCTTGAACATTTGAATTTTGATATTGTTTAGGGTTTAGATATTAGGATTTAGGATTTATTTTCGTAGTATTTGCAATAAATCCGCATAAGTTTGCAGATAAATTCGTAAAAAATATGCCAAAAATATCGTCTTTTAGAAAACCTCAGCGTAGATTCAAAAAGAAAAAATCGATTTTTAAAAGTCGATTTTTCTGGATAGCAACCTTGATTTTATTTGTTGTAGGAACGGTTTTTTATTTTGTATTTTTTTCTGATTTTTTTCAAGTTAAAGAAATTAGAATTTCAGGAAACCAAGAAGTCCACGATTCAGATATTGAAAATAATATTAGAAATCAAATTTTTCATAAATTTTTTTTCTTTTCTTCAAAAAGTATTTTTTTAGTTAATTTTAAGAAAATAAATGAAATTATTTTAAAAAAGTTTCCTCAAATTGCTCAAATAAATTTAAGGAGGAAATTTCCTGATGCTGTAATAATTGAGATTAAAGAAAGAGAGCCTGTTGGAGTTTGGTGTCAACTGCATCAAGCAACTAGCGCTAATTACCAATTATTAAGTGTTGAGGATTGTTATCTTTTTGATGAAAAAGGAATAGCATTTAAAAAAAATGATAGAAATATAGAATCTCTTCTTTTTGTTAAGGATTTAAATAAAAGAAAAGAAATAGAATTAGGGAGGCAAGTGATCAATAAAAAGATAATTAAAGCAATTCAAGAGATTAAAACAAAATTAAGCAGTATAAGAATTTCTATTAAAGAATTTATTTTGTTTTCGGATAAGAGATTAAATGTTAAAACTAGCCAGGGCTGGGAGGTATATTTTAATCCGGAAAAAGATATAGATTGGCAGATTAAAAAGCTTAATTTAGTTTTGGAAAAACAAATTCCTCTGGAAAATCGGAAAGATTTAGAGTATATTGATTTAAGGTTTGGAAATTTAGCTCCTTTTAAATACAAATAATTTTTGTTTTAAAGACTGAATACAAAATAAAAGCGGGGAAAATGATTTCATTTTCTTTTACTTTTTTTAATTCTCTCTTCCTCCCTCTCCTTTCTTATTTCCTCCCACTCCAAAGGAGGGGGAGGATTAAGGAGGGGGTGGATAATCCTTTCCCTTTAAAGAGAGAGGAAAGGTGGGAAAGGTTTTTGACCCTCTAAAGGAGAGAAAGAGAGTAGAAGGTTTTTAATCCTTTCTCTCTGGAGGGGAAGGAAAGAAGGAGGAGAAAAAGAGAGGGTTTATAGAATAAAGGAGCCGTGCATTTTTATTTTGCGTACAACTATTAAATAATAAAGTTTAAAAAATTTGATTTGGCAGGATTAGTCAATTTTGTAAATAAAAATGGAAGTGCCGGCTCTGGCTACTGGTTTATATTTATCAAGCCACCGATAATAACCAGATGGTTGATTAAACTCAGGGGCAGCATTTCCTTTTCCTCCTTGGAGCAGAGTAGCTGAAACCGCAATCCATCCTTTTGGCTCTTTTTTTAGATTCATAGGGTTTAATGGAATATATTTTTCTTTTAAATAATATTCAGGATTTCCGCCTCCAAAATAATCTAAATGAATTTTTTTAATTTTATTTTCCTTTACAAATTTAGTTAATCTTTTTAAATCCTGGCCCCAATCATAATTTGAATCCACAACATATTTATATCCATTTTGAGTTCCTCCGGCTATTTCGTTGAAATAACTAAGATAGAATGGCCAGCTTGCAATCGAAGAAATTATATACCAACCTAAACATAAAAATATTAACGAAGCAACAATCCTTTTTAGGCCTAATTTTTTTATAGTTTTCAACCATCTAACTATTGCCAAGGAAACTAAAATATATAAGAAAGGAAAGGTTGGCAGAATATGTCTTACTCCGATATTAAGATTTCCGGTTATTGAAACAATCCAATAGATTGCTAAAAAAACCATCATCGAGAATTCAACAAAATAAATTTTTATCCATTCCTTTAATCTTTTAATTGGCTTTATCCAAAATGGTTTTTTTATTAAGCATACCGCCCAAAATAAAGCAATCAAGGTTAATACATGAAAGGCTAAAGGAACTTTTAAAATGTAAACGATAGGAAAATAGTACCACCAGCCAGTATTATTAATTATTCCAAAGAAGTATGCGGTATTGCCGCCTATGGTTCTTTGATTTGCCATTAAAAGTCCTAAAAGATAATGAGCATAAGGTCTTAACCCGGGTTTGTCAGCCATCCAGATGCAAATTTTTTCCAAAGTATTTATACCGCCTGAGGATAAAATAAATTGAGAATCCTTTAATTGTCGTTGAGCTGGATAGTTTAAAATGTGAAATTGATAAGTTAGCCAGACAACCATCGCTCCAATTATCCCTATCAGTAAAGCTAAGCCGATATATTTTAATATTTCTTTAGCCCGATATTTATATTTATTTGAATTAAGTTCGGTTTTAGTTTTATTAAAAGAGGGATTTAACCAAGCATAGGCAACAGTAATTACCGCAAAAAACGGAATAAGCAGAGCCAAAGAGAATTTAAAAAGCATTGATATTCCAAATATTATGCCGGCGAAGATAATATTTCTCCTTGAAGGATTTTTTAAAAATTCTAACCAAAAATAACTAGAAATAACTACTCCAAGTGCGGCAGCCACGTCAGTAGTAACTAATCTGCCGTGGGCTAAGAAAGTAGGGGAGAAACAAAAGAGAGTTAGAACTAAGAGGGCGGTTTTGTTTCCAGCTAATTGTTTTGTCCAAAAAAATAAAAACCATCCTAAAAAAATTAAAAGCAGAAGCATTGGAATCCTTGCCCAAAAAATAATTTTATCAGGATTGTTTCCGGAATGATATAGAAATTGGGAGCCAAACCACCATTGGCCGTTGACTTCCTTTTGCCAAGAAGGATGATTTCTCGGAAAATTAAGATTTAGAAATAAAAGAGGAATGGCAGATAAATCTTTTATTAGTGGAGGATGTTCAGGATTAATTCTAAAATCTTTTTGAGATAAATAGGAGTAGCCGGCAGGAATATGAGCCAATTCGTCCATTGTAGCGGAATCTCCAAGAGCGCTGGTAAAAGCTAATAACAGCATTATTAAAAGAAGAATTACTGCTGTAAAATTAGTAAAGCGATTAGACATAGTTTAGAAATATTGGGTTTGCTGATTTAATTAAATTTAATTAACAGATTGAACTTGCTGTAAATTTATTTTATCATATAATTATAATTATAAGTAGTAAATAAATAGGACAGGCGGCTGGAATTGCAATTATACGAAAAACCGCAAAATAAATAAATAAACAATAAATATGAATAAAGAGATATGAATAAATTTGATGTAATTAGTATGATTTTAATTTTTATTTTCGCAGTTTGGTATCTGTTTTCTTTTACTTTGATATCATTTTAATTTTTTAATTATTTATGTTGAATGAAAGTTGAATCAATGGCAAAGAAAACCAAGAGAAAAAATTTTTTTGACGAAAACATATATAAAGACAAACGAATTAGCGATTTAATTCTCTTAACTATGTATTTAATGGAGCGGGACAATAAAAAAAGCTTTTTTGAAAGATTGTTGAAAGAATGCTTTATTTTATTCCCAAAAGTATTTTCTTTTTCTGAGTATCCTCATTGGCCTGATTCGCGGAAAATAGACAGGCCATTAAGAACCCTTAGAAAAAGAAAATTAGTTACTGGGACTCCAAGAACTTATTTTTCCCTTACTGCTTCCGGAGCAAAAATAGCTGAAGAAGTATTAAAAAGTTTCAAGCAGAAAACATTGAAATTTAAATAATATAATATTAATAAATTTTTAATTTTTAATTTTTATTATTATGTATCTATCAATTTTAATCGCAGGATTTGGGGGAGGAGTAATTAGAGGATTAATTGGATTTATTAAACACCAGTATTCTTATAAAAATGTTAAGTTTGAGATACCTTATTTCTTAACAATGATGTTTCTTTCCGGAGTTATTGGAATTTTAAGCGCTGTGGCAATTAAAGAATTAGGGATTACGTTTTTAGGGATAGATTCTTTTAGTCCAGCTTTGGCTCTTGTTATTGGTTATGCTGGAGGTGATTTTTTGGAAAATATTTATAAGATTATTACCAAACGTTCCGCAGAACCACGCGGATAGCAACGCAGATAAACGCGGATAATTCATAAGCACAAAATCCTAAATCCTAAACAATATCAAAATTCAAATGTTCAAAATTTTGAACAAGAAATCCTAAATTCTAAATTCGAAATTCTAAACGAAATTCTAAGTTCTAAATCACAAATTCCAAACTTTATTATGTCATTTAAAATTTAGAATTTGGGATTTGGGATTTTGTTAAGGATTTAGGATTTCGGATTTAGAATTTTATATATAGGTTAATTTATTCATATTTTCGTAAAAAATTCGTAATTTCGTAGTAGGTTATGAAGTTCTCAAAACTTATTGGCCTTTTCTTATTAATAATTGGAATAACGATAATTTTATACAGTCTTTATTCTTCTTATAATATTTTTACGGTTAAATCAGAGGTTCCGGAGATATTTTCAGTTCCTAAGGATGAAGGAGTTAAACAAACAAGTAAAAAAGGAATTCAAGACTTAGAAACTCAAATGAAAAACATAATAGGAGAACAGCTGAAACAAATAATTCCTGCCGAATATTTATCTAAACTTTTTAATCTAATCGCTTGGTCAATTTTTGCTTTTATTTTAATTTTTGGCGGAACTCAAATTTCTGTTCTTGGTATTAAATTAATTATTGGACGTTCTTGATTGTTTCCAAATTTATACCTATAAAAAATGGGAGGCATTAATATAATACTTCCAAAATATTAAAACTTATCTTCTCCCTCTCCTTAATTCTTCCTTTTTTCTTAATTCTTTCCTTAAAAATCTAAAAGTGTTACCAATGCCCTTGTTAAGCAATATCTTGACAAAGTTTTTAAGATATGTTATCTTTATATTAAAGATAACTAGTTCTTAAAATTAAAATTAATTAAAAGGAGGGGATGATAATGAAAATAAAGAGGTGGAAAGTAGTAAATAATGGAACATATTATTCTGCATCAGTGGATGTGGTGAGAAATGGAAAAGTCACTAGAGAGAGAGCAGTAGGAAATCTTCCAATTAATGCATTACTTGCTGCAGTAGGGAAGGGAAAAAAGATTAAAGTAAGAAAAAATGCAACAGGGATAATAGAGGTAAATATCGAAGGTAAAAAATCTCACTTTATCCGAAGAACTAATATAGATTTGTTCACAGATATCTGTGAACAAATCTTGTAGCTTTAAGGGGGCAAAAAATAGCTTATATAATTTATAAACTATAACTATTTTTTGCCCAGTTTTTTTGTTATATAATTGTAAAAAAGAACCTCCTCCTTAATCCTTTTCCTCCAAAAGAGAAAGAGAAGGCAGGAGGGGTTTGACCATACAATTTTTATCTATTATAATCTAAAATTGTAATCTAAGATTATGGAGAGCAAAAAAAAATTAGAAAAATCTGAAGAAAAAAAAGATAAGAAAGAATTAACTTTTGAAGAGTTGAAACAAAAATTAAGCGAAAAGAAATTGGCTTTAGAGAGGTGTGAGCATGAATTAAAATCAGCTTTAAAGGAAAAAGAGGAGTATTTAGCTGGATGGCAGAGAGCGAGGGCAGACTTTTTAAATTATAAAAAAGAAGAGATGGAAAGGATTGAAGGGCTTTTAAAGTATGCAAATGAAGAAATAATTTTAAAAATCTTGCCGATTTTAGATGATTTTGAAATAGCAGAGAAGAAGCTCAGTAAAGAATCAAAAAATAATCCTGACATAAAAGGACTTTTACAGATAAAGAGTCATTTTCAAAATTTCTTAAAGATTCAGGGAGTAGAGAGAATTAGGACTATCGGAGAAAAGTTTGATCCAAATTTTCATGAAATAGTTGAAGAAATAGAAATGAAAAATCAAAAATCAGGAATGATAATAGAGGAAGTGCAAGGAGGATATATACTTAATGATAAAGTTATTAGAGCTGCTAAAGTAAAAATCGCTAAATAGTAATACTATATAATTAAACCCGAATCTCAAAGTTCAAAGTTCAAAATCATTAAAAATAATTTTCGTTTTAATTAAATTTTTAACTTTGCATTTTGAACTTTGAATTTGAGCGTAAGCAAACAAATATGTCTAAAATTTTAGGAATTGATTTAGGTACAACTTTTTCGGCTATGGCAGTTCTTGAAAAAGGAGAGCCGAAAATTATTGAAAATAAAGAAGGAGCAAGAACCACTCCTTCGGTTGTGGCTTTGACTAAAACCGGAGAAAGACTAATAGGAATTTTAGCCCGCAGACAACAGATTACTAATCCTCAAAATACTATTTTTTCAGTTAAAAGATTGATTGGTCGAAAATTTTCTGACCCTGAAGTTCAAAGAGACAAAAAACTTTTGTCTTATGAGATTAGAGAATCCAAGGATGGCGGAGTAGAGATAAAGATGGGAGAAAGATGGTATAAACCTTTAGAGATATCCGCAATGGTTTTGCAGAAATTAAAGCAAGATGCTGAAGATAAGTTAGGAGAGAAAATTGAAGAAGCGGTTATCACTTGTCCGGCTTACTTTGACGATTCTCAAAGAAAAGCTACTAAAGTTGCCGGAGAGATTGCCGGATTTAAAGTAAGAAGAATCATAAATGAACCAACAGCTGCTGCTTTAGCTTATGGTTTGACTCATAAAAAAGAACAGAAAATTATGGTTTATGATTTCGGAGGAGGAACTTTTGATATTTCTATCTTAGAAGTTGGTGAAGCAGAGCTTGAAAATGGTGAAAAAGAACCGCATGTTGAAGTAAAAGCTACTGGCGGCGACACTCATCTTGGAGGAGACGATTTTGACCAAAGAATAATTGACTGGTTGTTAGATAAGTTTAAAAAGGACCAAGGAATTGATTTATCTAAAGATAATTTGGCTTTGCAGAGATTAAAGGAAGCGGCTGAAAAAGCAAAAATTGAGTTGTCTACCACATTAGAGACAGAAATAAATCTTCCTTTTATTACTTCAGATTCAGCAGGTCCAAAACATCTTCTTTATAAATTAACTAGAGCAGAATTTGAAAATTTAATTAAAGAATATATTGATCGCTCTATTGAATTGACCAAACAGACCTTAAAAGAGGCAGGATTAAAACCAGAGGATATTAATGAGCTTATTTTAGTAGGAGGACAGACCAGGACTCCAAAAATTCAGGAGGAAATTAAAAAGTTATTCGGCAAAGAGCCGAACAAGGAAATCAATCCTGATGAGGTGGTAGCTATTGGAGCGGCGGTGCAAGCAGGAGTATTGCAAGGAGAAGTTAAAGATGTTTTACTTTTAGATGTTACTCCTTTATCTTTAGGTATAGAGACTTTAGGAGGAGTAAATACAATTTTAATTCCCAAAAATACTACTATTCCCACTGCAAAAACTCAAATTTTTTCTACAGCCGCTGATAATCAACCATCTGTAGAAATTCATGTATTACAAGGAGAAAGGCCAATAGCAGCTGACAACAAAAGCTTGGGCAGGTTTATATTAGACGGTATTCCTCCTGCTCCGCGAGGAGTTCCTCAAATTGAGGTAACCTTTGATATTGATGCAAATGGAATTTTGCAGGTGTCTGCCAAAGATAAAGCTACTGGAAAATCTCAATCAATTAGAATCGAAGGTTCTTGCGGGGTTTCAGAAGAAGAAATCGAAAAAATGAAAAAGGAAGCGGAATTGCATGCTCAGGAAGACAAGAAAAAGCAGGAATTGATTGAGACAAGGAATAATGCTGACAATTTGATTTATACCTGCGAGAAAACTTTACGAGAAGCAGGAGATAAGTTGTCTTCTGAGGCAAAAAAAGAGATCGAAACCAAAATTGAAGAAGTAAGAAAAGTAAAAGAAAGAGATAATATAGAGGAGATAAGAAATAAAATTTCAGAGCTGTCGTCAGCTATTCAAAAGATAGGAGCAGAGTTATATAAACAAGCTCAAACTCAAAAACCAGAGGAGAAGTCAGATGAAAATAAAGAGGGAGACGAAAAGAAAGATACCGAAGAAGGAGAATATAAGGAAAAATAATCTCAAATATCAAATCTTAAAAGTCAAAACTACATCTCAAAATTATAAAATCTTATTTAAAAGTTTTGAGATTTAAGCAGATTTGAGATTTGATTTTTGAGTTTTGAGATTTTATGAAGGATTATTATAAAATTTTAGGCGTTCCTCGAGACGCTTCAGAGCAAGAAATTAAAAAAGCATATAGAAAACTCGCGCACAAATATCATCCTGATAAAGGCGGAAATGAAAAAAAGTTTAAGGAAATTAGTGAAGCGTATCAGGTTTTGTCTGATAAAAAGAAAAGAGCACAGTATGATCAATTTGGCCGAGTTTTTGAAGAAGGCGCTGGAGGTCCCCAGTCAGGTTTTGATTTTAGTTCATTTTGGAGAGAAGCTGGTCAGGGCTTTGATTCTAATTGGTATAAGGAAGCAAGTTTTGAAGATTTAGGAGATATGTTTGACGAAATTTTTGGATTTGGAAGAACTTCTAAAAGAAAGGATTTTAAAAGAGGTAAGGATATTGAAGTTGATATAGAAATTTCTTTAGAGGAGACTTTGAAAGATAAAGAGAAAATAATTTCTTTATATAAATTTGTTAAATGTTCTCGCTGTCAAGGAAAAGGAGGAGAACCTGGCACTCCAATAAAAGAATGTTTTTCCTGTAGAGGAACAGGAGAAGTTCAGCAAATAAAGAGGACATTTTTTGGTTCTTTTACTAAATACACTATTTGTCCAGAATGCGGAGGAGAAGGATTTAAGCCAGAAAAACCTTGTAATGTTTGCAAAGGAGAAGGCAGAATTAAAGGAGAAGAGGATATAAAAATTTTCATCCCGGCCGGAGTTGATACAAATCAGATAATAAAAATTAAAGGCAAAGGAGATGCCGGAAGAAGAGGAGGAGAATCCGGTGATTTGTATGTTAGGATCTTAGTAAAACCTCATTCAGTCTTTAAGAGAAAAGGGGATGATCTTTATTTAACCGTTCCAATTTCTTTTTCTCAAGCTGTATTGGGCGATGAAATAGAAATACCTACTATAGAAGGAAAGAAAATTTTGCTTAAAATCCCTGCGGGCACAGAATCTGGTAAAGTATTAAGAATTTCTGGAAAAGGAATTCCTCATTTTTCTGGTTTTGGAAGAGGAAGCATGTATGTAGAACTTAAAATTAAAACTCCAAAGCATTTAAATAAAAAACAAAAAGAGCTTTTGAAAAAATTAAAGCAGGAAGGAATATAACTTTTAATTTTTATTTCTTAATTTTTGATTTTTAAACTTATTTTAAATAAAAAATATAATTCCAATAAAAATTTATTAAAAATTAAATTAACAAAAATTAAAAATTAAAAATTAAAAATTATTTATTGCCCCCATAACTCAATTGGCAGAGTAGTAGCCTTTTAAGCTATTAGTCCAGGTTCGAGTCCTGGTGGGGGCATAAGAAAAATCAAAAATTAAATAAATTAATAAATTAAATATAAAATTTCAAAAATACAAATTAAAAATTTAAAAAAATACCAGATAATCTACTATTTTTAAAAAGGTTATTTAAGGGTTATTTTTAGTTCTTCAAAAATTTGAGAATTTAAGAAAGGAGGGGACCAGATTTGAAGATTTTGATAGATTTTTTGAGAATTTTGTGGTATAAAGGAGAAAGTATGGCTTATCCTTATACTTCAAAATTAGTTTTTCCTTTAGAGGACTGGAAAGTAAATTATTGCAAGTTTAGACAAAGGGATGAATATGACGGAAAACTTTGGGGGCTGCATTTAGGAGAAGATTGTATTATTAAACCAGGAACCCCAGTTAAAGCAATAGGAAGAGGGAAAGTAGTTTATTCAAAACTGCATGCTACAAAGAAAAGTCCAAAACAGGGAGGTTATCGCAACTGGGGAAACATCATTATTATTGCCCATAAAAATCCTAAAACTAAAAAAGTATTTTTTTCTCTTTACGGACATCTTGGAAATAGGTTAGTAGAAAAAGGGGATAGAGTAGATATAGGCCAGAAAATAGGAACGGTAGGTCGAGCTTGGTCTCAACAAAACGGCTGGTGGGAAGATGCACATTTACATTTCGCGATTTATACAGGTCCATGGGAAGGAAGGGTGCTGCCTGGTTATTGGAAGTCAACTCAAAAACGGACTAAGTTGAGATATTGGGCAGCGCCAACAAAATTTATCAAGAATTATAGAGTGTGAAAAAATTGTAATTTTTTTGCAAGCAAAGGGCTTATTGCTTAACTTAAACAATAAGCCCTTTTGAATTGCAATTAATTACAATCCAGGGAGCGGAGTGATGTCGCCATAAGCAGTGATGGCACCGAGATCTTTGAGGCGTTGAGAGAGCAAGCGGTGCGAAAACAAATCCCGCTTGTTGCCCACATCGATCTTACTTATCGATGCAATCTGCGATGCGTGCATTGCTATCTCACAGAGGGTAAAAAACAGCTTGAATGCTCTACTGAGGAAATCAAAGATATCCTCGAACAATTAGCTGAAGCGGGTACCCTGTATCTTACCTTAAGTGGCGGGGAAATCTTTCTGAGAAAAGACCTTCCGGAAATTGTGAGACATGCCAGGAAACTGCATTTTGCAGTACGGCTTCTCACCAACGGCACGCTTATAGACGAGGGAATGATTGACGAAATTACTGAATGGCATCCTGAACTTGTTGCTTTTAGTGTGTATGATCTCGATCCAGAGGTTCATGATGCTATCACAAAAAGAAAGGGGTCGCTGTCCAAGACGTTGAAAATTATCAGTGCTCTAAAAGAGAGAAGTGTTCCTATCAAGATATTCTCAGTCTTGATGCAAAGCAATATCAACGGCTATCGCCGGCTGTATAACTTTGCAAAGGAGATAGGAGCTCAGTTCCAAGTAGATTACCGCATCACTCCTAAAACTGATGGTTCTCAAGCCCCTCTTCGGTATCACATTACAGATCAGCAAGTAAGACAGGTGCTTGGCGATCCTATCTTCTCAAAAGAGTACGAACCCGACCCTGATCCTCTTCAAGGATACTCAGGGGTGTTCAATAAAATTCCGTGTGGCGCCGCACACATGTCCTGCTACATTTCTCCCTATGGCGTAGTCACTCCATGCATTCAGGTTCCAATAGAGTGTGGCAGTCTTCGAGAGCGATCTTTCTCTGAAATATGGAGTAACTCTCCCGAACTCAAGGCGTTTCGGGTAATCAGATTCTCTGATATGCCAAAGTGTGCCAACTGTAAACTTTTTGCTTATTGTCGACCGTGTCCCGGCTTGAATCTCGTTGAAACAGGAAATCTGTTCGCTCCGCCTCCAAGAGTATGTAAAGAGGCGGAATACATGAGAACCCTCAACAAGAAAAGGAGGTGAACGCCATGAAAAGGGTAAAGGCCGCTACAACGACAGAGAGAAAGAGGTATGAGAAGCCTCTCATCAGGACAGAGAAGGAAGCAAAAGAACTTTCCTTCAACTGTCCGACAACCTCTCGGAAGTACTGTGGCACGCCTTACTCGCCGAAGAAAGGTAGCTGACAGTACAAAAGCACAAAAGTGCAACGCCTCAAGTTACACAACAACCAAAACTTGGGGCTTTTTATTGCGATTAACCGTTTAATGTGATATTATAACAAAAATATGAAAGTTAAAATTTTAAATCAACTTGCCTGCCCAACCTGTCATCGCACTCTTAAATTTTCAATCCATAAAAAAACAAGAGAAAGAATACTTGACGGCGAATTGCGATGTGAAATATGCAATAAAAAATTTCCTATCAAAAACGGAATAACCTGCTTTATCTCTTCCTGCAAAAAGCCGACAAAAAGAACTGTGCAAAATTTAAGAAAAACTACCCTTGCCCAAGAAATTCCCAAAAAATGGATACTTCTTTTTTCAAGAGAAGAGCGGAAGGCACTTAGGAAAGAATGGCAGTGGATGCTTTCCTCAATCAAAAGAAGCAAGAATTCGGTTCATCTTGATTTTGCCACCGGGACAGGAAGATTTCTAAGAAATATCATTTCAGTGGCAAAAGGAGAAATTGTTGCCCTTGAACACAGTTATTCTATCTGTTTAGAACTCCAGTATTTTTTGAAGAAGATAAAGAAATATAGCAGGGTTTCAATAATATGCGCTGATGCCAGAAGTATGCCTTTCAAGAATGGTGTTTTTGACAGCGTATCTTCTTGGCACGGTTTGAACGAGCCAAAAATGAAAGAAGCCATTAAAGAAGCCATACGAGTTTTGAAAAAAGAAGGATATTTTGTGGCAAGTGGTATTCATTATAGGAAGGGCTCAAAAAGTTTCTTGCGGGCCAAAAAACATAACATTAATTTTCTTACAAAAGAAATGATTGTGAGCGCTTTGAAAAATGCCGGCATTTGTAATATAGAGCACAAAATATTTTTTGAAGGGCGATGGAATGAAAAAGGAGATTATTTGCCAGTGTTAAATGATTGGTATATATCTTATGCAGTAAGGAACCGAAAATAATCTCTTGCAATTCAAATTGTAATTCAAAAGGGCTTATTGCTTAACTTAAGCAATAAGCCCTTTTGAATTATATCTTTATATTTATTTATAATTTTATAACAATAAGCTCTTTAAACAGAGTGTAAATCGTAAAGAGGAAAGAATAGAGAAGGGGAGAGGGGAGAGGAAAAAAGCCCTCTCCTTCCTTAATCCTCCCTCTTCAAAGGAGGGGGAGAAATAAGAAAAGGGGGAGAGGAAAATTAAGGAAAGGGAGAGGAGAAAGGGAGATTAAAAGAAGAAGAAGATTAAAAGAGAATAGCTATACTCTTTTTATCTATTGGACTTTCTAGAATGTTAGTATTCTATGCAACAACTTGTTATTGACTTTTTTATTTGTTAAAATACATTAAAATACAGGAATATGAAATCTAAAAAGGTATTTTTTCAAATTTTTATATTAATAGGTGTTGTAGCAATTTTTAGTTTTGGTTTTTATATCGGCCAGCTTCAAAAACCAGAACCTCCAATTTCAGGAGTAATTAATCAGACCCTTGAAAAACCGGAAGGAGTGGATTTTTCTTTATTTTGGAAGGCCTGGAGAATATTGGAGAAGAAATTTGTTGAGCCGGAAAGATTAGATTATCAAAAAATGATTTATGGTGCGGTTTCTGGAATGGTAAAATCCCTAAAAGATCCTTATACAGTATTTTTGCCTCCAGAAGATACTAAAATATTTACTGAGGATGTTTCTGGAGTATTTGAAGGGGTTGGTATGGAAATTGGCATAAGGAAAGGAGAGCTTACAGTTATTGCGCCTTTAGAAGGCACTCCTGCTCAGAAGGCAGGACTTCGGGCAGGAGATAAGATTATAAAAGTAGATGATACTTATACTAGAGATTTGACTATTGAGGAAGCAGTAAAACTTATTCGCGGCAAAAAAGGAACCAAGGTTACTTTGACTATTTTTCGAGAAGGATGGCACACTGCAAAAGATTTTGAAATTACAAGGGGAGTAATTGAAATACCTTGTTTAAAGTGGAAACTACTTTCTTCAGCAGGTCAACCTGATGGAAAAAAAGATATTGCTTATCTTAAACTTTATCAGTTTAGCGAAAAAGCTTCTTTTGATTTTAAGAAAGCAGCTGTTGAAATTTTAAATTCCAGTGCTGAAAAAATAATTTTAGACTTAAGAAATAATCCCGGAGGATATTTAGAGGTAGCTCAGGATATTGCAGGCTGGTTCTTAAAGCGAGGAGAAGTTGTAGTAATTGAAGATTTTGGTGAAGGAAAAGAAAGAAAAGAATATAAAGCTAAAGGAAATGCTAAGCTTTTGCCTTATCCTTTGGTAATTTTGATAAATCAAGGTTCTGCTTCTGGGTCAGAAATTTTAGCAGGAGCATTGAGGGATAATCGAGGAGTAAAATTAATTGGAGAGAAATCATTTGGCAAGGGTTCGGTTCAGGAGTTAGAGAGATTGAGAGACGGCTCCAGTTTGAAAATAACTATAGCTAAGTGGTTGACTCCGAAAGGAGAACTTATTGCTGACAAGGGATTAGAGCCAGATGTAAAAATAGAGATGACCGAGGAGGATTATAAAGAAGAAAGAGATCCTCAGCTAGATAAAGCAATTGAAGTAATTAGAGAGATGAAATAAATAGGATAATCATTCAATTATTCTTAATAATATTGTGTAAAATGTTAAATTAAAATGTTAAAATGAGAATATGAAAATAATATTATTACAAGATATAAAAAACCTTGGGAAAAAATATGAAATAAAGGAAGTGGCAGACGGGTACGCCAGAAATTTTTTATTTCCTAAAAATTTAGCAAAACCAGCTACTGAAAAAATGATGAAATGGTTGGAACTCCAAAAAGAAACCGAAGCAAAAAAAGCAGAAAGTGAGCTGCAAAAGGTTCAAAGTTTGGCTTCCAGTGTTGATGGTTTAGAAGTGGTAATCCCGGTTAAAGTTGGAGAGGAGGGTCAGCTTTTTGAGTCGATTGATTCTAAAAAAGTTTGTGAGAAGATAAAAGAACTTGGGTTTAAAATTAAAAAAGACCAAATTGAGTTAGTTCAGCCAATTAAAGAGCTAGGCGAATTTCCCGTTAAGATTCATTTTAAACATAATTTAGAAGCAGAGATAAAAGTAATAGTTGCTGAAGATGAAGACTAAAATCTAAACAAAAATCGCATTAAATAGTTACAATAGCGAAGCCTATATTATATCGCAGATTATATGAAAAACGGAAATCGGTTGTTAGAAAGCAGAAATCCGTGTAGAAAACGGAAAACAGAAAACAGAAAACCAATTTCTGTTTTCTGATTTCGCTACTATTTTCTGTTTTCTATTAACTGATTTCCGTCTTTAAGCATCGTAACCCTTAAAGTTAAACTTTTTTAGGATTATATATTATGGCGCATTATATTTTCATTACAGGAGGAGTAATATCTGGATTAGGGAAGGGAGTAGCTACAGCCAGTATTGGAAAAATTTTACAAAGCAAAGGTTTTAAAGTTGCTGCAATCAAGATTGATCCTTATATAAATGTTGATGCTGGAACAATGAATCCTCTTGAGCATGGCGAGGTTTTTGTTACTAAAGACGGGGTAGAGTGTGATCAAGATATTGGAAATTATGAAAGATTTTTAGATCAGGACTTAACTTCTGATAATTATATTACTACTGGTAGAATATATCAGACAGTTATAAATAAAGAAAGAAATTTAGAATATAATGGCAGATGTGTGGAAGTGGTTCCGGATATTCCTTTGCAAGTAATTAGTCAAATTAAAAAGGTGGAAAGAAAGAATAAAGCCGATTTTATTTTAGTAGAGATCGGAGGAACAGTTGGTGAATATCAAAATATGCTGTTTTTAGAAGCGGTAAGAATTTTAAAGCTTTTTCACCCCAAGAATGTTCTTTTAATTTTGGTTAGTTATCTACCTATTCCAAGTATAATCGGCGAAATGAAAACCAAACCAACTCAGGGAGCAGTAAGGTCTTTAAATGCAGTTGGACTTCAGCCAGACATAATTCTTGCTCGTTCAGAAGTTCCTTTAGACGAACCAAGAAAAAGAAAAATCTCAATTTTTTGTAATATAGCAAAAGAAGATATTGTTTCTGCTCCTGATGTCGAAACAATTTATGAAATACCTGTTAATTTTGAAAAAGAAAATTTAGGTAATCGCATATTAAAAAAATTTGGGATGAAGCAAAGAAAAAATGATTTAAAAAGATGGAGGGAATTTGTGAATAATATTAATAAGTTCCAAAAATCAATAAAAATTGGAGTAGTAGGGAAATATTTTAAAATCGGTAAGTTTACTTTAATAGATTCTTATATTTCTGTAATTGAAGCAATTAAACATGCTTGTTGGTTTCATAAAAGAAAACCTCAAATTTCTTGGATATCCGCAGAAAAATATGAAACTAGCCCTAATTTAATTAAAGAATTAAAAAGCTTTGATGGGATAATTATTCCTGGCGGCTTTGGAGGAAGGGGAGTGGAAGGAAAGATAAAAACGATTGAGTTTTGCCGAAAAAATAAAATCCCTTTTTTGGGACTTTGTTTAGGAATGCAATTGGCAGTAATTGAGTTTGCTAGAAATGTATGTAGAATCAAAAAAGCAAATTCTTCTGAATTTGTTCAAAACTGTGAGAATTCGATAATTGATGTAATGCCGGAACAAAAAGTTCTTTTAAAAGAAAAAAAATATGGAGCAACAATGAGGTTAGGGGATTATCATTGTAGAATTAAGCCAGGGACAATTAGTTTTAAGGCGTACAATAGATGTAGAGATATATTAGAACGTCACCGACATCGCTATGAATTAAATAATAACTTTAGAGAAATTTTAGAGAAAAAAGGAATGATAATGGCAGGAATTAACCCTCAAAGAGATTTAGTAGAGATTGTTGAGCTTAAAAATCATCCATTTTTTGTTGCTGTCCAGTTTCATCCTGAATTTAAATCGAGGCCGTTAAATCCGCATCCATTGTTTAAAGAATTTATAAGAAGAGCGATAAAATTATAATTTGGATATGCGAATTAATATACTAATTATGCGAACCACTAAAAGAAAGAGAAGATAGAAACAAGTTATTGGAAAACCGAAGTCCGTACAGAAAATGGAAGACAAAAAACCAATTTCTGTTTTCTGATTTCACTACTGTTTTTTGTTCTCTGTTAATTGATTTCTGTTTTCGGCAATATTAGCAAGTCCGTAGATTAGCATATCATTTGTAGATTCGCATTATAATTCGTAGATTAGCATTTCATTTATAGATTAGTGTTATATTATATGACATTAACCACTTTAGCCTTTCTTTGCGAGTTGTTGAATTGTCTAATTCTTTTTGTCGTGAATTTAACTACTCCCTGTTTAGTTGCATAAAGAGTATAGTCATTTCCTTGTTTAACATTTTTCCCTGGAAGAAATTTTGTGCCTCTTTGGCGGACAATAATCATTCCGGGCCGGGCTGTTTGGCCTTCAAAAAGTTTAACTCCTAATCTTTTAGATTCTGAATCTCTTCCTAATTTTGTTGCACCAGCTGCTTTAGTTTTTGCCATAAAATCATTTTAACATCTTAACATTTATAACATTTAACTAATAGTAAAAGTGTTAAATGTTGATAATATATGTTAAGATGAGATGATTCGATTGTTAATGTTATCAAAATTTTTACAATTTGTCAAAAAATATCAGAATGATATAATTTTAGTAATCGGTGTTATTTTAATTTCTTTACTTTCTTTTGCTGTAGGATATATTACGGCAAAACAGAAAGAAAAAGAACCAATTAAATTTGAAAAACGCAATATTAACATACGAATATATACTAATAATACGAATAGATTTATAGATTTATTCGTATATTTGTAAAAATTCGTAATTTCATAGGGAGTTATGAAGATTCCGCAACATATTGTTTTATTTCCAGATGGTAATCGTCGTTGGGCCCGGCAGAGGGGTTTGCCTACTTTTAAAGGACATTGGCAAGGTTTTCAAAATTTGACAAAGTTTTGTGAATGGTGCAGAGATAGGGGAGTGAAGATTTTGACTGCTTTTGGCTTTTCTACTGAAAATTGGAATAGGTCAAAAGAAGAAGTTGAGTATTTAATGAAATTATTTGAGAAAGGTTTGTCTCAAAATATAAAGAAAAAGAGATACGAAAAAGAGGGAGTAAGGGTAAAGATAATTGGGCAAAAGCAAAGACTGCCGAAATCTTTACAAAAAATAATAGAGCAAGTAGAAAATTTAACCAAAGACAATACTAAACTTTATTTAAATTTAGCGGTAAGTTATGGGGGAAAATGGGATATTGTCCAAGCAGTTCAGAAAATTATTAGTGAAAAAA
This sequence comes from uncultured Candidatus Saccharibacteria bacterium, assembly GCA_964444395.1. Classification (GTDB taxonomy): domain Bacteria; phylum Patescibacteriota; class Minisyncoccia; order Minisyncoccales; family CAYUHA01; genus CAYUHA01. The sequence continues at coordinate 6,253 of CAYUHA010000001.1, read as the reverse complement.
TCCCGGCAGGAAAAATCACCGAGGAATTAATAGAAGATTACCTTTCAACTGCTGGCCTTCCTGCGCCAGATTTAATCATACGCGCAGGAGGAGAAAAACGTCTTTCTAATTTTGTACTTTGGCAAGCTGCTTACAGTGAGCTTTATTTCTCAAAAAAATATTGGCCAGATTTTAATGAGAAGGATTTAGACCAAGCTTTAAAAGAATACGATAGGCGACAAAGAAGATTTGGAAAATAATATTCATTCCACAAAAGTGTCCGATCGGACACTTTTGTGGAATGAAAAAAAGAAGAGGAAGAGAAAAAGAAAAAAGAAAAAGAGAGAAGAGAAAGAGTAGAGAAAGGAGAGAAGAGAAAAAAGAAAAATAAAAAATAAAAAATAAAAAAATAAAAAAATAAAAAAAGAAAAAAAGAAAAAAGAAAGATGATAAATACGCATTTTTGCTAAGTTGGTATTAAACTAGTATATGAGTCGGCTATAAGTATAGCGTATTAAATTATACAAGGTTTTTCTTTTTTTATTTTTATTCTTTTAGTTTTCTGCCGCTATGAAATTTTCTATGTATATCTCGAAGCATTTTACTTGTAACATGAGTGTAAATTTGAGTGGCAGAGATACTTTTATGTCCCAAAAACTCCTGGACAGTTCTTATATCTACTCCTTGACTTAATAGATCAGTGGCAAAGCTATGTCGTAAAACATGTGGAGTGGTAGTAATGGGCAGTCCAGTAAGAATAGAGTATTTTTTTATTATTTTTTCAATTGAACGAGGAGTTAGCCTTCGAGGAGCTCCTTTTTTACTTCTATAATTGATAAATAAAGCTTTTTCTCGGTCATTTCGAGTTTCAAGGTATTTTTTTAGCCAAATTAGAGCGCGTTCTGAAAAATAAACAGTTCGAGATCGCCCTCCTTTGCCAATAATTCCAAGCTCCAATTCCTTTGTTTCGGGTTTTACTTTAATTTGTTCTCGATTTAAAGCAACCAATTCAGCTATTCTCATTCCTGTAGAAAATAAGGTTTCTAAAATAGCTCTATCTCTCAATCCTTGAGTAGTTGAAGTATCAGGGGCTGAAAATAGTTTTTCTAATTGCTCTAAATTTAAGAAATTTACTATTTTATCTTTTCCTGTTTTAGAGAGTTTTATTTTATCTGCTGGCAGAGAGAATATATTCTTCGCTGCAAAATAACTTAGAAGAGCTCTCAAGGCGATTAAATAATAATTTTGAGTGCTTCTTTTAAGAGGTTTTTTTGTTTTTGATGGGTATTTACGAGAAAGAAATACGCGATATTCCCAAATATGTTCAGGAGTTAGTTCGTGAGGTTTTAATTTTTCTAATTTGCTTACTTTTAACCAATATAAAAATCTTTTTAAAAATCTTGCGTAATTTTCTTGTGTTTTAGAAGAAAGTCCTTTTTCTATATCAAGCCAGTCCAAAAAATCATTTAAATGCTGGGGGATTGGTTTATTGTTTTTTTTCAACATATTTCAACATATAATAGTTCTCTTAAGTATAATTATGCGAACCTTTTTATATTTATATTAAATCATTTAAAAAGTTAAGTCAAGCGAAAAATTCACTCCCCTTTCTCAAATAATAACAGTAATTATAGATTATTAAAAAATTATTAAAATATTAAAAATTATTTATTATTTTATTAACTTCTTTAACTTTTCCCAAGTTTTTTTCATAATCCCTGGAGTTTTTTCTCTTATTTCTTTCTTTAATTCTTTTTTTTCTTTCTCAAATTCTTTTTCAATAACTGGCGCCTTTTTTTCTATTTTCTTTTCAAATGTGGTTTTGATTTTCTGCCAAAGTATTTTAACCCTAGCACTAATATAAATATTCCAGAAGGATTTTATTTTTTCATACATTTTTTGCCAAATTGGTAAAGCTTCTTCTATGAAGATTTTTTTAACAGCGCTTGGAAGATTTTTAATAAGTTCTACTAAGATAAATTTTGCCTCTTCCAAAGTTTCCGGAGCTTCTGCTGAAGTTGGGATTTGGTTCTGTTGAGCTGCTGAGTATTTCCAAAACCCAAAAACAAAAATGACGATTATGAATAAAATAATGAAAAAATATCTTTTCATTGTTTTTATTTTATAGGTTTTAATAGTATTAATAGTAAGATATTATTCATCTTCTAAAAATTGCCATGGCAATTTTTAGAAGATGATTCCATTAGAGAGCAGGATTCGAACCAGAATCGTTTTAGAAGCGAAAGAATGGGTTAAATTCAAGGAACGACGGCGAAATTGTATATTTTAATATATACGAGGAAATGTTGTTTACTTATAATAAGAAAAGAAGTTTTGCTTCCTCTATTCTTTTTATTGTTTTTTCTTTTCCTAAAATTTCGGCGATTTCAAAAGGTTCGGCTGAACTCTTCTTCCCGGTTAAAGCTACCCGAAAAGGCCATAAAAGTTTTCCTCTATCGCTATGAATTTTTTCTTCTATTCCTTTTTCTATTTCTTTGTTTTGTGCATTATGGTAGCGGGTTTCGCTTGACACAATCCCCCACTCTTCTGCTTCCTTTATTAAAAGTTTTTTTAAAGTTTCGCTATTCCAATTCTCTGTTTTTATTTTAGATAATAAATTTTTTAATTTGTCAAGAGAAGAAACTATCTCTTTATCAGTCATATCTTTCCACCTAAGGAGTTCTTTTTCATAATTTAACTTCTTTTTGAAGAAAAAATCTGTCAGTTCTGAGATTTCAGAAAGTTTTTTTAATCTTTTTTGATAAATAGTCACAATTTTTTCCAACCAATTAAAATCAATAATTTCTGCTGTTTCTTTGATTCTAAACTTTAATTTTTTTTCTTTAAAAAGTTTAAGGGTTTTAGATTTGTTTGCAGGGGTGTTTTTAGAATTATTATTCGCGTTGTTTTCCAATTTTTCAATAAGTCCTGCTTTAATTAAATATGGTAAACACATTTCTGTTAATTTTTCTGAAGTTTTCTGGCGAATATAAAAACCATTTATCCAATCTAATCTTTTAATATTAAAAATAGCACCTCCTTTTTGGATTTTTTCTAATGAAAATTCTTTAATTAAAGAAGCAAGACTAAAGATTTCTCTTTCTGTTCCCGGATTCCACCCTAAGAAGGCTATAAAATTAACTAACGCCTCGCTTAAATAACCGGCTTTCCTAAGTTCCGTAATAGAGGTTGCGCCGTGTCTTTTGCTCAACTTTGTTTTATCTGATCCTAAGATTAAAGGTAAGTGGGCATATTGGGGATGGGGAAAATTTAGGGCTTCTTGGATTAAAATTTGTTTTGGAGTGTTAGAAATATGATCTTCGCCTCTAATTATATGAGAGATTTTCATTTCAAAATCATCAATCACTGCTGCAAAATTATATAAAGGAGTGGATAAATTCTTAGCTATAGCAAAATCACCAATTAGAGCCGAATCAAATTCTACATTATCTCTAATTAGGTCTTTAAAAGCCACTTTTTTTATAGGGGTTTTGAATCGAATAATAAAGGATCTATTTTCCTTTAAATATTTTTTTACTTCTTTTTCAGAAAGCTCACGGCACCTTCCATCATATACAAAGGGTTGGCCAATACTTATTTGATATTGTCTTCGACTTTCTAATTCTTCTTCAGAGCAGAAACAATAATAGGCCTTTCCCTCGTCTAACAGCTTTTTTAGATATTTTTTATAAATTGAAATCCGCTCACTTTGCCTATAAGGACCATATTCTCCTATATATTTTTTTTCTTTATTGTTTATGAATTGATGTTTAGAATTTGGGATTTCTTTAGTTTTTTCTTGAGAAATTAAAGCCGGCCCTTCGTCCCATTGAATACCCAACCATTTTAAATTTTCAATAATATCTCTCTCAAAATATATATTAGATCTTTCAACATCAGTATCCTCGATTCTTAAAATAAAAACCCCTTGATACTTTTTAGCAAAAAGATAATTAAAAAGAGCGGTTCGTGCTACTCCTATATGGAGAGGACCTGTTGGAGACGGAGCGATTCTTACTCGAGGATTTATTATTTTGGAAACATTTGTATCAATTTTCATAATATAATGTTTTAAAATGAATTTGGAATAAGTTTTTTATCTACTTAAATATTCAATAAGATATTGAGCGATTACTTTAGCTGAATCTGGTCGAGAGAAATTTTTAGATGCTTTTCTCATAGCTTCAAGTTGTTCAGGGTGGGAAAATAAGTATTTTATTTTTTCTAAGAAAAAATGAGCGGTAAAGTTTGCTTCTTCTATCACCAAACAACTTCCATTTTCAGCGTAAGTATAAGCATTTTTAACTTGATGATTTTGAGCGGATTCAGGCAGAGGAATTAAAATACTTGGCTTTGAAACGCTAGCAATTTCAAATATGCTTCCTGAACCCGCCCTGCTTACAACAAGATCTGAAATATAATAAGCTTGTTTCAATTCTTGTTCTTTTAGGAACGGAAAGAGATGATAATACGGTTTTAGTTTTTCAGATACTACTATTTCACTTTCTGCTTTAACTTGTTTATAATTTTTTTCTCCACATTGATGAATTAATTCAAAATTTAAAAGAATTTCCGGCAGGATTTCTAAAACTTTATCATTAATTCGTTGGGATCCTTGAGAGCCGCCTAAAATTAAAATTATTGGCTTTTGAAGAGTTAATTTAAACATTTTTTTTGCTTCATCAGTGGATCCTCTTAATAATTCTATTCTAATTGGATTTCCTACTGGTACCATTTTTTTGGGAGGAAAGTATTCGGTTCTAGATATTGGTAAGGAAACGAAAATCTCTATACAAAATTTGCTTATAAATCTATTAGCTAGTCCTGGAGAAACGTCTGATTCATGCAAAAAAATAGGTATTTGAAGAATCCAACTGGCAAGAACTACCGGTAATGATCCGTATCCTCCTTTACTGAAAACCACATCAGGGGCTAAGAAGAAAATATAAAAAAATGCTTGAATTATACCTATAGGAGTTTTAAACACGATATCTATTAAATTTTGCAGTATACTTTTGACCCCGAGATATCTTCTGATTTTTCCAGCTAAAATTGATTTTACTTTTATTCCTTCTTGAGAAAGAAAGATTGAATAATTGTCGTTTGGTCCAACATAAAAAAATTCCAACTCACCTTTTTTATTAGATGATTTAAAAAGGGGGTACTGAGAATCAAGCTCTATTCTTTTTATTTCTCTGACAATGCTAATTATTGGAAAAATATGTCCTCCGGTTCCACCTCCGGTAAATAAAACTTTCATTTTAACATTAACATTTTAATATTTAAACTTGCGTCTAAACATTTTTAATTTAAATTTTGTTAAAATGTCAAGATGCAATATGCTAAGATGACCTTGATATATTTAAAAGTATTCCCAGTCCGACCAATTCTGTTACTAACGCTGATCCTCCATAACTGATAAATGGCAAAGGAACTCCGGTTAGAGGGAGGATTCCGATCATCGCGCCAATGTTTATAAATGCTTGGAGTGTTATCCAGAAACTAATTCCTAAGGCAGACAATTGGGCAAATTTATTTTGGGATTGTATTGAAATTTTAAATCCTCGCCAAAAAAATATCAAGAAGAGAGAAATTAAAATCAAAGAGCCGAGAAAGCCGGTTTCTTCAGAAAAAATGGCAAAAATTGAGTCTACCATTGTTTGAGGTAGAAATTCAAATTGTTGGACGCTGAGCCCTAACCCCTTTCCCCATATTCCTCCTGACCCTATAGCAATTAGAGATTGTTTTATTTGATAACTTATTCCCATTGGGTCAATATCCGGCTTTAAGAAAACTAAAAATCTATTATAGCGATAAGGAGCAATTTTTATTAATAAAAATAAAGCGCTTATACCAGTTAAACCGAGTAGAATCATATGCCAAAGAGGCGCGTTTGCTAAAAAATACATTACAATTCCTATTATTACAATTATCCCGAGAGTGCTGATATCTGGTTGAAGAACTAAGAATAAACTTATTATCCCTATTATTCCTAAAAATGGCAGGAGAGTTTGAGAAATACCAAGCTTCTGATTTATAGTTATATTATTTAAAATATTTTTTATTTTAAATTTAGTTCTTAAAATCTTGGGTTGAGTGCTATTTTTAAGTTTTAAGATTTTTTGTTTGACATTCCCGATGTAGAATTCTTTTTTTGAAAGCCAAGCGGCAAGATAAAGTAAAAAGCTAAGTTTTAGAAATTCTGAGGGTTGAAAAGAAATTGGACCTACAGCAATCCAGCGAGTTGCTCCCCTGAAAGAGACTCCAATTTTAG